>BNVF01000001.1 GCA_025997895.1 Spirochaetia bacterium
TGAGGCGCCAAGGATGGCGCCGAAAGGTGTGAAAGGAAGGGGCTTTCGCCCCATCTACAAAGGGGGTGGAGTGAGCTGTGGGAATGAGCGTAGCAACTGACCCAGGCGAATGAAACCCCGAGACGCTTTAGCACCGTCTAATCTTTGATTTTAGACCGCAGATCTGAAGCAACATCGTTAGACGCAGTTTGGCCTGTTTTATTGTTTTCCGTTTATCTTTTTTAACATAGTATCGACATTTTTACATTCTATATCAAATGAAAAATGATAGTTATTTCCAAGCCATTCCATTTCCATTTGTTTCACTAGTTCCTTCATATCTGCTTCAAAATCATAAACATCAATATATATTTTTCTGTTCACTATTTTGAATTCATTCGCCAGTTTTTTTAAACACGGTATTGCATACTCAATTTTATCATAAACAGGAATGTTGGCGAAGTTATTCATTATTGCTCCGTCTTCTTTTACGCTAATCATTGCCATAATTTGATTATTGGCTATATATGCCGCAGTATTGTTCTTTTCATAAAAATTATTGTAGGCAAATTCTGTAAGAAATTTATTACTTTTTATGTTTTCAATTTTATCATTTTTCTTATTATATTTTATATTATCGTCATTTATTGCATAATCAATGTCTCTTGTAAAATAACGCCTTGAAGTACCAATATTTATAGAATTATCTTTTAAGCATAATTTTTTAATGAACCACTTCTCGTATTTTTCCCAAATAATTTTATCAGTTTTATCTTCCTGAGGTTCATCTTTGATAAATGCTGCAAAATCATTTTTTATACATTCAGGGACAAACCAATCAATTGTTTTTTTGACAAACTCGGTATGGGCAGAAGCAAAACATATAATAGCGTCATCCTTGTAACCTTCATAATGGGCGAGCTTATCTTTTACCGTATTTATTGTGTACATTTCGAATTAATAATTCTGCGCCTTGATCTGAAAATAACTCCGGGGATGTTTGCAAACCGGGCAGAGCTCCGGCGCTTTTTTGCCGATGACGATGTGGCCGCAGTTGGCACATTCCCAAATCTGATCGCCGTCCCGGGAAAATACCAGTTCGCTTTCGATATTGGCAAGGAGTTTCCGATAACGCTCCTCGTGTTCCTTTTCGATTTTGCCTATCATCTCAAAAAGAGCGGCTATCGTGGAGAAGCCTTCTTCCCTGGCTGTTTGGGCAAAACCGGCGTACATATCGGTCCATTCCTGGTGTTCGCCGTCAGCGGCGTTTTTCAGATTGGTTGTGGTGGCGGGAACTTCGCCGTCGTGAAGGAGCTTAAACCAAATTTTGGCGTGCTCTTTTTCGTTGCCGGCGGTTTCCCGAAAGAGGGCGCCAATCTGGCTATAGCCTTCCTTCTCGGCTTTAGATGCGTAGTAGAGATACTTGGCGTATGCCTGGGATTCCCCGGCAAACGCCTCTTGCAGATTTTTTTCGGTCTTTGAACCTTTCAATTCAGCCATGGTATCCTCCTCGCACTAATTTCAATACCCGTTCTGCTCCGCTTCTCCCGGCGGGAACATATAGAGATCCGGCAGCTTAAAGGTGCGATCCAGTGAATACGAAAAGGGCATCTGCATTTTGCTGACTGTGGGAATTTTAAAGAAGTGGGTAAGGGGCTCGTATTCAGATGATTCGATTTTGAGGGAATATTCAAATACTTTGTGAATGTCCGCTTCTTCGGCGGGGACCGGTGCGGGCCAGAAGCTGAAGGAGCCGGGGGTGTTGGAAACCAGGGTGTAGGGGTTTTGCCAGTTGCGGTTTCGCATGGTTACCAGTTCGCCGTTGCAGCGGAGTTCAACTTTGATGTCCGACAGGGGGGCGAAGGTAACGCCGTCAAACAGGCGGCCGGCTATGGTGGGAATGTCAAAGGCGAGCTTGGAATGGTCGGCATCCCTGGCGGCGGTGCTGTCGTGGGAGGCGGTGGGACGCTGGTTGTGATTCACCAGACGCAGGCCATTATACACAAGGGCGGCTATATCCGCCTCGTTCTGCTGGCGTTTAATGCCGTCCTGCTCCATGCGGGTAAAGCCCCGGTTTGAAACAATATAATGGGGCTCAATACGGTTGAGCGCATAACAAATCGTATCCATACGGCATTGATCGCAAAAACAGAATTTTTCGGGGTTGCCTTCCTTCTGTATTTCATCAAAAATAGTCTGCACCGAGCTGAATACTATGTCCTCGGTGGTGTTGTGAATGTCCATAATCCGGCCTCCCTTGCCAGTATTTCGTTTTTTGTCCTTACTATAAATGTAACCATTTTTTCCTATTATTCAATATATCACACAATCCGGATAAAGTCTTTACTTTTTGCTCAAAAACGGGGTTTACGAAAATTCGAATGGTGTACAGGGTTTGCACAAAGGCGTTCACTGTTTCGGCTTTGAAGGCGCTGGAGCTTTCGGCAAAATAACGATCCTCGTCCAGCACAAAGAGACCGGTCTCAAAAGAAGCAGGTTCGGGCACGTCGATGATGAGGTCATTGGAGCCCAGAGGAACGCCGGCGGCCCGCAATTCAGCGGCAAGCTGCTCTTCGTAGCGGGAACGGCTGCGGATGTCCCGCAAACAGGCGTGATCCGCCTCCACAAAAGGAATTTCAGCGGCTACCGCGTAGATTCTGCCTTCCCAAACGGCTTTGGCCAGGGCGCTGCCGGTTTTATCCCGAAGCAGCATAAAAAGGCTCTGGTCATCCAAACCGTACAGATCATCCCCGGCCAGTACAGCGGATTCCAGGCCGTCAAGCAGGGCTTTTTTGATCATCGCTGTGGCGGAACGGACCTGCCGGTGCCAGTACACGGTACGGTACATGAGGTATTTTGAAAATAACACGGATTCCACATTGGGTATGAGCCGGGAATCGATATCCGCTCCCCTCTCAATGTGAGGGTAAAGCCGGGAAAGGATAAAATCCACATCCTGGGCGCCGTAGGGAACACCGCAGTACCGGGCATCCCGGTTTAAATAGTCGAGTTTGTCGGGGTCGAGACAGCCTGAGAGGAGTTTCCGGTAAAAGCGCAGTTCCCCGCCGCTGTCGTCAAGTTCCTTGCCGCTGTCGTCAAGTTCCTTGCCACTGTCGTCAAGTCCCTTGCCGCCGAGTTCCTTGTCTATAATGGCGGCGGTGAGCGCCGGATCAGCGCCGGTGTTTTTCACCAGGCTTTTCATGGGCTCTTCCATGATGATTGCCCCGGTCAGGGATTCGTGGGAACGCAGGGGTTTCATGAAACTTTGTTTCATGTTCGATTCAAAATTCATGGTTAGTTCTTTGAGGGAGTGGGTGTAGGGAAAATGCCCCAGGTCGTGGAGCAGACAGGCGCAGAGAAAAGAATGCACCCCCTCGGGGCTGAGCCAGGCCGCAGCGCCCCGTTCGGCGAGGTTTTGCAAAAGCCGCCTGCCCAGATGATACACCCCAATGGAGTGGCTGGCCCGGGTATGGGTTGCGCCGGGGTAGACCAGGTATACGGGCCCCAACTGCAAAATGCGGCACAAGCGCGTAAAGGGGGCGGAGGCAACCAGCGCAGCCAGGGCGGGGGTAAGGTAGATATGTCCCCAGAGTACATCCCGCACCGGATCGGTAAAACCCTCGCTTAACGCAGCCTGAACAGTTTTTCTCATTTAACTATCAATATAGAATAAAACATGAAAATATACTAGAATTAGGATGGAGGTCGGAATAATCAGGTTTTTATCATTTTTACTGGTTGGATTGATTCTTTGTTCCACCGGAACGGTTTTTGCCCAGAATTCCGGGGCAGAGATCAATATGTCCAGAGGCTCGATTCCCGAAGAGCTGATGCGTCCCCGGCACGGTGAGGCGCCCCGTTATCCGGTTGACACGGTGATTGGGAATCTGGGCCGCGGCGAAGCCTCAGACGAAGCTTTTTCATTTGCCCGTGCGGTTGCCGTCGCCCTGACTGCCGGAACAATGAACGCTTCCAGCCTTGCCTCCATGAATACGGTGATGCTTGAAAGTTACCTGAGCGCATTAAGCGCCATAAGCCCCAGGTCGTACCGGATAGGGAGCGGCAGAGAGGAGCCTGATGGCTCAGTTTCTTTTTTGGTTCGATTTATCGGGCGGGAGCAGGGTATAACCGGCGAACTGTTTATCAGGCCCGGGATAGTTACAGAAGCGGCGGCGGCGGAAACTGAACCGGGCAGTGCATGGGTCTTTGACGAACTGATTCTGGAAGAAGCCCGGAGCCGGGAAAATGAAAATGAGGAGACAAAGCATCGCATTGATTTTTCACCTTATGAGCGTTTTTTCTAGGAAACATTATGGCAACACCTGTAAAGCGAATTGAAAAAGATTTTCTCCTCAAAGTGTTATACGACGAGCAGATTCCCATCATGTATCTGCGGGACCGTACCGAATATATCCTTATCCTGGACAAACCCGCCAAGAACGAGATGATCTTTCGTCCTGACCGGCCTGTGAGCAAACTAAAACAAAGAGCCAGGATGGACCTGATGTTCGATTACCGGGGACAGGTGATCACCTTCACTGCAGAAGTGAATTTTATTAAAGATGATTTTATCACTTGCGATACGCCGGAGATGTTCTATAAAAATCTGGACCGCTCTTTCTCACGGGTCAACACCCCTTCGGATCTTCAGGTGCAGTTTACCTTTTTGGGGGATCGTTACAATCTTTCGTTCCCCAAGGTTATGGAATACGAGAACGACGCGCTGAGCGATTTTTTTCGTGATCTGGATCCCCGCAACCTTACAGGGCTTATCGATCAGATGGCCGGATGGATCAAAAATTACGCCAGCGGATACAAGCTGATCATTTTTAAGGATCAAAAGCCTTCCAGCGCCGAGGAACGGATTGTGGCGGAAACAGGCAAGACCCTGTACCTGCCTTCTACCCTGGGAAATTTTCCCCAGTCCGATCCCTATCCCAAAAAACGGATCATTGTTGATGAAATGTTCAAGCGTTATCTGGAAAGCACCGGCGTAGATCCGGCTTATCTGGACGATGCCTGCACACGGTATATCAAGGGAAAATTTGAAAGCGGTATTTTTTCAGATGCGTGGATTCCGGTGCTGTTTCAGGAATACGTGATTGGCTACATCCATATCTGGATAAACAAGGAAGGCAAACTCCCCTTTGATTTCGGCGTATTGGATACCCTGTACCAGTTCGCCAAGGTGCTGGCCTATTCGCTCAAGGTAAACGGTTACTTTGAAAAGGGCAAGCTGAAAAATGAGCCCTTTGACGGCAGGGTAATTGACATAAGCGCTTCGGGAATACTGTTTGCCTATCCCCATTCAGGCCTTTCCTCAGCCCTGCTGATAGACAGCGAATTAAGCATAAAGGTTATGACCCCAAGGCGCACCGTCAACGCGGTTGCGAAAATTGTGCGCCGTTACAAGGATACTTCCCTGGGCTACTTTGGCTGCCGTTTCCTGGACATGGCCCCTGAAGACCTGCGCTTTCTCTTTGAATATATCTACGGCAAACCCTTTACCGACACCGATGCCTCGTTCCTCTCCGGGCAGGTTTAATTTTTGGAAAGCGCTTCTATTGCCTCGTTCAGTTCTTCATAAATGGGGAAGCAGCTGCCAAGTTTTGTTTTTTCAATAACATTTTTAACCGGCCCCTTTACATTGGCGATGGCCAGAGCCATTCCCAGTTTTTTGAGAGTTGACGAAATAAAGATAAATGCGCCCAAACCGCTTGAATCAATGGAATTAACATTTTGGGCGTTGATGATGAAGCGTTCGACTTTTTTTTCGATCATCTTCATCACCAGATCTTTCAGGAGATTGGCGTCGGCCAGTTCTATATCACCGTCAAGATCGATGATATAAATTTGTTGATTGGTTCTGATTTTAATGCCCATTTAGCGCTCCAGTTTTCTATACACGTAACGGTGGGGGCTGTCTGCGGCGGAGCCCAGTTTTTCCCGCCGCCACTCGGCGTATTCAGACCAGTTGCCGTCGTACCAGATCACTTCACCGTCTTCAAAAGCGAGGATGTGGGTAACGATACGATCCAGAAACCAGCGGTCGTGGCTTATCACAAGGCTTACCCCGGCGAAGCTGTCCAGCGCTTCTTCCAGAGCCCGCAGGGTGTTTACATCCAGATCGTTGGTGGGCTCGTCCAACAGCAGCACATTGGCCCCTTCCTTGAGCATCATTGCCAGGTTAAGCCGGTTCCGCTCACCGCCGGAAAGGACGCCCACCTTTTTCTGCTGGTCGCCGCCGGAAAAATTGAACCAGGCGCAGTAGGCCCGTGAATTGACTTCCCGCACGCCCTGGCCTGTCCCCAGTTTAATCAGATCAAGCCCGCCTGAAAGCTGTTCCCACACACTTTTATTATCGTCCAAACTGGCCCGCATTTGATCCGCATAACCAAGTTTGACGCTGTCGCCCAGCCGCAGCTCGCCGGCATCGCTCTTTTCATCGCCGGTGATCAATTTAAAAAGCGTGGTCTTACCCGCGCCGTTTGGCCCGATGATCCCCACGCACGCACCGGGCGGAACGGTAAATTCCATATGTTCAAATAGCAGTTTATCGCCAAAAGATTTGGAAAGCCCTGCGGCTTCAATTACCAGTTTGCCCAGGTGGGGCCCGGCGGGAATGGTAATTTTATTGTTCTGGGCTGCCGAACGGGAAGACTCCCGCTCATCGTCCTGAAAAAGTTTTTCGTACTGGGTAATGCGAGCCTTGCTCTTGGCATGGCGGCCTTTGGGACTCATGCGTATCCACTCAAGCTCACGCTGCAGGGTTTTGCGGCGGTCGCTTTCGCCCTTTTCTTCCTGAGCCATGCGCTGCTCTTTCTGCTCCAGCCAGCCTGAATAATTTCCCTTCCAGGGAATACCCTCGCCGCGATCCAGTTCCAGAATCCAGCCGGCCACATTGTCCAAAAAGTAACGGTCGTGGGTAACGGCGATGACCGTACCCGCATAGTCCCGCAAATGCCGCTCCAGCCAGGCCACGGTTTCGGCGTCCAGGTGGTTGGTAGGCTCATCCAGCAGCAGAATGTCCGGCTTTTGCAGCAGCAGCCGGCACAGTGCCACCCGCCGCCGTTCGCCGCCTGAAAGATGATCCACCACTTCATCGCCAGCCGGGCAGCGCAGGGCTTCCATTGCCAATTCCAAACGGCTATCCAGATTCCAGCCGTCGGCAGTCTCTATCTTTTCCTGCAATTCCGCCTGCTTTGCACCGAGCTTGTCATAATCGGCATCCGGTTCTCCAAAAGCCTCGCTCACCTTGTCAAATTCAGCTAACAGCTCCACCAGCTCTTTTGCGCCCTCGGACACAATTTCCTTGACGGTTTTACCCGGCGTTAGAAAGGGCTCCTGCTCAAGATAGCCGATGGTATAGCCGGGACTCACCGAAGTCTCGCCTGAAAATTCCGCATCCACACCGGAGAGAATTTTGAGGAGACTCGATTTTCCCGATCCGTTCAGGCCGATCACCCCGATCTTGGCCCCATAAAAATAGGAAAGGCTGATATCCTTGAGTACCTGTTTGGTTCCGTGTTTTTTGGAAACCCGGTGCATTGTGTAAATTATCTTTTTATCGTCAACTGTTGGCATAGCCTTATTGTAGCGCAAAGGAGGAGATGTGAACAGGGATGGGCAGTACCTTTCCCCTATTTCAAAACAACCGAATTCCCGTTGCGATCAAAGCCCATGTGGAAACTGGGAAGCCAGGAGACGCCGGTGCCCACTTCCACTTCGCCGGTAAAACGGTAACGTACCAGGCGCATGGCGAGTACGTCATCCAGAAGCTGGCGTTTCATATTGATAAAATTCATCATCAGGAAAAGATTTGTTTCTGAGGAACTTTGGGCGGGGATGTACAGCACTTCCCGCTCCTCGCCGTCAGCCCAGAATCGGCCTTCGCCGTACAGTTCGTAGCCAAAAGAGGAGAGGGCCACCGGAAAGATATTGGGGTTATCAATACGCAGGCTGACTTTAAAGCGGGTATTGATCAATTCCGCCTGCATGATGGCAATAGACGTTATCGTAAATTGGGGTTCCCTGATCCGGGGAAAGGCGGCGCTCACTGACACCGCGCCCTGCAGGGGAGTATCGTTGGCATAACGGTAATCAAGGGATATGTTCAGTTGTGCCAGATACTCATCTTCACTCATGAGCCCGTAATTGGAAGGCATATTCCGCATATCCAGATACAGTACCAGTGATTTTTCGACAGAAGTCCCAGGGGCGGCGCTTATATACGTGCCCTCAACATTGGCTCCATCCAGGTGTAAAGCGGCGGAACTTTTGTCAAATCCTATCCCGTTCAGAAGCCCTTGCCAGTTTTTTATTTCAATGTTTATCGGCCGGGAACGGGGATTTTCCGCCTTAAAGCGATAATGAAGCTCAATGTGATTGATACTGTCCGCCTGGATACGCTCAAATTGCAGCGCCGCAACAGGCGATTCTTCGGGCGCAGGCGGCGGGGCCGGCGATTTGCATGTTATGCAAAGCAGGAGAATCGCTGTAATAACAAACAAACACTTCTGCATATCTCTTATTATCGGCAAAAAGCGGCTTGAGCTTAATGCGCCATTACTCTCGATATTTCCCTATTCTCTCAAAATCCCGTCAGGGTACAAGTGATGCAGATCCTGCCCCGGAAACCTGTTGTTAATGGCGCGCTTTTCCGCCCTGGCTATCAGACGGTTCAGCTCATGGAGTTCGGGGCGGTACTCAAAGTGCATATTATCGTAGAGGGGCCATTTGCCGCCCCAGATAAAGCCTTCCCGCTCAAAGGCCTCAATGACGCGATCCGGCGGCTTCCAGCGGGCTTCCAGGGGGATCAGCATCCACTGATCGCTGCGGGCGCGTTCCCAGAGCCAATAGATGGCTTTGTTGCCGGGTTTTTGGGGTTGTATATCGATGGCCATGCCCCAGCTATGGTAGCTCATGCGCCGTTCGCCGTGTATGTTCCGCCAGTTGTAGCCGCCGATCTGCCCGATAGAGGCGATGAAATCCGAAAGTTCGCTGCTGCCCTGCGCCGATTCTTTCCCGGCGGCGCTGCGGATTTCGGTGTCAATGCGCTGCAAGGCCCCGGCGATGTCCCGGTGGACGTTAATTTTTTTTCCCAGAAACTCAATGCCGGTAAGCCGGGATTCGATCTCCCTGCGGGCAAGGCCGCCATAGAGCATGGCCTGAAAGCCCCGGTGCTGATCTTCCCGGCTTCGCCGGGTCTCGTCGCTGCCCCGCAGACGCAGGGTTTCAATGTACTGGCTTGAGTACATATCCGGGGAAGGGACGGACGTGGGGTAGATTTCAAATTCGTGGGGACTGTAATCGAACCGGTCTTTTTCCGCAGCAGGAAGTATTCTGCCGCCGGCCCAGTAAAAGGTTTCGTTTCCCGCCTTGATTGTCCAGTCCCCGTTCAGCAATTCCATCTCGCCAAGTTTGTCAGGAAAGCTGTGCTGAAAAGCGCTGAACATCAAATCACCACCGAACCATAGGTTCGAGAACTCTGAGTTCGAGAACTCTTCAAAGTTTGATATCTCCTGAGCAAAGACTCCTGCAAAAGCGGTGAGGATACATAATGCCGTTAGGTGAAATGTGCGGGAAGCCATTGACCTCACTCAAAGGAGAGCGCCCCGTAGAACACGGTGTTGTTGCCTTCTCCGGTGGCGCTGAACATACTGCCCGGGGTAAGGCACGGCTCGGTTGCGTCCAGGAGCCCACTTTTAAGCAGGCTTGCCACCAGCGCGCCGCCGCAGATATTGATCCGCCCATCCAGCACCGCAGCGCTGAGTCCGGCGGCATTTTTCCCGGTGATGAGCCGCAGTGCCTCAACCGCGAGGAGTCTGCCGGTGGTTTTATTGGCGGCACTGGAGAGGTTGCAGGAAACCACCAGCAGGGTATCTTCCAGAATCGGTTCAAACACTATGTTGAGGGCATGGGCCAGTGCGGAAATAACCGCTGCCCTGGGCTGGCCCATCAGAATAGGCACAATGGACGCTTTGGGAAAACAATACTTTACAAAGGGAAGCAACACTTCAAGGGAATGTTCCCGCAGATGGGGAATATCGTTAATCTCGAAAAGGGGACTGCACGATTCAAGCTCCCCGGAAATTTCCTGATCCACCGGAATATTCCCCAGCGGTGTCTGGAAAAAATGGGAATCCGAAAGAAAAAGCCCCTCTTCCCGGTCATGAATGGGCCCCAAAAGCACCACCCTGGACGGACTGTTTTTGCCGCTCCTGCCCCCTGCCGCTGCAAAAACCGCACCTGCAAGAGAGCCGGAAATATCCCAGGCCCCGTGGGGCGCAATGATCGCCTGTGCAAATCCCCCCTGTCCCTGTTTCAGCCCAAAACTTCTGATACTGTTCAGCGTCTCGGCCTTTTCATCGGGATAAAATATGCCTCCCACAACCGGAGAACGAACCAGATCTCTTTGGGCAACCATTGCTTCCATTTAATTAATGATAATGCGCGCCAGGGCAGGAATCAAGGAAAAATGGGAAAATTTGAAAAATACGCCAAGGCCAGGATTATTTCTCAATACGGCACAATTCCAGCTCTTTAAGTCGCTTTTCATCAACTTTTATGTGCAGGTTTTTCTCCTGTGTGGGGATGACCAGGCCCTTGGGGCCGTTTTTGGCGCGGCGGAGGTATTTGACTGGGGTGTAAAAGAGGTCGCCTTCGCCGTTGTTTCGGCCTTTTGAGTAGAAAATAGCCAGATTGCCGGCGTCAAGGAGGATTTCCAGGGGGACGGTCTTGCCGGAACGCTGTTTGATGAATACATAGGAGCCGGGGAAATCCCGGGCGTGGAGCCAGAGGTCGTTGCCTTTGACGTGGCGGCGGAGCAGGGCGTCGTTTTCGGCGGCATCACGACCTACCATGAGGAGCCAGTCGCCGCGTCTGAATGAAAGGCCCGGCCGTTTTTTGTCCTGATCCAGGCCGGGGCTTGCCTTGAGACCTCCGGTTTTAAGGAGTTTTGCCAGCACCAGGGGATTGTCTTCCGCCAGGAGCCGCTCCAGTTTGCTTTCCACTTCCCGCAGTTCCTGCTCTCCGGCGGTTATTTCCGCCTGCACCTCAGCCAGCCCCTTCTTTGCCTTGCGGTATTGTTCGTAGTAGTGCTCGGCCTGGACAGCCGGGGTTTTGCGGGTATCCAATTTGATGCGGATAGTTTCGGGGGAGCCGCCGGTGGCGAAAAAATTTTCCGCTTCAAGCCAGGCATCGCCCGGCTGTATCGCGCCCATGTTTGCCAGGATGATGTCTCCGTATTCCCGAAGTTTTTCCGCAGCGCCAAACTCCGCTTCTTTGGCGCGCAGCCGTTCCAGGGCCGCGCCGATCCGGCCCATGCTGCCCTCGCAGTTCCGCCGCGCCTGTTCGCGTAACGTTTCCAGCGAGAGGGCGCCGCCCTGTTCTGCGTAAAAGGCGTCGATTTTTTCATTAAAGGAACCGTCGTCTCCTGCGGAGCCGTTGCCGGGCAGCTCCCGAATCTCATATTCCCGCTTTGCCACATTCTTCCCGCCGGCATCCTCTTCCGGCGCGTAACGGCCGCCGCTGGTTTCACCCCGTTTGGGCAGACGGCGCATGGCGTCCAGCACAACTCCGGCTTCGTCAGTAACAATACAATTCGCCGCATTCGACCAGAGCCTGATATACAAGTTGAAACGCTGTTCCCCCCGGTGCACCACCAGCCGTACAATGCGGTTATCCCCCAACTGTTCCGCCTCCTCAATCCAGCCATTCACGATTCTGGAATTGAGAAACTGCGCAAACCGGAGGGGTTTATCGCTTTTGGGAAAAGACCTAAAAGTTTCGTGTATACGGCAAGCACCGGGGCTCAGGGCGATGAGTATGGTTTTGGTTTCACCCTTTTTGTGCACCCGCAGGGCGATCACATCAAAGGCCCCCTGTGCGGCGTTTTGAATTTGCGAGCCCGGCAGATCAAGTTCTTCCAGGATGAGGTTGATCTCTTTCCAGTTCAGGGACATGACCGGAGTATATCATCAAAAGACCCAGGGATGATACAGTTGAGAAATTATCCTTGAGGTTCTTGTGGAATTGGTGTATACTACCAGTATGAGAAGCAAAAAGTGGAAACGAGTATGGGAGACTACCGGCACGGTCTTTCTTGACTTGGGTAAACTCTCATTTGGAAGCCTAATACTGGGAAGCATTCTGAAAGGTGAAATCGACCAGTTTCAGATTTTTGTGTTTGGAATTGCCGCTGCCGCACTCTTGTTTGTGGCCGGTATCTGGTTTATCTTTATGAGTGAGGACTAAAGTTATGGGATTTTTATTAGTTATTGGCGGCGTTGGTATCCCCCTCTTCTTGTTTGGACTTTTTGCCATGTACATGGCCCGGAAAGAAGAGCATAAAGAAAAACAAGGCTAACAGCAAATGCCGGGTAAACGTATTCGTACCTTTTTTATATCAACCAACCCCTCCGCAACAAATGAAAAGGTAGCGCAGGGATGACAGACGCCGAATTAGAGTATATTGTATGCCATGCGTTTCATTCGTTTGTTTTTAGCAACCTCAGTGATGGCCTTGTGTTTTTTCCCAACACTATCCGGCTGCACTGGCGAAAGCCCTGATAAAAGCGGCGGCGCGGATGCCACGAGAGATGCCGCTATTGCCGCAGAAGCTGCCGCTCAAGAGACCGCCGCAAGAGAAGCCGCCCGTGCTGCGGTCAGAACCCGGGCCGCCCTAATCGCCGCCTCACTGGACGACCGCCGCCTTACAGCCCAGGTGATCCTCTCCGGCATTGACGGCAGGGGGCGTCTGGGAAGGGATATGCGTGCCCTGCTTGAAGAATGTCCCGCCGGAGGGATTGTTCTTTTCAGATACAACCTTGATACCGATGTTGAATCCATACAAAACCTGATAGAGGAGTGCGCCGGGTTCATCGCCGCAAAGACAACTGATGCACCGGAGACTGCCGGTATTCCCCCCTTCGTAGCGGTTGATCATGAAGGCGGCGCGGTGAACCGTTTCATGCCCGGCATTGCAGCCTTACCGGCTGCCGGCTCCTATTGGGAACTCTCCCGGCGTGAGGGGCAGGACATGGCCATTGCCCAAATCGAAGCGGACAGTTTCAGCGCCGGCGCTGCAATTAATACCTTTGGTTTTAATTTGAACCTTGCGCCGGTGGCGGAATACCTTACCGAAGACAACCGAGCTTTTCTGGAAGATCGCTCATACGGGCCAGATCCCGCCTTTACCGCCGCTGCGGCTGCGGCCTTTGTCCGGGGTATGGAACGGGCCGGCATACTCTGCGTGGCAAAGCACTTTCCCGGCAGCGCCGGAAAGGACCCCCACCGCTTCTCTTCAACACTGTACTCTGACAGGGTGGGTTTGGATGAGCTGATCGCCCCCTTTGCCTCGCTCATCAGCGGCGGCCAGGCCCGGGCGCTGATGATTTCCCACACGGCGGCACTTGCCAGGGACGGTAACATTGCCAGCCTGTCGGCGCCCATAATGAATGAGTGGCTGCGGCAGGAACTGGGTTTTGAAGGCATTATCATCACCGATGATTTTTCGATGGCCGCTGCAAGCGGCCAGGCAGCTGCAAGCGGCCAGGCAGCTGCAAGCGGCCAGGCAGCTGCAAGCGGCCAGGCAGCCGCAAGCGGCGAGGACAATACATCGCCCGCTGTTCTGGCCGTACAATCCCTTGCCGCCGGTGCTGACATGGTACTGGTCTGGCCCCAGGACATACGGCGTACCCACCGGGCAATTCAGGCGGCCCTTGGCGATGGCAGACTTTCCCGGGAAAGGCTGCGGGAAGCGGCGGAGCGGATTATTTTTGAAAAAATAAGGATGGATATAATAAATGGCGAATAACATTGAACGGAATATTCCGGCTGCGGAGCCCCTTCTTTCCCGTATTCTCTATGCAGACGATGCCTGTGTAGTAGTCAATAAATTGAGCGGCGAGGCGGTTGAGGGAGCGGGGCAAGGGATGATCGATCTGCCAAAAGAACTTGCCGCCGTGTTACCCGCAGCGTCAACCATCGAGAAAACTGAAAGCCTCACCCTGCCCGCTGCTGCGCACCGGCTTGATGTTCCCGTAACCGGCTGCGTTATCTTTGCCTGGACAAAATCCGCCCTCACCCTGCTGGGCGCCGCCTTTGCCAACGAAGGCCGCCGTCCGCCAAATGCCGCGCCGGCAGTGGAAAAACGTTACTGGGCCATTACCGAAGCCACTGCCGGTGGTTTATCCATCCCCGAAAGAGGCGAGCTTGTGCATTGGCTCTGTTTTGATACGCAGAAAAACAAATCAGTTGCGTATAACGAGCAGGGGCCTGGCCGCAAAAAGGCCGTACTCCGCTACCGGCTTGTGGGCAGGGGGACGAATTATCTCTTCTTTGAGATTGAGCTTGTTACCGGCAGGCATCACCAGATACGGGCGCAATTCGCCAAAGCGGGGCTGCACGTTAAGGGGGATCTCAAGTACGGCGCCAAACGCAGCGAAAAAAACGGCGGCATCAGACTTCATGCCCGCTCCCTCTCGTTTCCCAATCCGCTGAAAAGCGGCGAACGGATCACGGTGCAGGCGGATCCGCCGCTCATGGATAACCTATGGGAAGCTTTTAAGGAAGCGGCTAATTCTTCCGGGGCAGTGGCCGCAGGAAATTGAGCAGCGGCTCGTCCCAGTTTTTTGAATTTTCTTTTTCAGAGAGAAAACGCCGGTACAGTTTGATAATGTGGGCCCTGATCTCCGCCGCGTCAGCCGGCAAAAGCCTGGTCTTTGGCGCCGCCGAGGGACGCACCCTGGCATTGGGCAGCGTTTCTGCCGGCGTTGTATCCAAAGCAGGGGCTTCCCCAAAGAGCAGGGCAGTAAAAGCCTCGGCTTCTGCAGGCGGAAAAAGTTCGGCGTCAAAACAGGTAATGGCGTATAACGCTGCGGCAACACAGTTTACACTGTGCTGTTTTATAAACAGAATAGCCTGGGTAATCGTCAGCGCGCCCTGTTTCAATTCCTCAATCTGCGGGGCAAAACGTTCCTCATCGCCCAGGGAACGGAGGATGGCGGCAAATTTGGTATAGGTTCTGATCACCACCATCACATGAAGGCTGGGAATACACATCAGATGCGGGTCCGCCAGATGGATTAAAAAGAAACGGGGCCGGGCAATGTAAAAGGGACGCAGGGTAGTGGAAAAATTTTTTTGGTATACCCCGGTGGCAAAGACGTAGAGGTCTCCCATAGAAATGATGAATTCTTTTACTTTGTCAAAAATCTTGCGGCCATATTCGTGCAGCAGAAAAGAGAGCATACGCTCCCAGAATGGTACAAAGTCAAGGTAGATAGTAACCCACGCCGGAACAAAAGGGATCTTTGCATCAAGGGGATGATCCACACTGGTAACCGGAACCCTCCCCGGCAGCAGGGCGGCGCGGTATTGACGGAAGAAAAAATTGAAAACAATCGATGTTACACAATGAAAAAACGCAGGCCGCAGTTTCGGGACAAAAAGGGATTTGAAAAAAACATATGCCGCCGCTTCATTGTAGACGCTTTTTTTGCCGGTGCTGCTCATCTTTCCGCATGATACCATATTTTGCGCCTGAGTGTCAGCATCCCGCTGGAAAAAAGCCGCAAAGCCTTCCCCTGCTTTGCGGCTTTACTCCATGTATAGCGCTGCTAATGTTGCAAAATCGCCGCCATATCTGTCTCTGGCGTGGTAATCGGCGCGATATTAAAATGTTCTGCAAGGTATGTAAGTACCCCCGGCGACACAAAGGCCGGAAGGCTCGGCCCCAGGCGGATGTTTTTGATCCCCAGGTACAGCAGGGTAAGCAGTACCGAAACTGCCTTCTGTTCATACCAGGAAATGATCAGGCTCAAGGGCAGCTCGTTCACCGTGCAGCCAAAAGCCTCTGCCAGGGCAAGGGCCACTTTGATAGCCGAATAGGCGTCGTTGCACTGCCCCATGTCCATGATCCTTGGAAGGCCGCCGATTTCGCCTATATCAAGATCGTTGAAACGGTACTTGCCGCAGGCCAGGGTAAGTACCACCGTATCACGGGGCGTTTGTTTGACAAAATCGGTGAAGTAATTTCTGCCCGGCCTGGCGCCGTCGCATCCGCCAACCAGAAAGAAATGTTTAATAGCCCCGGCCTTTACGGCGTTGATTACCGTGTCCGCCAGGGACAATACCGCGTTATGCGCAAAACCGGTACTCAATTCTGTGCCACCGTTGATGCCTCTCATAACTTTTGCCGAGACATAACCGCCCAGTTCCAGGGCTTTGTTGATCACCGGGCCAAAGTCTTTTTTATCGTTAATATGAACCATGCCAGGATAAGCGACCACGGCAGTAGTAAAGATACGATCCCGGTAACTTTCTTTGGGCAGCATAAGGCAGTTGGTGGTAAAGAGTACCGGCGCCGGAATATTATCAAATTCTTTCTGCTGATTCTGCCAGGCGGTTCCGAAGTTTCCCTTGAGGTGGGGGAATTTTTTAAGCCCCGGATATGCGTGGGCGGGCAGCATTTCCCCGTGGGTATAGACATTTATCCCTTTACCCTCGGTCTGTTCCAGCAGCAGTTTGAGATCATGAAGATCATGGCCGCTGATTACTATGAACGGCCCCTGCTCAATGGTCATCGGAACTTTTATCGGCGCAGGATTGCCAAAACTTTCGGTATTGGCCTTGTCCAGTAATTCCATACACTTGAGATTCACCTTTCCGGTTTCCATAACCAGCGGCAAAAGATCTTCCATGCCAAGGGCAGTATTACCCACCGCATCCAGAGCCTTGTAGAAGAAAGCGTTAACCTCGTCATCGGTATAACCCAGCGCCGCCGCATGCCAGGCATAAGCGGCGATACCCCTGACTCCAAAGAGAATGAGCGATTTGAGGGAACGGATATCTTCCTGGGCCTGCCATACTTCGCCAATGTCAAAGTCTTCGCATTTGGCAGCTTCTGCGTATAGCGTCGCCCGTTCCCGTCTGACTTCTTCGATTTTTCTCTCGATGAATGCATCGTCAAAATTGACATTGGTAACAGTGATGAAGAGTCCTTCCATCATCAAAAGATGAGTCCTGGCAGAGCCCCCGTGCCTCATGCCCACCTTCGCTAGGGTAACAAGCGCCCCGGTAAGCTTATCCTGCAGCAGGGCGGTTTTTTCCTGCTTGCCGCATACCCCGGCCCGGCCGATGCAGCCTTTTCCTCCTCCGGTCTGTTCGCACTGAAAACAAAACATATTAGTCATTTACATACCTCCGTATTGACTTGATAGTGAAATCTTAGGGCTCAATGAGAAAATATTATGTTGTATTTACAACGGAATATGCAATTTAAGCCAAAAAACGCGATCCCTTGCCACAGCCGCAGTCTCCGGGCTACAATGCAATTATGTTAGGCCCAATCGTTAACGCCCTGGTTGTCATTGTGTGTTCTCTGGCAGGCTGTTTCTTGATCAGGGGAATTCCCGATCGCTTTGAGGATTTGATCAAAAAGGCCATCGGCCTTTCCATTGTTTTTGTGGGAATACGCGGTGCCCTGGAAAATGAGCATATACTCCTCCTTATCATGAGCATGGTCGCCGGCGCAATCATCGGCGAACTCATCAATATTGATAAATGGATGAACCGCGCCGGCCAGTGGGCGGAAAAAAAACTCGGCCTTGCCCCAAATCCCGCCGAAAACTCCGCCGTTTCAAAGCGCAGCTTTTCCAAAGGTTTTGTTTCCGCCAGCATCCTTTTCTGCACCGGCTCAATGGCCATAGTCGGCTCCATGCAGAGCGGTCTCCAGGGAAACCATGAAACCCTGTTTGCAAAATCCATACTGGACGGCTCCATATCCCTTGTCTTCGGCGCGTCCCTGGGCATAGGCGTCGCCTTTTCCGCCCTGCCGGTACTGCTGTATGAAGGCGCCATAGTTCTCGCCTCCCTGGCAATCCGCGACTACCTCACCCCTGAAATCATCCGCGAAATGTCCGCTGTAGGCAGTCTCATTATCGCCGGCATAGGTTTCAATTTTTTGAGCATCAAGGAAATTAAAGTGGCGAATCTTATCCCCGCGATTTTTATCCCCTGGGCATATCTGGCAATTTTTGGGTAAGCAGGTAAACGGATTATTACGTATTATTGACATTTTTGCGCTTTTTGGATATATTTAAAAACACGGCGTCAGGCGTCCCTCCGGGCCGCGTGCCGCAAGGAAAAGATTTACGGCGCCGCCAGTCGGCGTCGCGGCGGCATAGCTCAGTTGGTAGAGCAAACGGCTCATATCCGTTCGGTCATAGGTTCAAGTCCTATTGCCGCTAAAAAGAAAGGGGTTGTCCATAGCGGGCAGCCCTTTTTCTTTGGGCGCTTATAAATAGTGTCTGTCTGTAATTTTATTCATTTCACCTAACGCTTTTTCCGTCTCGACAATTTCGTCATAGGGCATGGTCTTATCAGCATAGATGATCGAGTTTTCGTGGCCTTTTCCCAAAAGCAGCACAAGGTCTCCCTTTTCCGCAAGGGACAGGGCCTTTCGTATTGCTGCGGGGCGGTTGGGTATGAGGAACAGATTCTCGCCGCGCTTGAACTTTGCGCAGCCCTGGTCTGTTTCACAGCCCTGGTCTGTTTCACAGCCCTGGTCTGTTTCACAGCCCTGAGCGATCTCCTCAAGAATATCCTCGGGCTTTTCTCCCCTGGGATCTTCATCGGTGAGGATGATGATGTCCGAATATAGCGCGGCTATCTTTCCCTGTTCGCCGCGTTTTTGGGTGTCCCGTTCGCCGGCGGAACCAAAAAGGCTGATGATTCTGCCGCCTGTTTTGTCGAGCCGTTTTCTCAATGGCGGGAAGATGGTCTGGAATGAGGAGGGAGTGTGGGCATAGTCTACCACCAGTTCAAAGGGCTGGCCCTTATCTATGGCGGTCATTCTGCCCCGGACAGGTTTTAAATGAATGGTCAGGGGGGCGATTTTACGAATCGGAATGTTCAACAGATTCGATACGGTAAGGAGAGCGGCCATCACGTTTCCGGCATTGAAGGCGCCAGGCAGCCGGTCCCGGATATCGATAGAATCATTTTCGGCGGTGATGAATACGTCGTACCAGTTGCCCCATTCGCCGCTTTCAATGGCCTTGAGAACCATATCCGCATCTCTGCCTCTGGCGCTAAAACGGACAGTCCGTTGGGTTGTTGCCCTGGCGAAATAATCGGCGCTTTTATCATCGGCGCTGATTACTCCAAAGGGCGCAGCCTTGCCGGATTCTTCTGCCGCATCTAATTGCGCATAACGGTCCAGTCCTGGATTTTTGTCCAGTCCTGGACTTTTGTCCAGGGCGCGGAACAGATTCGCCTTGTCGTCCCGGTACTGTTCCCAGGTACCGTGGAACTCAAGGTGCTCGTGGGTTACGTTGGTAAACACCGCCGCCCCAAACTCCACATCTCCCAGCCGGTTGGTCTTTGCCGAAAGGCCGTGGGAACTGGCTTCCGCTACCGCGTACCGGCATCCGTTATCCGCCATTTCCCAAAGCATACGCTGAACGGCGGGCGCTTCGGGGGTGGTCTGGTGCTCCGGGTTCCACCGGGGCTCGCCGCCATCGCTGTACTGGACAGTGGAAAAAAATCCCGCCTTTTCCCCCATGAGCCGCAAAAGCTGATAAATAAGGTAGACCACGGTGCTTTTGCCCTCGGTGCCGGTAACGCCGATAACCGTAAGCCGCCGGGAAGGAAAACCGTAAAAAGACGCCGCAATGGGGGACATGGCAAAACGGGAACTTTGCACTTTCAGGTACACCACGCCGGGGGCCTTTTCGCCCGTCTCCGCTTCATGCACAATTACCGCCGCGCCCCTGGCAGCAGCATCAGCGATGTAGCGGTGACCGTCGGTGTGCAGACCCGGCAGGGCAAAATAGAGACCACCCGGCTGTATTTTGCGGGAATCGTACTCCAGCCCGGTAATTAATGGATCCCCTACCCCCTCCTGCGCAGTCAGACCAGCCAAACGGGCAGTTTCACCGGTGAAAAATTCCGAAAGACGGCGTTCCATGTGTTGATATTATCAGAGCTGGTTTCAAAATAAAAGAGATGTATTCGTCATTTTAACCACCGGGACTCCCCGCGCAGGGTTCCCTGATTCCCTCACGGGCAAAAAAAGAATGAAGAATTTTTAACCGCGAAGGCGCCGAAGGCGACTAAGTTGATCTCCTTTTGGGAGACCGTTCTAAAAACGTTTCCATAAGCGCGGTTATGTCTGACGGTACGCCGCTTGCGGAATCTGACATAATTGAAGCCTGTTTTACTCAGCATGTATTGGACCCTACCGGGACGCCAATATCGGCAAGCGGAATAACCATGTCGGGGAATGAGCCGAATAATGGGAATAACTATGGTAGTCCTTATCCTTAATCAGGTAAGGTAACGCATATGGTGATGCGTCTTTATCCTGCGGCGAAAGATTAAACCGCCGCCCTATACGCTCCCAAAAAGTGAAAATCCCTGGTCTTGGTCTTAAGTTCCGCGATGGCCGCATCAAAAACACCGGCGGAGTCGGGGATGCTGACGTCCGCGTAGAACAGATATTCCCAGGGCTTGCCCTGAATGGGGCGGGATTCCAGTTTGGAGAGGTTGATGCCCCGCTCGCTCATGATTTTGAGACAGGCGAAGAGACTGCCGGGCTCGTCGGAAACCGAGAAAACCAGCGATGCCTTGGTGGGCTTGCCCGAGCCGAGACTGGGGGGAACCGGGGCCGCAATCAATTCACCTTGTGCCTTGCCACCGGTGCGGCGGGAGATGATCACAAAACGGGTGTAGTTGAGAGGGTTGGTTTCAATCCCCTCTTTCAGCACCTTGAGACCATGGGCAATGGCGGCAGCTTCGCCGGCAATGGCCGCAACCTTGACGGCGCCTTCCCGCACTATCGAGGCGACTGCGGTGGCAGTGTTGTTGAACGGTTCCAGTTCCCAATCGGGGTGTTTGTCGAGGAAGTCCTTGCACTGTGCAAAACCCTGGGGATGGCTGCGGATGACACGGATTGAATCAAGTTCCGCCCGCCCGTCGGCGATGAGGCAGTGCACGATGCGGAGTTTTAATTCGCCTACCATAGCAATATCGGGATAGCGCAAAAAAAGATCGTAGTTTTCATGCACCGATCCGGCGAGGCTGTTTTCCACCGGAATCACCCCGGCGCAGGCGGAACCGTCCAGCACGGCATCAAAAACCGCCTTGAAGCCGTCGGTTTGGATACGCTTGGCATCCTCGCCAAAGGCGCGCATCAGGGCCTGCTCGGCGAATGCGCCGCTTTCGCCGGAAAAGGCCACCGGCAGATTACCGTCAAAGACGGCTTCGTTAAAGGCGCCTGTTGTTGCACCTAACGACGGGCCTCCGGCGGTTGTCGCGCTGTCAAGCGGCATCGCGCCACTTAATGGCGCGGCACCATTAAACGGCGCAGCTCCGTCAAGCGACGTTACGTGATGATGCGGCCTGGGGGTGCGAAGTAGTTCCTTTCCCACTACCGGGGCCAGGGCTTCCACATCCCGCATGAGTTTTTCAAACTGCTCCGGGTAGAGTGATTGGGGGCCGTCGGAAAGGGCCTCGTCGGGGTGAAGGTGCACCTCCACGGTAAGGCCGTCCGCGCCGGCGGCAATTGCCGCAAGGGCGGCGGGGCTTACCTTGGCCCGTATGCCCACGGCATGGCTGGGGTCTACGATTACCGGCAAATGGGAAAGGCTCTTTATCACCGGAATGGCGGAAATGTCCAGAGTGTTACGTGTATACGTTTCAAACGTGCGTATGCCCCGCTCGCAGAAGACCACGTCATTGGTGCCGGAGGCCAGGAGATATTCCGCCGCCATAAGCCATTCTTCGATAGTAGCCGAAGGGCCCCGCTTTAACAGCACGGGCTTTCCCAGGGAGCCGACTTTTTTCAGCAGCTCAAAGTTCTGCATATTCCGTGCGCCTATCTGGAACATATCGGTGAGGTCCTTCATTTGAACCGCAAGCTCAGGAGAAACCACTTCGGTAACAATGGGCATACCGTTAGCTTCGCCTGCTGCCTTCATGAACTCAAGACCCTGCATCCCCAGGCCCTGAAAAGCATAGGGACTGGTCCGGGGCTTGTACGCGCCGCCCCGGAGTATCACCGCGCCGGACTCCCGCACCCGCGCCGCAGTTTCCATTATCTGCTCTTTGCTTTCCACCGCGCAGGGCCCGGCAATCACCGTAATTCGGGAGCCGCCAATTTTCACATTCCCTACGGTAACAATAGTATCCTCGGATTTTGTCTCTCTGGACACAAGTTCGTAGGGCTTGGAAGTAGCCGCCACCCGCTCAACGCCGGGGAGCAGTCCCAGCTCCCGTACGTCCACCACACCCTTGCCCGAAGCGCCGATGATCGCGTCTTCTCCAAAGCTCTGCTCACGAATGTTGAAACCGCGATCCTTCAGATAGATGCGGACCATTTCCTTGTCATGGGTTGCAATACCCTTGGATAAAACCACAATCATAGAGAATCCTCACTAATTAATAAAATAGGTACAGCCGCTTACTGTTCCAGTTGAGCGATAAAAGGCATATACTGTTTGTCAACATTGGCGATGTGCTGCAGCACCCAGTTCATCAGGTATTTGACAAATTCCGCAGGATCAGGATTATCGTCATGTTCAAAGAGCTGCACCTGCTGGGTAACTTCGGCAACAAAATTTTCATGCTGCTGCTTGTGGGCATCAAAGCCAGGGTAGTTAGCCTTCTGCATGATCTCTTCTTCGGTGGAGAAGTGGGTTCTGACGTAGCGCACCGCCCCCTGAATGGTTTTCAAAAAATACACCTTTGCCATTACCCCGCCCATCTGGCACCCGGCATAAAATTCATTAGTCATCCTGACCAGTTCCTTGTGCTGCTCGTCAATAGTGCTGTTCCCTACCGAAAAATCATCGCTCCACGCGACCAATTCATCAGCCATCTTTCGCTCCTTTTTGATACATGCCAGTTTATCGGAAAAAAATAAAAAAAACAATGAGTTTAGCAGCTCTGTCACTTTATGACAGACCAATGTGATATAGTATAGATATGAAAATAGAAAAACCAACAAATAGGGGATCTGTCAAGACCCTGCGAAGAATTTATTTCATTGACCGGGAAATAGCCTCAGGCAAATATCCCAACACGGAAGACCGGTTTTTCCGGTCCTGAATGGCAAAAAAAGTATACAACTATGAAAAATAAATATTTTGAAAATAGTCAATAGGAATCTGTTATTGTATAAAATAACGGCCTTTCACTTATACCTGCCAGCCATTGAGCGCCAGCCGCCAAAAGTGTTTGTAAATCAGTATCATCAAAAAAGGGTCCGGATATTGTCTACACCTTTAGCAGAATTTCATCACCCACTTTTTTATTTTTCATGCGCGGATATGTCCGTATCTCAAGCCCCATGCCGAGATTGCCCAGGTATTCAATGAGTGTTGACACTCGTATGTCTTTGCGCTTTTCAAGCCTGGATATTGATGTCTGGCTAAAATCCTCTAACTCTCCCTGCTTCTTGCCAAGTCGCTCGCGCAACTGCGAAAGCCGCACGGTCAATGTTTCCCTCTCCGCTTCCTGCCTGGCCCGTAACGCCGCCCTAGCGCTCATTTTTGATTCCATCATCTTTATTGCGTCTTTCATTTCTGCTCCCCCATTATTTCAGGATATTTGCCTATTGGAAATACGCCTCCAGAGTAACGAAAAAGTATCAGACACCATACGATACCCCGCCGTCAAAGTGCCGCAAATTAGTTACACCTCTATCACTCCATGACAGATCAACAGGCATATACTCCCCATATAGGAGTTAAGTTTAATGGAAAAAACTACATCTTTGGAAATTTCCGAGCGCAAATTGCAATCTATTCCAGCAGAAATTGGAGAGACAGGCAACAGTTTAACAAGGCTTAAAATATACCGCCAAAACCTTGGTACTTTACCTGCCTGGATAGGCCGGCTTGCCGCTCTGGAAGAACTCAATATCAATGGCTGCTTTCAAAATCTCAAACTGCCGGAATCCATGGGAAATCTTTCATCGCTTAGGGCGCCTACATTATCCCGCATCAAGATGGACTCATTCCCTGGATGGATTGGAAATCTCCGTAATTTACAATATTTGGCGCTTATCAATAATACGATTTGCGAAATTCCTTCTTTTATAAAAAATCTTTGCAATTTAAGAATGTTGGTTATTCATGGTAATCCCCTCAAAACATTCCCGCCAATAAGCGGTCTGTCCGCTCTTGAAACTTTATATATTGCCGGCACAGACATTTCTGAAATTCCTGAATGGATAGTCAGCCTTGAGTCTCTAAAAGAACTTTTTATCCACGATAATCACTTGAAGGATTTACCTGATAGTTTTGGTAAAATGGCTAAACTTGAAACGCTGTATCTTGATGGAAATGATATTTTAAATTTGCCAAACGGCTTTCTTAAACCGGCGATGCTTAAACGGATTGAAATTTAAATATTACCATAGTCAATAATGAAAGCACTATTCCAGCAGCCACTTTAACACATTGATATGCCTGATACCGTTATACGATGCCAACGGGTAATCAGAAGTCAGCAGAAATTTTGGATTAATGAAATTCACACCACAGCGGTTTCCCGCTGGTACAGTTCCATCAAAGAATCTTGCAAGATTCTGGAAAAATTGAAATGCTTTGATTCCGCAAATGTATTCAGCCATGCCGGAATGGTAAGGTTTTTCCGCACCGCCTTGTTGCCATACTTTTCCGCATAGGCAGCCATATCCAGTACCAACAGGCTCACAAAACCGCCATCCTCGGGGTGAATATCATTTATTGCGCTTGCCTTGGGAACCGGCTTGCCGTCCTCAAGCTCATCAAGCACCCAACCGGAAGCGGCATCGGTTCCCATATAGATAGCTTCGGCAAGGGTATCTCCGCCGCTTACACAACCGGGAAGGTCAGGAACTTCAACAGCATAGCTGCCTTTGTCTTCATAAAAAATAGCGGGATATGTGAGTTTCATAGTTTCCTCCTACCTTATTCCAGCCTGTTTCAGGATTGATTTGACAATTACCGGCGCTATGTCTTTTGAATGATATGGAATAGTTACCTTGCCTGGTTTTGACAGATGGACATACTGATAGTGAGAGCCATTAACTGCTTTCAGTGTCCAGCCGTCATTCAGTATTATCCGTTCAATCTCTTGAAACTTCATGCTCTAAGCATACGCACAATACGCATTATCTGTCAAGGAGAATTAATTCCTTTCCAAAAATGAGGGTATTATCCATACTTGCCACTTACCGTCCGCTTTAATATCCTATACCTATGGATTACGAAAAGTTGACAATCAAAGCCCAGGAAGCGCTGAACGCCGCTTCCGGTATTGCGCAGAAAGAAGACCATTCCCAGGTTGAGACCGAGCATCTGCTGTTGGCCCTGCTGCGGCAGGAGGACGGGATTGTGCGGCCCATTATCGAGCGGATTGCCGGCGATGTTGGGCGGGTTACTGCCGAGGTGGAGGCACTGGTCGGCGGGACGCCCAAGGTGTACGGCGAGGCGGCGCAGCTTTTCTTTTCGGCGGCGGCATCAAAGGTGCTTGCCAAGGCCGAGGCTGAGGCGGCGGCGCTGAAAGACGAATTTGTTTCCACCGAACATATACTCATCGCTATTGCGGCGAGCGAGGGCAAGTCGGCGGATATTTTGAAAAAAGCCGGCGTTACCAAGAACGCGATTCTGGGGGCGCTCAAACAGGTGCGGGGTAACACCCGCGTTACCGATCAGAACCCCGAGGAAAAGTATCAGGTGCTGGATCGCTACTGCCGGGATCTGACCGCCCTGGCGCGGCAGGAAAAACTGGACCCGGTGATTGGCAGGGATGAGGAGATACGCCGCTGTATGCAGGTGCTGTCCCGGCGTACCAAAAACAACCCGGTGCTTATCGGTGAGCCGGGTGTGGGGAAGACCGCGATTGTGGAGGGCCTTGCCCGGCGCATTGTGGCGGGCGATGTGCCGGAGGGCCTGAAGGGAAAAAAGCTGCTGGCCCTGGATTTGGGGGCCCTGGTTGCAGGGGCGAAATTTCGCGGCGAATTTGAGGAGCGTCTGAAAGCGGTGATCCACGAGGTGCAGGCTGCCGACGGGAAGATAATTCTTTTTATCGATGAATTGCATACGCTGGTGGGGGCAGGGGCAGCCGAGGGCGCAACTGACGCTTCCAATCTGCTAAAGCCCGCGCTGGCCCGTGGGGAACTGCGCTGCATAGGCGCAACCACTCTGGACGAATACCGCAAACATATCGAAAAGGACGCCGCACTGGAACGGCGTTTTCAGCAGGTCTATACTGCCGAACCTTCGGTGGAAGATACCATTGCGATTCTGCGGGGACTCAAGGAACGCTACGAGGTGCATCACGGGGTGCGGATAAAAGATGAGGCATTGGTGGCGGCGGCTACGCTGTCGAGCCGTTACATCACCAGCCGCTTTTTGCCGGACAAGGCCATTGATCTGGTAGACGAGGCCGCGAGCCGGCTCAAGATGGAACTGGACAGCCGCCCCACGGAACTGGACAAGCTGGAACGGAAACTGCTGCAGCTCTCCATTGAGCGGCAGGCCCTTTCCCGCGAGGAGGATACCGCTTCCAGAGACCGGCTTTTAAAACTGGAAAAGGAAATCGCCGATCTTACCGCCGAGCGTGACGCGATGAAAGCCCGCTGGGATGGCGAGAAAAAAGACATTCAAAAAATACGGGAGCTGAAACAGCAGATCGAAGAACTTAAAATTGAGGAGACCCACTACGAGCGGGAGGGGAATCTTTCCAAAGCGGCGGAAGTAAAGCACGGGAGAATTCCCGAAGCCCAGAAAAAACTTGCCAAACTCAGCGATCAAATGGAACAGAAGCGGGAAAATGCCGCAGGCAACGGTGCCCATGCCCTGTTACGCGAAGAGGTGAGTGAGGATGACATTGCCGGCGTGGTTTCAACCTGGACGGGGATTCCTGTTTCCAAAATGCTTTCCGGCGAACTGCAGAAATACCTGGATCTGGAAAAAGTGCTTGAGCAGCGGGTGGTGGGGCAAGACGAGGCCCTTGCCGCAGTTGCCGACGCCATCAGGCGCAACAAGGCCGGCCTTTCCGATGCGGCCCGTCCATTGGGGTCTTTCCTCTTTTTGGGACCCACCGGCGTGGGAAAAACAGAGCTTGCAAAAACCCTGGCGGATTTTCTCTTTAACGATGAAAAAGCCCTCACCAGAATCGACATGAGCGAGTACGGGGAAAAACATTCGGTAAGCCGCCTCATCGGCGCTCCCCCTGGTTATGTGGGCTATGAGCAGGGCGGACAGCTTACCGAGGCGGTGCGCCGCAGACCCTACAGCGTGATACTTTTTGACGAAATTGAAAAAGCCCACCCGGAAGTGTTTAACGTGTTTCTGCAAATACTCGATGACGGCCGCCTGACCGACGGGCAAGGCAGGGTAGTTGATTTTAAAAATGTCATTATCATCATGACCAGCAACCTTGGCTCGGATTTGATTTTAGAGGCAAAAAAGCCGGAGGCCGTAAAGGCTTCCCTCATGGAACTGCTCAAGCAGAGTTTCCGCCCGGAGTTCCTTAACCGCATCGATGAAACGGTGATATTCAACAGTCTGGGTAAAGGCGAGATCGGCAAAATCGTAGATATTCAGCTAACGCGCCTGATGGAACGGCTGGCGGAGCGGAAGATCACCCTCAAGCTCAGTAAAGCCGCAAAGGAGACTCTTGCGGAGCGGGGCTATGATCCCCTGTTCGGGGCGCGCCCCCTCAAGCGGACCATTCAGTCTGATCTGGAAAATCCCCTGGCAAAGCTGGTAATCGCAGGTAAAATCCGCGAAGGCGACACGGTAACGGCGGATAAAGCCGCAGACGGCGAAGAGGCGCTCACTTTTAAAAAGAGCGGTGCAAAGACAGCGAATTAGCTGCTGCTATTCCCTGATAGCAATCCCTGCCTTGAGGGCGGAAAAGCGGCGGCTTAGGCTTTCTTCGCTGCCGGGATTTTCCATGGACAGGTACAGGGAATAGAGGGTATTGGGAGCCGGATGCGCTGCCCGGTGAATGCCCCCTATGGAGCCGGTGTTGTCTTTGACGGAGATCGCCGGTTTTCCGTCAAAGGGAAATTTTTCATCTACCCGGTCGTTCCAGCTTTCCATCGCGTTGGTGCCGAGTACCGGATCGGGCTTGATGCCTTTATATAGAACAATGTATTCTTTTCCCCGGCTGTCGCGGTTAAGGATGATCTTGCGGACGCCGTATTCAGGCGCGGTGTCCCGGAAATACCAGGAAGGGGCAAGGAACATTTCCGAAAGCCCTGACCAGTCAAAAACCTGTTTATCCGCTGTGATGGAAAAGGGATCGTTGTTGAACACAAGGGACTGTTCCGTTTCCTCCCATTGAAATACTATGTCCTTAAAAAAATGGGGAATAAAATTTTTCGTTTCCATAAAGGACTTCCACTCATTGAAAGTACCCGCATAGGCAATATGAGAATGATCACAGATTTTTTGAATGTCCCATTCATAAACCTTGAGCTGGGAACTGTCATGGGTGGTAGTAATCAGCGCCGGGCCGTTGGGCAGAGGCAGTATGTACATGATGAGCACATCGTCCTCAAAGCTGATGCCCCAGTGAACGGTGATCCATTTTCTGCCCAGAGTGTCGGTGTACTCCGATACGGCGGCAGGTTCGCCGTAAGACAGAATGCGGTACTTGTCATTTCCCCAAAGGGTACGGTCAGTCCGGATATTTTGCAAAATAAGATCCAGCAGATATCTGGGGTTTACCGATTGCTCCAGGGGAATTGATCGGGGCTTGTTTACCTTGTAAAAATTATAACCGGAAATTGCGGTGTGCAGAATAAATCCGTCATCGGGAAGGGTGTAGCTTTTACGCTCCAGATTCGACATTTTCCAGTTATTGTCGTTTTTGTCCACAAAGTCCAACTCGGGAAAAACCGATGAAATAGAGGCGTTGTACAGCCAGGCGTTGTTCTGAATGGTTAAATAGGGCGGCGCTTCCCTGAAAAGATCGCTCATGGCTTCATCATATTTTTTTTCATAGTCGCCGGTTATTTTGTCGCGTAACACCGGATAAGTAGCCGGCAGGGGGGCGGAAGTTTCAAACACCTTGCTCATGTTATTTGAAAGGAGCAGGTGGCCGTAGGAGTATCTTTTCCGGTACTGGAGGCTGTCCCCGGGCGTATCCAGGATCACTTCCGCCGGCACCGAATAGAGTATATTGTCCCTGAGCCCGGTAACCAGGGCGATCACGGCGCCGTCTGAATTTACCAGGGGCCCCCCGGAATTGCCTGGGTTCCCATCGGCCGACGATTTAAGCAGATCCCAGCGCCCCGATTCCTGCTCCGGCACGGTGCCCAAAATCAATCCGCTGCGCAGCACAATACCTTCACCTAACGCATTCCCTATACTGTACACCTGATCGCCGATTTCAAAATCCCTGTCCAGTGTGAAATGCTCGCTAAAGGTTTTTCCCTTCACGGTAAAAACAATAAAATCCTGTTCCGCCGAACCGGCTGCTATTGTATCAATTTCGTAAATATTCTTTTGGGAATCCCTGATAAAATATTTTTCATATACCATGCTTTTGCTACCCAGATTGATCACATGAAAAGCGCTGAGCAGTTCCTGCTCGGAAATGGCAAAAGCGGTGCCAATGGAATAGTATTTGTCGGACCTGATAGCGTAGGGCACCGATTCCCAGTTGAGTTCCCGCTCATAGCTGACCGGATCCTCCTGGGGTTTTTCAATCACCACTTCAAACACGGCGGCTCTGACCAGCTTGAAAGTCTCCGGGGAAATGCTGGTACGCTGGGCGGACAGGGGCGCCAAAAAAGCGAAAAAACAGAGCACACAAAAAAGAGGGGTATAGTATTTCATGGTTTGTTTTCCTTACCTTAAAATAACACAAGGAAGCGGCAAGTAACAAGTAATGTATGGAAAGCGGCGTATCTTAGGTCTTTTTTTCAGGATTGGGCAGGTCTTTTGGGGCGGATTTTTCGTTTGAAGAATTGGCAAAACTGAGGGCCTGGAGTATCCCAAGAATATAGTCCTGTTTCTCCTCACTTAGTGAAGAAAAATCACTGCTCATTTTTTTAAGTTTTTCTTCCTGGGTCATACGTCCTCCTCTCTTGCTCTGTATGTGAGCATAATATATTATTTTGTGAGTGTTGTAAATACTTAAATTGAAAATATATATCTTGCATAGTGAGTTTCAATGTATTATGATAAAAATATGACAATCAGTAAACGGGTAAGGCACTTGCGAAAAACTCTGAATATGTCCCAGGTAGAATTCGCCAAGGCCATCTTTATAAGTAACGGATATATCGCGGAGTTGGAATGTGCGCACCGCCGTGTCAATGATCGTATAACACATCTGATTTGCCTGACCTTCGGCGTCAATGAAAAATGGCTCAAAACCGGTGAAGGTGATATGTTCTACAAAACGCCGGGCGAAAAGTTGCAGCGTATGGTCGGCCTTTTCAATGAACTACCGCCCAAATTCCAGGACTATGTGATGCTGCAAGTTGAACAACTGATCAATGTTACCAAAGAATGAGGAACTGGACAGGATAGAGCAAGCACTGCAAATGGTTTAAATTAAGACAGGCTTGAATACAGCTATTTATCCGTTTATAGAACTCTTTCCCTCATATCAGATTCCTCCGCCGCTGCTTTAGCTGCGAGCTGCTTTAGCTGCGCCGCTGCTTTAGCTGCGATGTTACTCGAAATGGCGTATATTGGCGATATCATTTCCCATATCACAGTCGGTGTCATTATCCACTACTATTTCTACCACATAGGGGCCCTTGGCGGCGATAGCCCGTTTAAGGGCGGCGTCAAGATCGTTGTAATTAAAGACCCGCTCGGCTTTGCAGGCAAAACCTTCGGCGACTTTCACATAATCCATCAGTCCCTTGTTTTCCTTCATGGCAACCTGGTACTCGTAACCGTAGGCGTATTTTTGATTTTGTCGGATAAGGCCCAGGTACGCATTGTTGATGATCAGCACTACCACCGGCAGCTTGTACGCCGCAGCAACGCCAAGCTCCTCCACCAGGAAGGTAAAACCAAAATCTCCCATTAAACAAACCGTCTTCTTTTTGGTTCCCGCCGAAGCACCGATGGCAGCGGGAATATCGAAGCCCAGGGTTCCCGCACCGCCGGAGGGGTAATACTTGCGGGGCTTGTTGATCCGCTGATACTGACCACTCCATATCTGGGTAATGCCGCAGCCCGTGGTGTACTGGGTCTCGTCGTCAAAGGCCAGGTTGATCGCCTCAAAGACTTCTCGCGGGTCCATGATCTCTTTTTTTAGATCCGGCTTGCGGATAAATTTCTTCCGTTGATCCGCAAAGGATGTCGCAGGCCCTTTGCGCTTACGCTCCTTGCCTGCAGCCTTTGCCGCCGCAAGCAGCATGGGGATCGCATCGGCGGCGTCCGCCACAATGCCGAGATCGGTCTTTACGATCTTGCCGATCTCAACCGGATCAATATCAATATGAATAAATTTTCGCTCGCCCTGATACACGGCGATGGCCCCGGTGTGGCGGTCAGTAAAACGGCAGCCCACACCCAGTACCACATCGGCGGCCAGCAGCGTGTCGTTTCCGCTGGAAACTGCGCCCACCTGTATGCCCGCCTGCCCGGCATTCAGCGGATGATCAAGGGGGATTCCGCCCTTTGCCATGTAGGTGGTGATCACCGGAATGTTCATGTACTCGGCAAACTCAACCAGCTTTTTTTCAGTCTTAGAGAGGATCACGCCGCCGCCCATGATGATCACCGGGCTCTTGGCCTCGTCCAGCAGTTTTATTGCTTTTTCGATGGCCACCTTGGGCGGCTTGGGGGCCCTGAGCTTTGAGGGCTTATACAGGCTGATGTCAAATTCGATCTGGGCATTCTGTACGTCCAACGGCAAATCGATGAGCACCGGGCCGGGCTTGCCGGACAGGGCTGTCTCAAAAGCCTCGTGGAAAACTGCGGGGATATTGTTGGGGTTTTTCACGCAGTAAGTCTTCTTGGAGACGGTCTTGCAAATCTCCGCAATATCTACACACTGGAAGGCACCCTTGCCCAACTGGGCGGTAACCGCCTGCCCGGTAATGGCGACTAACGGAATTGAATCCTGCCAGGCGGTGTACATGCCGGTAACGAAATTCGTCGCGCCCGGGCCGGAGGTGCAGAGCGCCGCCGCCAGTTTTCCGGTGGCCCGGTAATAGCCGTCGGCGGCGTGGACGCACGCTTCCTCGTGGCGCATGAGGTAGTGCTTGATTTTTGCCTTTTCCAGGTACTTGTACAGGCCATTAATTCCCGCGCCGGGGATGCCGAAGGCGGCGGTAATGCCTTCTTTTTCCAGAATTTGAACGATTGCTTCGGATACTTGCATATTTAACTCCTTGTTAAAAAGTGTTCAAAAAATCTATATTAATTGTTCCAATATCTGATATTTGGAAACAATTCTGCAGACAAAAGCACAAACGGCTTCTGAAGAAGAAACTTTATAAATAATCTCTGACTTTATTTAAATCAACATCCCTTACCGTTGTACCAGATAAAGCCGAAACTGCCGCTGCGGCACCGGCTGCGGTTCCAGTTGTTATACACGCAGGCTGATTCCGTAAATGCTTATGTGCAAGAAAATCACATGAAACGTTCCGTCCTGCCAAAAGTAGAGTTCTTGCTCCTCTGGGGATCAAAATGCGATATGGAATCTGAAAACAAATTAATTGAGCTATTGCCTGCCTGACGGTATAATCCTCTTTTGAACCCTCGTTACCGCTTGGGGAATGTCCTTCTCCCTGCATCCCTAATGTCTGCCTGCCTTTACAATAACCTATGCTATCCGGATAATCAGGATTCGCTATAATATCCTCCTCGGTCATCACCATTTCTCCGATTACCCTTCGGGTGTCCCGAATACCTATAAGTTGTCCTGTTGAAACAATAAAGGAATTCTCCAATCCGGGTATAAATGCCTTTGCAAATTGCATAATTTTTCGCTGTTGATCGTGAGCTTTTATAATTGCGTTTACAATATCCTGATTGCTCGTTCCATCGGCATCATAAATACGGATAGTATTTATCGTTGCTATTCCCCGATCCAAAAACATAGCCTCTATTCGAAAATAATTACAGGAATCATACAGATATCCTGCCTGCTTGGCTTTTTCAACTAATTTAAAAAAACCAAAAACCCTGATTTCACCAGTCTCTTCATTTATAGCACACTGGTTTGTATCAGGAGAAAAATCATCCGGGTTATCCCTTACATATTTGATGAATTTTTTACAATCCATTCCTCCAATAGTGAAAAGCAAAGTTAACGGGCGCATTTTATGATCATCCGGTCGACCTTGTTCAAAGGGAAAACCCGCAAAATAGGAAACATCAGCATCGCCTGTAGCATCAATAATACGTTTTCCCTTTACAATTCCCATTCCCGATTTGTTTACAACAAGTATTCCATTGGGATCACCATTATTATCTTTAACAACACCAGAAATCCAAGTATCCAGAAACAGCACTACTCCGGCTTTCTTTAAAAAATTAAACATCTCAGCAATACAGAGTTCCTGATCAAAAGGAACAGTTTGTCCTTTAATGGCTCCACTTTGTTTTGCCAGAACATCAAATAATTCTTTACCGAAACCTCTTATCAATTCGTACGGGGTATAAAAAAGATTCATTAGTCCGGCTGTAGCCGTTCCCCCTACTGTTTGAATCTTTTCAACCAAGCAGGTTTTAGCTCCAACACGTCCAGACGCAACTGCGGCTGCAACTCCTGCCATGCCGCCGCCCGCAACAATTACATCAAATTCACCAAATACCGGCAGTTCGTCATTTATGATATTCTGAGAACCTGCAAAAACATCTCTTAAATGCATCTAATCTACCCTTAGCCTTTAACCGATCCCGCAGTCAGGCCTTTTATAAAATCTTTTTGGAGAAATTGAAAAACAATAGTTACCGGAAGCAAGGCAATACATGCAGCAGCCATAACGGTTCCCCATCTGATTTCACTTGTCTCCATAATGAATTCGGAAATTTTAACAGGAAGGGTTTTTAATTGTCCTGACATTATAACTGAAGCATAAAGATATTCATTCCATGAGGAAATTAATGTATATGTCATTATTGAAGCTACCCCTGGACCTGCCAATGGTGTAATTATTTGGAAAAATATCCTTAATGGCCCAGCTCCGTCTATAGTCGCACATTCATCTATTGATTGAGGGATAGTATCCATATATCCTTTAAGAAGCCAGATACTGTAAGGAAGCGTAAAGGTTAAATGGGCGATGCCCAACCCGGGATATTTATTAACTAATCCTATTTTTCCGATAATAAGATATAAGGGCAACACCAGCAATATTGATGGAAACATATAAGTAAATATTACCATCTTGCTCAGCATATTCTTGAATGGAAACTTATAGCGGGAAAGTCCGTACGCCGCAGTAGTAGCTACAAGAAGATTAACCACCATAGTTCCACAAGCTATGATAAAACTATTAAAAATATTTTTTGTTATGGGCGTCCTGATAAATACTTCCTGATACCACTGGATAATAAATCTTGAAGGAATAAATTTATATTTGATTTGAAATATTTCATTTAACGGTTTAAATGATGTGAGCAATACGTTTACAAGAGGGAATATTATAAAAAGCATTAAAATCAGCGCAATAATGAAACGTTTCCACCGCATATATTAATTATCATCCTTTAATAATTTAAAATAAATGTTACTGAAGAAAGCCAATACCATAAACATTACCATTGCGATTGTAGCGGCTTCACCAAATTTATACGAGCCAAAAGAACGTTGAAATACATAAATCGGCAATGTTTCGGTTGCAGATGCCGGACCTCCACGAGTCATAAGCCAAATCAGATCGAAATCATTAAATACCCAAATTGTTCTGAAAAGAACAATAATAGCGACCATCTTTTTTAACAATGGCAATGTTATGCTTATAAGCTGCCGCCATGCTGAAGCACCATCTATGAGCGCGGCTTCATAAATATCCGAAGGAATTGACTGCAAGGCAGCAATAAATCCAACCATGATAAGCGGATACCCTCTCCATATACTGACAGACATCACTGAAGCTAAAGCTGTTTGCGTACTTGCCAGAAAGGCTGCTCGTTCACTTGTTATTTTTAATACTTGCAACAGATATGTTATAACTCCCCACCGTTCATGAAGCATCATCCTCCACGCCAAAGACGTTACTACTGTAGGTAGAATCCAAGGGAGGATAAACAAGGAACGATAAACATTTATTCCTCTAAAAGAAACATTCAATATCAATGCAATTAAAAAAGCAAACAACATCTGTCCGGTAAGTGTTCCAAAAGTATATAACAAGGTATGTAACAGGGCATTCCAGAAAGTAACATCAGAAAACAAATTGACATAATTTGAAAGACCAACAAAAACATCCTTCTTTGTAAACCAGTTATAGTCTTTGAAACTCAATACAACAGTATACAAAAACGGATACCCTACAAATAGCAAAAATATCAATAATGCGGGAGAAAAAAACAAGTATCCTATTTTTGCCTGTTTGTCAAATTTCATGTACAAAACTCCATCTGTAACCGCAAACAGAATATTTTCTATCTGCGGTTTATTGCAAAACAATGTTTATTTCTTTACAAATGGTCCTTCAAGAGGGTAATTAAATTCTTTCATCACCCCTTTAAGACTGGTATCAATAAAGGTCATGGTTCTCTCCAATGTCCAGCCATTAAACAGATAATTTTGGACTGCGTCACTCAAGAAAAGCTGGGATTGAATTTGACCGGCCACTATAGAAGGCCCTGCCTCAAACCCCACCCTCCGCGCTGTAGGCAGAGCATTTTCAAATAAATAATTAATCTGGGGCTTAAATTTGGCTGTGACAGGGTCTTTGTAAAATTCATCTGAGCGAAGCACACTCCGCTGTAAGGGCAGATTATATACCGGTCTTGCAGAACAAGCCAAAGCTACATTTTCAGGACGGAAGAAAAATTCTACCCATTTTACGGCAACTTCAGCCTTGGCCTGATTTTTATTTTTCGGAACACTCCAAGCCCAAAGTCCGGCATCATGGTAAGGCGGATACATACCGGCGCTAGGCCCTGATGGATGGACAATCACACCGAGGTTGTCAAGCATAGGCGGATTAATGTCAGCAGTGACTCCAATATCTCCTGCCCAGGATGATGTAAATACCAATTCCCCGTTTGCCATAGCAGTACGGTAATCAACCCACATCCAATTGCTTATTCCTGACGGGAACATACCATTATTATTGAGCTTTTTCAAATATTCGAGGGCTTCAGCTACTTTTTTGCGTTCGCCGGGAATATCCAAAAGATACGCCCCCGTCTTTTCATCAAAGAAATTTCCCCCGTTTGCATTTGTCCAAATAAGCAACTGCTGGTATGCGGCTTCCCTGGCAAGCGCCATTCCAACAGCTGTAAGTCCATTTCCTTTGGTTTTTTCGGACGCATTATAAAGATCATCCCATGTTTTTATAGAAGCCGGATCTATCCCTGCTTTTGCCAGAATGTCCTTACGATACCAGATTGCGTTTATATTTGTAGAGAAAGGAATTCCCCAAACCTGACCGTCAGGGGTCTGACAAGAGGCTATGGAAGCTTTTCCGCTTACAAAGTCGGTTCCGGTTGGATCAATTTTTTTCAAGACTGAATTCATAGGTTCCAGCATATCCTGATAATACATCCATGAAACCTCACTTTGATCACAGAGTACAATATCCGGCGTATCTCCCGAGGTCACAGATGTCATAAGCCGTGTAAACCAGTCTTTGTGAGAAACATATTCTGCCGTTACAGTAATGCCGGGGTTTTCCGCTTCAAATTTTTTAATAAGCGTCGAGTGGATTTCCTTATCAGCGGTGGTCGTTAAAGCAGTCCAAAAGGTGATATTAACCGCAGAAGCATCGGTTTTCCCTCTTGCAAAAACGCCGACTGGAGTGAACAACAAACCCACAATCAATAACACTATCGCCATTTTTCCTGTCACTTTTTTTCGCATAAATTCCTCCTTAATTTATAAAACAATTTTATAAATTCCAATATTAAAAATTGGATTTTTATAATTGTATATCAAAATTTTATATGTGTCAAGCAGAATTTATAGCATTTTTGTAACTATTCAGCCGGTTTTACTAATTCCTTATAGGATAAGGAGTTACTGAAATTCTGGCTGATATAGTTACAAAATATCAATATAATAGAAAATTACTCCGGTTTCTCAATGTCTTGCAAAACCTCAAAAATCTATTGATTTTCTTTCAAATTCGGGATATACATTATATATCCTGTCAAATTTGGAGATATTTTTAATGAAACCAGCAATCCACCAGAGAACGCCTTATTGAATTTTACGGTGAAAATTTTCCTCAAAACGAATTAAGTAAATATGGAGAGTGAATACCAACGGAAAAACTATGAAACCAAAAAACCAAAAACCGCCCAGCGCCGGCATCAAAAAAAATCAGTCTCTGCGAAAGGCACTGCAAATTCTTGAGGGAATGACCAGAATCAAAACCCCGGCGCGACTGCAGGATATTGCCAAAAGTCTCTCCATGCCCCAAAGCACCCTGCTCCGCTTTCTCAACACGTTCATTGATTTTGGCTATGTGGGCCAGGATCCGGACAGTTCATGTTACTACCTTACCTTAAAGCTGACCGAACTTGGTTCCCGGACCAAAAGCAATTTTCCCTTTCAGGACTCCCTTGTCAAGTATGTCAAACAGGTTTCCGAGGCGTTTAACGAGTCAGCTTCCCTCTGCATTGAACAGGATATGCAAATGCTCTACATCGCCATTGAAGAGGGGCCGGGCCGTATACTCCACACTCTGCACCGGATTGGACATATTGCCCCAATGCATGCAACCGGCGTAGGCAAGCTGCATCTGCTCAACTATTCCGATGAACAACTCGCGGAACTGGAAAAAAAACGCGGCCTTCAAAAATATACCGGGCATACCATAACCACCCTTGAAGCGCTCAAAAAAGAACTGGTCATAGTCAGAAAGAACGGTTATGCCCTGGATAATGAGGAATGTGAAGAAGGGGTGCGTTGTATCGCGGCGCCGGTGCGGAATTTTCAGGGCGAGGTTGCGGCAGGCATCAGTATTTCCGCACCTGTTACCAGGCTGGACAAACAGAAACAGAGCGAAATTATTGCCTTTTTGAAAGAGATTAGTCTTAAGGCGTCAATGGAAATGGGCTGGTCCCATGGCGTTTCTTAATTCGCATAACTCGTTACACGCTATTATAAATCAAGCTCCATCTGTCCGGAAGTAAAACCACCGGCGGCGCGGCCTTTGCGGGGAACAAAAAAATCAGCGTCCCAGTGAGCTGCCGCAGCTATTGAGTGTGCTACCGGGAACACCTGTGACTCGGCGTAATGATCATAGTCGGGCTTTCCGTGGGGAAGCGCAACCGGCTCGGGGCCGTTCACGGTCCAGAGAAACTCCACTGTTCCCCGCCGCTTTTTCCAGCCCAGGGCGCGGGCGGCTTTTACCTGCGGCGGGGTTGAGGAAGTGTAGGTTTCGGGGTAGCGGGAAAACCGTTTCCGGTAGATAAGTTCGCCATCGAGCTTCCCGTCCCGCATTTCTTCCAGGGTTTTACTCACCTTTTCCCGGAAGACTTCCTCGCCGCCGCCTGAAAACACCAACTCCAGGAGTTCCATTTGCAGATGGCGGGCCAGGGGAGTTGAGTCGCTGCGTACCGCTTCCATGCCTTTTACTTCAACGCGCATGGTAAGGCCGCCTCTGTCATCCCCGTTTGCGGCCCTGCCCGCATTCTCATCCCGCTGAATCAGATAACCGCCGTAGCCTTTTGCCCTGCCCCGGCTTTCTCCCCCAGAGACGGAACCTTCGCTGCTGTGAATATTCCGCAGGGGCGGGATTAAAAAGCGGCGGTAGGCTTTTTCAAAACGAAGTTCAATAAAGGATTCCAGATCGTATTCGGCACGGACTGTTTCGGCGATAAGCCGGTTGAGTTCCTTTGTAAGGCTGCCGCAGCGTTCTTCAAAATCAGCTAACGATGCGCTATCGCCAAAACCGGTTTCCACAAAGAGGGAATCGGTGTCGCCGTAGAGCACCCGGAAACCCTGCCCTGTAAACCAGTCCCGGGAAAAGAGCAGCCACTTCCGCGCAAATGAGGTGATGGAACCCGCAAGTTCGGTGCGGCCGTAGCGACAGGCGCCGGTTCCCAAAACGCCGTAAAAGCTGTTCATCAGTATCTTATAGACCTGGGCGGCGATGGAATCCCCGCTTTCAAGTGCGGCGCGGCGGGCGGCGAAATATTCAGCGATAAGCGCGGGGAGCAGCCCCGGTTTGCGGGAAAAAGTGGCACCGTTAGGCGCAATTATCAAAGAGGGATTTTTTGTTTTGAGCGGGGAATTTTGCTGTTCAGGTTCAACCCGCGCATGGGCCAATGGATCAATGTTAAAGGTACGCATGATAGTCGGGTAAAGACTGCGGAAATCGAAGACCGCCACATTTTCAAAGAGTCCCGGCAGGGGATCCAGCACGGTGCCGCCTGCGGCGCCTGAGACATCGGCTTCGCTGTCCGGCGAGGGCGGAGTGATGCCGTTCCGCCGCAGCTCCATGCCGTAGATACGCTCAAAACTCACCACGCTGGTCCATGCCTTATCCAGGCTGACCCCGGTAAGGGATGCCCGCTCCAGAGTCAGGCGGAAAAGGCCGGTCTTTGCCAGGATTCGCAGCACCAGTTCCGCATCACGCAGGCAGTATTCGCCGAAGCGCACAGGGTCTGCGGCGTAGAGCCGGTCCAGCTCGACTATTTTTTCCTCTCCCGACGAGTGGACAATTTTTCCTTCGCCTAACACAGCCCGGGAAACCGTCTCCAGGCTAAAATTGGACGCGCCTTCGTCACCCCAGGAATCCCGCAGACCGCCGCGAACCGGAAGTTCGACACTGCCCCAGGTTCCGGCACGGGTTATACGCAGGGCGTCCAATACCTGGCGGCCGGGCACAATAGCCGCTGCGGATCTGCGCCGCAATCCATACCCATTGCGCTGCCACCAACCGGTATTGCCCAGCTTGCCGCATCGTTCCGCCAGGCGGGGAAAATCAAAGTCCAGAAAATTCCAGCCGGTAAGCACATCCGGGTCTATGCGGCGGACATCCTCGACAAATGCGGCAAGGAGCGAACGTTCGTCATGGTGAAAAAATATGTTATCATCGGCCCCCGATTTGCCGCCCCGGTCTTGCTGCGCCTTGCCGCTATCTGCATTTTCACCTAACGAAAGAACCCGTACCAGGCCGCTGATAACCGGCTCTCCTATCAATCCATCGGCCCAAGCAATGCTCACCGCGCGGATAAGGCCGCTTTTTGTATCAGTCTCTATGTCTATTGAAGCGGTGCGCAGGGGTATCGCCGGGAAAGCGCCTTGTTCAGGGGCGGAGAATTCAGGATTGCGGATCACCAGGTCAACCCTGCGGCCCGGCTGGACATGGCCGCGTAAAAGCGCCGGGCCCCGGATGTGCTTCTCCATCATAAACAGATCTGCGGGTTTTATGGTGGCGTCGGGGCTATGAATGAGGGCTTCTTCCAGTAGCTTCGCCGCCCTGGCGCGGTCGCCGTAACCGGGAAAGCTCAGGCAGCAAAGCCGTTCCGCGCCGGTAAAGGATTCAAGCTCCGTCTCAAGTTCCTCAAAGCGCATAACGGAAAGCAGCGATAAGGCACGGTTCCGGTCGCTTTCAAAAACATGAATGTAGGGCCGCCAGTTTTCTTCCACTGCGGCAAAAGATCTGCCATCTGCAAGGCGGCCCAGAAAGTAAAGCCGGTCCCGCCTGAGATCAGGGTATGCGTGAACTATGAAGCCCTGAAAGGATTCGCCGGCAACAGCAATGCCGTCATCCAAACTGCCACTCACTCTGCTATGTTTTTTTGGACACGCATGCTTTTAAGGAACCGCGCCAGCAGCACCTCATACACCGGCCGGGAGTTGATGATCAGCGTAGTGACAAAGGCCGAAAGGCAGACCAGCACCAGACCGCTCAGATGATTGAAATTCCCGCTCATTTCCAGAATGAGCACAATCCCCGTAACAGGTGCGCCCACCGCACCGGTAAAAAACGCGGCCATTCCCATGATCATCAAATTGAGATTCTGTCCCTCCGTAAGATAGCCCAGACGATTCAGTATGAGGCCCAGGCCGTCACCCGCAAGCGCGCCGCAGACAAGGAGGGGCAGAAAAATACCACCTGAAGTCCCGGAGCCGTAGCAGAGCGCGGTGAAGGCGATCTTGCCCGCCAAAAGGAGCAGGATCAATTCCAGTGATCGCTCGGTATGCGAAAGAGATTCGATCAAATTGTGACCGCCGCCGGTAATATCAAAAAGATAAAAGCCAAGGAAAACCGAAACGAGCAGGGGCAGCACAGGCCGTACGAGTTGGGGAATGTGCAGCCGGGTATAGAAATCCTGTGAAAAATAGAGGGAACGTTTGAACAGATCACCTAACAGTCCGCAGATCACTCCCAACAGCACTATCCAGTGAAATGATTTCAAGGGCATAACGCTGATATATCTGAAATCGAAAATCGGCCGCAGGCCGAAGAAGTAACCCGCCACCAAATCGGCGGCCATGGCCGCTCCCATTGAACAGGCGATGATACCCGGCGAAAAACCGGCCTGCAATTCCTCCAGCGCAAAAAGCACACCCGCCATTGGGGCGTTAAAAGCGGCAGCCACACCAGCAGCAGACGCCGCGGTTATAAGTACTTTTCGTTCCCGGTGAGGCCGGTGAAAAATCGAGAGCACCCCCTTGCCCACATACGCGCCCATCTGAATGGACGGCCCCTCCCGGCCCAGTGAAAGGCCGAGCCCCAGCCCCATCACGCCGGTGATAAATTTCAGCGGCAGTTCAGGCAGCCAGTTAAAGGAGCAAAGCCGACTCAGGGCACCTTTTATCTGGGGAATGCCGCTGCCCCGTATCATGGGGAATTTCAGCGAGCAGAGTCCCAGGAAGAACCCTGCCGGAATCAGCACCAGGCACCAGTACAAAGTCCACTGCCAGGGAAGGGCGGCAAGGCGGCTGTAAAGCGTCTGCCGCAGGCTGTCGCCCCCGGAGAGGAGTCTCCTGAAAAGTACAATCAAAAAACCCGTAAGAATCCCAATAAGGATGCTTTCCGCCACCACCGCAAGCCGGGAAGCATACCAACGGCGGAGCAGCAAAGGAACCTTGTTTCGGCGTTTGTGCATAAATCAATTCTACACTATATTTAGAAGTATGGCTAATGTGTTCGACTATTTAACCTGGCGGGGAGATTTGAGTTTTGCCCAGTCGCCTTTTAACCCGGTGGACAATATCATTTTTTCCCAGCTTTCGTATCTTCCCCTTGACCACATTATGCCCGGCCCGGATAAAAAGAATGGAATCAGTATTGATCTGCTTGCAAAAAATTTTGCCGAAAGCCTGAGCCATGAAACTTCACATCTGCACCCTGAATTGATGTTCAAAGATGCTCCCGCTTTTGTCAGCGCGCTTGGTTCTTCAAAGCGTTTTAAAAACTGCGAACTTTGGGCATACGTTAATCATGTTGATATTTCCCAGGAAAAACAATTTTCAGCCCTCAGCATAATCATCGGCGACGGTTCTTCGTTTATCGTTTACCGCGGAACAGACGCGAACATTGTGGGCTGGAAAGAAAATTTCAATATGGGTTTCAGCGAGGCTGTCCCCGCCCAGCTTGAAGCGGTAAGTTATCTTGAAAAAGCGGCAAAAATTATCAAAGGCCCGCTGCGGATTGGCGGGCACTCCAAAGGCGGGAACCTGGCGGTCTACGCCGCCGCCTTCTGCAATAAGAAAATCCGCCGCCGGATCAGCGAAATTTACAGCAACGATGCGCCGGGGTTTCATCATCAGGTTATCGAAAGCGAAGGTTTTCAGTCCATCAAGGAACGCATCTATTCATTTGTGCCCCAGTCATCGATAGTGGGAATGCTTTTGGAGCATGGAAGTCCTTATACGGTGATTAAAAGTTCCCAGTCCGGCCTGATGCAGCACGATCTCTATTCATGGGAAGTGACGCATAACGACATGGTACGTCTTGACAGGGTAACACAGGGCAGCCGCTTTGTGGATAAAACCCTGCGAGAATGGATCAGCAGCCTTGATTACGATCACCGCCAGCAATTCATTGAGGCCCTGTACACCATACTCAGCGCTTCACAGGCGAAATCAATTCCTGAACTGACCGGCGACTGGTTCAATGCGGCAGGCCGGATGATTCAATCCCTGGGTAATATTGATGAACATACCAGAACCCTCATCGGTAAAACCCTGGCAGCTCTGTTTCGCGCCGCCCGCAACAACATCGACACGCTATTTAAACCGGAAAACAAGTAATCGGAGGATGAATCCATGAGCAAACGCCAAAAAGCCCTGGCCGCGATTATCGCCTGCGTCTTTTTTTGGGGTTTTTCGTTTATTTCAATAAAAGTTACAGTCGCGATTTTTCCGCCCATGTCTCTTGGACTGCTCCGTTTTGCCCTGGCCCTGGTTTTTCTGTATTTTATCAAATTGAAACAGGCGCCCAATGAAAAACTACGCTTAAAGGATGTTCCCTTGCTTTTCGGCGCTGGTTTTACCGGAGTTACCCTCTATTTTTTCTGCGAAAACAACGGTGTGTCACTGGTAACCGCCTCCGAAGCTTCCATAGCCATCGGCTCCATTCCGGTACTCACCATGATCGCCGACTGGCTTGGCGAAAAAATTATTCGTCACAAGCGCATCCGCATGGCGCATAACGAAGAAACATCTGTTCCGTCCCGGATAAGGGCACGCCAATGGCTCGGCTCACTTATCTCCATAACCGGCGTGTGGCTCGTAGCCGGCGTTTCCCTTGCCCTTTCAGGCAGCGCCCTCGGCTATATCTACATGGCAGGTGCCGCTTTTAGCTGGGTAGCCTACTCCTTTCTTACCCGCCCCCTCTTTGCGCGCTGCTCCAGAATCCACATCGTGTTCTGGCAGACTGCGGCAGGTTTTATCTGTTTCATACCTTTTTCCATCTTTGAACTGCGCCAATGGGGAAGCCCCAATGTACCGGTTCTCATTCACCTGGTTTTCCTGGGTATTTGCTGTTCCGCCCTGGGTTACTGGTTTTACGCTCACGCCCTTGAAGTGCTGGGCGTCTCAATCTGCGCCACTTTCATCAATTTGATTCCGGTAATCACCGTCATAGCCGGATTTTTTATCATGGGCGACCGCCTCAGTCCTTTGCAATGGCTTGGGGCGGCGTTGGTTGTCTCCGGTGTGTATCTGGCTATGTGGGAGGGAAAGCTAAAACCAGTAAAAATTAAATTTCTCCACGGAATATAAGCGCGTTGGTATGACGTGCCGGATGTTCCCGTAATGGTATGGGGAAAAAGGGCGATATAGTGAGCCGGAATATACCCGAAACTAAATTTAAAAGCGATAAGCTGCGTCCATTTCAACTTCACTGACAAAAAAGGCAGGCGGGCAAGGATGGCCGCCATGATCGAAGAATATATAACTTAATCCAGCATACTGCCGGATTCATCCACCAGAATAATGATGAAAATATTAGTATAATACTGGAAATTGTAGAAAATTGTAGAAAAAGGTGATATAGTAGATAGTAGGTGAGGTACACCATGTGTAAAAAAAGCGGCTGTTTATTGGCAAGCGCGGTTCTGTTGGCGGCGGCACTTTGGGTTCTTACAACTTGCGAACTATTTAACGATAAGCCGGAAATCGATCTGCTAAAAGCGATTGACGAAAGGGTAAAAACGGCCAATGCCAAGGTGCTAAATGTGGAAATAACCGGCAACGGTCACGGCGTTATCCAGTGGGGCGGTCAGGCCAAGCTGGATGTTCCTTTCAATGTCAATTTTACTATCTATGAAGGCTATTATTTTTCCGAATGGCGGGCCTACCTGGGTACGCTGCCGTCAAACGACCTTGAAGCCGATCGGCGGAACGGCGAAGTCGAGGTGGTTTTTGACAGCCCCCAAAGCAGGGAAACCAGCGTCAGGATAAAGACCGATACGGGTACGGAGAAGCTCTATATTGTGGCATGGACGGATAATGTTCCCAGTATTTTCGAGGATCTTAAATTTGCCCGGTTTACAGAGGAACCGAATCCTCCGTTAAAGGACGATCAAGGAAATACCGTACTGCTTAAAGGGACGATACGCCCCAATACCTATATGCAGTTGGAGTTTTCCAGACCTATGGATCAGAAGAGTTTTATACTGGGCGAGACTGTTACCCTTAAATCAAAGAACGATGATAATCCAAACTATTATGCACCAGACTCCGAAAATCTGCTTCCGGCTTTTATGAGCCTGGACAAAACAGTGGTTACGTTTTATCTGGATCCATCCAGAGGTGATGAACCCGGCTGGCCAGGTGGAAAGTATTTCTATCCCTATTCACTCCCTTTTCAACATATCTTCCAGATCGGCGGGGATGTTCGTGACATTAAAGGTATACCCCTGGGCAGATCCGCCCAGTACCGGTTTGAAACAATACCACATTCTGACATTATTGATGATCGTGAGCTGGATTTGGAAAAACCGGAGTCTGTTGATGTAGATGCCTGGACACGGATTTCCGATGTCAGTGCAGCTTTGAAATCGGGCGATCCTCTTTCGCCGGAAAAGATTTTTATTTATAACCACTCATTCGACTTAGCCAGGCCTGACATAGAAACGATCTATGTAATGATGCTTTTTAAGTACGGCTGCCAGCCGGTAATGGGCTTCCGGGTATTTGAAGGGTATTATCCGCCTTCGACGTGGCCTTCTGCAGGAATCTACCGTTATGGCGGTGATTATTATACGCCGCATTACAACCTGCCCATTAGAAGCCCGGATAGGACGGTAGATGACGAAAATGTTCTGGCTATCTTACGGGCGGCGTTCATGGAGAAGAAGAGAAATTGGGGAACCCCACTGGATGAAGAATTGGGGAAATACGCTTTTTATGCCTTTAAGTACACGCTGCAAACCCCCAATGATGTTTGGAATGACGAAGATATTTTGGAATTAATGATCGAGCCGTTGGTTTATGCAGACCTGGTCGATGAAGGCCCAAGAGAATATGACAGTCCATTTGAACACAAGCCTTACGAGAAAACGAAGGGCGATGAAATACCTGCTCACAAACTTCCGCCAGACTGCTACACGCACACGCTAGAAATCATACATTACTATAACGATGTGTTATAATAAAGTAAGCGCCATTTTGAAAAAGGGAGTAAAGTGAAAGACAGTTTGCAGAAAGCGATAGTGATGATATTGATATTTACGGCGGCCATCTCCGCCCCTGCGCTGGATCTCTCCCTGCGTCCGCGGGGGTTTGTCTTTATCCCCGGCGGTGCCGGTAATGCTGCCCCTGACGGCAGCGAACGTTATGCAGTAGGCGGCGGCGCTGACCTGGGATTTGAAGTTGATCTTGCCTCAATCTGGTCCAATCCTTTGGGGCTTGGCTATACTGCGGGGCTTGAGGGCGGGCTGCTTTTTGATACCCTTAAAAGTCCTGCCGAGGGTTCCCTGCAATTGTACCGTTTCGGCGGGGCGCTGGGCCTGTATTATTTTCCACTGTCCCGGCTTTTGACGCGGCTTGACGCGGGCATGGGGGTGTATCAGGGCATTTCCGACGAGGGCAAGGGTAAGTCGGGGTTGTGGTGGCGTTTGGGCGGCGAGGCGGGTTTCCGCTTTACCCCTTCGTTTACGCTGGCGGCGGATTTGGGGTGGCAGCAGTATCAAAATCCCGGAACGGGCGGCGGGGCGTTTATGTCAGGCTTGTACGCGGGGCTGACGGCGCATATTACACTTGAACTGGGGGAAAAATCCGGGGGCAGCGGGGTAACGGCCGCGTTTGCCCAGGACAGCGGGCTGTATCCCGCGCTGCTTTCCCTGTACCAGCATAACGCGGCAGGGAGCATTACAATACGGAACAACGAGAACGCCGAAATCCGCGACGTGCGGGTGTATTTCCGTGCCGGAAGGTATACTTCATCTGAATTTGAGTGCGGAACCGTTGCACGTATCAACAAAGGGCGGAGTGCGGAACTGCCGCTGTATGCAGATTTTTCGCCGGAGCTGCTGGGCTTTACCGACTCAGGCAGAGTTTTGGGCGAGATCGTGATCCGTTATACGTTTTTGGGTAAAGAAAAACAGTCGGTGCGGACTATTACGGCGGCTGTTCATAACCGTAATACGATTCCCGTCTCTGATCCGGCGGCGTTAGCTGCTTTTGCGTCGTATAATGCGCCTGAAATTCTTGAATACGCAAAATACATTATGGGCCTTGCCCGGAATAAACAGCGCAGCGGGCATAACCAGAATATGCAGTTTGCAATCTGGCTTTTCGAGGGATTGCGCGGTCTGGGTATACGGGAAGACACGCCGTCAGGCGAATCTGCTTCGCCGGCATCTGAATTGCAAACAATTGCCGAAGTTCAGTTCCCTGCCCAAACCCTGGCTTACAAGTCCGGTACGGTGCGGGACCTGGGGCTGCTCTATGCGTCGGCGCTGGAAGCGGCGGGTATTCCCTCGGCGTTTATTCCGCTGGAAGATGATTTTATTATCGCCCTTGGCCTCAACATAGACGAAGCGGCGGCGGAAACCCTTATATATGACGAGAAAAAGCGCCTGGCGGCGGATGGGGAACTGTGGCTCCCTGTCTCAATGCGTTCCCTGAACAGCGGTTTTATCGCGGCCTGGGAGCAGGGGGCAGAAAATTTGAACAAGTATTTTGAATCCGGGCAGACTGCGGATTTGATTGTGCTGGAAACGGCCTGGGCAGTGTATCCTGCGGCGCCTCTCCCGGCCATTGGCGTGCGTTCAAGCCGGATTGACCCAGCCGTCCTGAGTGCCAATGCAGACGCGGCGGTGAACAGTTATGTCGCTTCCCACATTGAACCTTTGATCCGCAGCATACAGACCCAGATACAGGCCGGCGCTTCCGCGCGGCTCTACAACCGTCTGGGAATGTTGCAGGCCCGGGCCGGGCGCATGACCGAAGCCCGTGCCGCGTATGAGCGGGCCGCCGGTTTGGGTCTGGTTCCTGCCATGACCAACCGGGGAAATCTGGCGCTCATCGAGAAGGACTACGCTGCGGCGGAACGCTGGTTTAAACAGGCGCTGGCGGTGCAGCCGGAAAATGCGGCGGCCCTGCGGGGTCTTGAGAGAGTGCAAGAAGGCAGACAATAATGAAGGAGTTAGCATGAAACGTTGTTTCATGTTCGATTTTACTGTGCGGTCAGTCGACCGCACAATTATAGGAGATAAATATGAAAAGAATGATTCTTTTCGCGGCGCTCTTTGCAGCGGCCGTCACGGTTTTCGCGGCTGAACAGTTTACGGTTCAGACAGTATCGGGCCGGGTTGAACGGGAAGTTTCGGCGAATAAATGGGAGCTGGTAAAAGCCGGCGATGTCCTGAGCGATGACGCGGTAATCCGTACCGGCGTTGGTGCAAGCCTTACCCTGAAATCCGGCGACAGGAGCGGCGCAATCGGGGCCGCACAGACCGGCAAAATCGCGGCGCTTCTGGAAAGCGCTCCCGGCGTACGTATCGGCGGCCAGGTGAATCGTACCGATACCGGCACCACCGGCCGGACTACCGCCAGAATCGGTACTGCCGCAGCCCGGGCCAGTGACGAGGCCAAGGAAGGGGACATAGCAGCGGAATGAAAAAAAAGCCGTTACAGGCGCGGCAGGCGCTGTTTGTACCGCTTGCCGCCTTTGCCCTTTCGCTGCTGTTCTTTTTCACTTCTCTGGATAAAAAACTCTTTGATCTTTTCCTGCGGATAGTACCGTCCCTTACGGAGAGTCCAAAAGTTTTTGTCCTTACCCTTGACGATGATTCCATAACCCAGGCAGGGGGCTTTCCCTTCCGCCGTGAGGTGATGGGAGACGTGGTGGTACTGTTGCGGGAACTGGGGGTAGGGACTATCGCCTTCGACTTGAATTACCTGGACGAAAGCCCCCAGCGGCTTGACCCGGATTACGCGGCGGAAGTTTTTTCCCGGTACCTCTACGGCGGCTTTGATCGAATAGGCGAAGCTGCGGTTCAGGTAATAGACGGCATAGGACCGCGTACCGGAAGGGCCGAGCGGGAACTTTACAAGAGCGATTTTCTGGAACTGAACCGGACAGTGCAGGACGAGCTTGAAGCTTCCCTCGCTTTCCTTACCCGTGATGTGGATGAATACTTTGCCCGCTGTCTTGCCCTTACTGAACGATCCTGGCTGACCCTCACCATGATCAGGGAGCAGGATATACTCTCCGAAGACGCAAACCTAAAAAGCGATCCGGAGGTGGATCGATTCCTTTCCGATCATATCGCCCTGAAAAATATTAGCGCCGCCGGGGACACGCGCACAGCGGAAATGGCCGGTATCATGCCCCCCATTTTCAAGCTGCTCTCCCGCGCAAAAGGCGCCGGTCTTGTCAACGCCAATCCCGATTCCGACGGCCTGCACCGCCGGGTTAATATGCTCCTCAAATACCGGGGCGATTATTACGGCCACCTGGCGCTGATGGCCCTGCTTGAAAAACTGGGTCATCCTGCCATAGAAGTTTCGGATAACGCTATAACGCTGAAAAACGCCTCTGTGAACGGCGGGCAGCGGGATGTACGCATACCCCGTGCCGAAGACGGCTCGCTCATCCTTAAATGGCCAAAAAAAACATTTTCCGATTACAATACCATGTCCCTGGTGGAACTGGTGCAGCACACGGTTGTTGAGGAAGCTCTTGCCGCCAATATCAGCTTGATGAACGACTCCGGTTTCTTTACGTTTTGGAATGACGAGTGGAATCCCTGGGACCTCTACAGCGAAGCGGAAAGCATAAAGCAGCTGGTGCTGGATGACAGCGCAGAAGACCGCAATGCATGGATTACGGCGCGGCAGGCATTTTTTGCTGCAGCCGGCGATTTCCTGAGCGGCCCCTATGAGGCGGCTATTCTTGAAAGTCTTGGTGACGATGAAGAAACTGCGGAATATGTGCAGGACCTTTTTGACGTCGTCGGGGATCAATATGCGCGGCTGGTCGCAATCCGCAGCAAAGCTTCGGTTCTGGAAAACGCCTTCTGCGTTATAGGATCCGACGCTACCAGCATGACCGATTACGGCATCACACCCTTTGAGGAGAATTTTCCCAACGTGGGAACGTATGCAGTAGCAGCTAACATGATCCTCTCCGGCGAATTTCTGGACGATGCGCCGCCCTTTGTTTCCGTTATTATTGCTCTCGTCTTTTCGCTGCTCCTTGCATTCCTGGTGAGCCGCATGGATACGGTAGGCTCCATACTCACCGGTATCCTGGGATTGCTGGTTTTAAGCGCCGCCTTTGTCTCTTTCTTTATGATCACCAAAACCTATCTGGGTTTCGCCCTTCCCCTGGCCGCTTCGGTCCTTACCTTTATCGCTCTTATGGTGATGAAATTCCTGGACGCCAGCAAAGAAAAGACTTTTTTACACGGCGCGTTCTCACGTTATCTTGCGCCCCAGGTCATAAGCGAAATCATCGCCGATCCCTCTCGGCTTAACCTGGGCGGTGAGAGCCGGATAATGACTGCCATTTTTACGGATATTCAGGGCTTCTCCACTATTTCCGAAAAACTCGATCCCCCAAACCTGGTAAAGCTGCTCAACATTTACCTTACCGCCATGAGCAATATCATCATGGAAAATCTGGGTACCATTGACAAATACGAAGGCGACGCCATTATCGCTTTTTTTGGTGCCCCCATTTACCAGGAAACCCACGCCGCTCTTGCCTGCCGCAGCGCCCTGGCAATGAAGCAGGCCGAGCGGGAACTTAACAAACGGATACTTGCGGAAAATTTAAGCCCCACGCCGCTCTTTACCCGCATCGGAATAAACTCCGGCGAAATGGTAGTGGGCAATATGGGTGCCGCAAACAAGATGGATTATACGATAATGGGCAATGCGGTAAACCTTGCGGCTCGGCTTGAAGGAGTAAACAAGCAGTACCACACTGGCGGCATTTTGATAAGCGAATATACCAAAACCATGATAGGCGATGAATTTACCCTTCGCAGCCTTGACCGGGTGCGGGTGGTGGGGATCAATACGCCGCTGCGGCTGTATGAGCTTTTGGGTCTTAAGAAAGATATAAATGCCGATGAAGAAAGGATCCTTTCGCTCTGGGAGCAGGGGATTGCGCTTTTTGAAAACCGGCGCTTTGCCGAGGCGGAAAAAGCATTTGCCGCAAATGTACAATACCGCAGCGATGACGGAACCGCGAAGCTGTATATTGATCGCTGCCTGAAATTTACAAAATCGCCACCCCCTGCAGAGTGGGACGGAGTGAATAATCTGACGGAAAAATAGGGGAGCACCATGAGTCGAAAAACACTTTCGGTTTTAATACTTTTTATAATAGCCCCCATTGTCTTTGCGGAAAACGAGTTTGCGTTCAGGCTTATGCCCCAGTTTACCGGGGCTGCGGGTTCCTCATACTTTAGCAACGGTTTTGGGGCCGCTGCCGCTTTTGATTGGCGCTTCCTGTCCTTACCCCGGAACACGGGCCTGGGTCTAAACGCCGCATTGGGATTCGGAACCCTCTCTGTTGCGGAAGACAGTGGTTACAGTGGTTTTAGTATGTTCGAGGGTGGCATAGGCCCCTTTGGCTCATGGCGCATCAACGACCGCTTCTCGCTGCGGGCGAATATCAATGCCGGGTTGTACCACTACCAGTTGGAGGATAACAACAATACCCGGCTCTTTGTCGGCGGGGCGCTTTCCGGCTCCTTTCACTTGTCGCCCTGGCTTTCATTGTTTGCCGAAGGGGGGTATACCTATTACGCTTTTTCAGACGTCAATCCCATCAACGCCCTCAAGCTGGGGCTGGGGATAAGCCTTAACCTGGGCGAGATTCTGCGGCCCGTATCCCGTGTGCAGGGGGAGCGCATAGCCCAGTACCGGGTTTTTCCCGTATCCTTTGCATGGTACGAGCGCAATAGTTTTGCCACTGTGCGCATAACGAATAACGAACCCAATGCCATAACCCAGGTCAATGTTTCGTTTCTGCTTGAACGCTATATGAACGAGGGAACGGTATTTGCCGAGCTGCCCCGCCTGGAACCCGGCCAGACCGTGGAACTGCCGGTTACGGCCCTCTTTAACGAATCCATGCTGGATCTGACGGCGAATGTGCTTACCAACGCCCGTATTTCCCTTGACTACCGCAGCCTGGGTGCCAAAAAACAGAACGCCTTTACCCTGGAGATGCCGGTATTTCACCGGAACGCCATGAATTGGGACGATGACCGCCGGGCGGCGTCCTTTGTGTCCCCCCGGGACCCGGCGGCAATGTATTTTGCCCGGTACGTGGAATCCGCGGTGCGGGACCTGCTGCGGGACGGAGTACCGCGGAATGTGCAATATGCGGCTGCCCTGTTTGAAACTATCAATCTTTACGGTATTAACTATTTGATAGACCCGGCCTCCCTGTTTGTAGAAAAGTCGGGGAATGTCGCAATTGTAGACCGGCTGAACTATCCCTATGAGACCCTGTATTACCGGGGCGGTGATTGCAGCGATCTGGCGATTCTGTTCTGTTCACTGCTGGAAGTGCTGGGAATAGAGGGTGCCTTTATCACCATTCCCGGCCACCTTTACGCGGCCTTTGATATTGGCGATTCTCAATGGGGCGCGGGAAACGATAACATAATAGCACATAACGGCAAACGCTGGATGCCCGTAGAAATCACCCTAACCGGCGACAACTTCAACCGCGCCTGGCAGGTAGGGGCCCGGGAATGGCGTACCAGTGAATCGGAGCTCTTCGCTATGCATGAAAACTGGAAAACCTACCAGTCCGTAAGCATAAGCGGCTCAGGCGATCTTCTGCCTGATATGCCCGAATCAGGCGAGATCGTGAAACGCTTTGTAGAGAGTATCAATAGAATACGGTAGGGGTACTGAGCCCCCATGCGTTCCAGCCGGGCGTTGATCCGGCGGCCAAGTTCGGCGCTGTTTATGCGGCCCTGCTTTTTCTGCGGCGGGGATTTCGTAAAAGGCTTCCTAAAATAGCTAGAACAATGATGATTGTTTTTTTATGTCCTATACAGTAATTTTTTGTTTTTCCTGCGGCACTCTTCAATTGCAGCCGGTGTTGGCAGGGCGGGGATAGCGCCTTTTTTGGTGGTGGTAAGACTTCCTGCGGCGTTGGCAAAATCAATGATGTCAATAAGCTCAGTGCGGGAAATGGATTTTAGGGCATCCAAGCTCTTGTCCCGAAGGCGGTAGTGGACAGCGCCCAGGAAAGAGTCTCCTGCGCCGGTGGTGTCTATGGTTTTAACATCGTAGGCAGGAACCGCACCGCTGCCTGAGCCGCAGAGAAAATAAGAACCCCGGGGACCGAGCGAAACCAGCACAATGGCCTTTCCTTTTTTCGCAAGGAGGGCGGCGCCTTTTTCAACATCTGTTTCCCCGGTAAGAAGAAGCATTTCCTCTTCTGAAACCTTCAATATATCGGCATCCGGTATCAGGCTGCTGATTTCGTTTTTTGCTGTATTCGCGTCAGGCCACAAAAAGGCGCGGTAATTGGGGTCGTAGCTTATAATTTTTCCTTTTACCCGTGCGTAGCGGACAGCTTCATGTACCGTATCGCGACAGGGATGGCCGCTCAAAGAAACTGATCCAAAGTGAAATATCTTTGAATCATCAATGAGGGTTTTATTTACTTCATGCCAGGCAAGCATCAGGTCTGCGCCATCACGGCGATAAAAACTGAAAGAACGGTCTCCGCTTTCTGAAATATGGACAAAAGCCAAAGTAGTAAGGCAGGCGGGATCTTTCAGGAGACCGGTAGTATTGATGAGCGCGCACTGGAGAGATTTTTCCAGAAAATGACCAAAGTCGTCATTTCCCACTTTGCCGATAAAAGCGGTATGAGCGCCCAGTTTGGCGTTCATTGCCAGCACATTCGCCGGCGCTCCTCCGGGGTTTCTGGCAAACAGGGCAATGCCCTGATCGCTGAATCCCGAAGGTGTAAAGTCTACCAGTAATTCTCCCAACGCGCAAACATCATACATGGCTTTCTCCTTCCGTATCATTTTCACAGAGACTCAACAGCGGCATAGTCAGCAGATGTTTCAATGCGTATATTCATCGCCGGTACTCCTCATTAAAAGCTCCTTTTACAAACAGGGATATAAATATCACAGACCTTCCCTGTTTCTGTCATGCAACGATCATCGTATAATTCAAAGTCAACCTTACCTTCGGCAAATTCATACCCCGACGTTGGAAACCATTCGGAAAAAATATATTTCCATGTTCCCTGAATCGCGGATGAAAAATTAGCTCCATCAGCAGGGGACGAGCTGAATACGGCGTACAATGCTTCCGGGATGGTGCAGACATGGTATCCTTGACCCACATCACTGCCTTCTTTAACTTCAACTCCGATGACATATTCAAATTCACCATTTTCAGGATTTTCGCTTAAACAAGCTCCGTATTCCTCGTGGCTTTTGAGAAATGCTTCCTTGTGTAGTTTTTCACATCTGCCATCGGCCATATACTCGCTCCAAAACTGAGGGATAGCTTTAAAATTCTCGCCGTCTTTTGACCTTGTCTTGATGGCAAAACCTGCAATCCTGACAGCCGGTTTCTTGAACATTTTTGGTTCCATAACAATACCTCCATTAATATACTCAGCCGTGGATACAAACATACCAATTCTTGCCGTGACGGGCAATTTCGGCCTTTGGCTCCTGTATCTTTTGTTTGCACCACAGGCGAATTCAGACGGATCATTCATCGGCATTCCACAGGCAATACAAGTTTTCATTTCTTAAACCTCCAAAATTTATTTCGTGATGAGTGACATATAGAAACTCACCAATTCGTTTTTGCGGCGTTTGATTACAGACTGTCCCGGCGCAAACCATTCGCTGTTTTGTAAGTAGTAGAACACTAATCCTATCCATGTGTTAAACATCAGGTGAAGGGGGAGTTTTTTTAACCTGCCCTGCTTAATTCCACGTTTAGCCGCTGTTTCAAAATGCAGGGCATTGGCGGAACGCAAAGAAACCAGCATATTCTTTGTGTCGGGCGGCAGGGTGTGGGTTTCCATAACCAGATGTTTATAGAAAGTTTCATGGTCTGCTATAATCGTAAGGAACCCCCTCAAAAGTGTTTCAAGGTCATCACCTTCGGTGCTAACGTCGCCTTTGGCGCTAACGTCGTCCATTTCCGCAAGGTTGTGCATTTTCACCGAGTTCCTTGAAAAACCGCTCCAGGGTACAATGGAGCAAATCTTCTTTCGCCGGAAAATGCAAAAATACCGAGCCATGAGCCAGGCCCGCCTCCTGCGCGATCACGTCTACAGGCACGGAAAAGCCATGTTCCGCATATACCCGCATGGCGGTTTCCAGGATGTGTTCCCGTGTCGCTTCTTTTTGTAGCTGGCGTTTTCGCAACAAAAACATATAGCCCAATAATTGAAAGCATACAGATAAAAAACAAAACGGTGGGGCGTTCTTCCGGCCAATAGTCAAAGGAAAAACCAAGAAACAGCTTTGAAAATATATCTCTATCAAACGTTATGCGTATTATTTGTTTTTTTGCCATTGCCGCGCCTCCGCTTCTCACCCAATCCTGAATACATAATCTATGGCAAGACCGCAAGACAGGGCAAATGCGATTACAAACAACCAGTAAAATGCAAAGTGTTTTATACCTAATACAATTTTTAACGCGCCAAGATTGGTAATTTTCGTAGCCGGACCGGTTATCATAAATGATGCCGCGCTCCCCATGCTCATACCGGATACAAGCCATTGCTGTAAGAGCGGGATAGTGCCGCCGCCGCACATATACAATGGTACGCCGATAGTTGCCGCCATTAAGAGCCCAAAACCTTTATTGCTGACAAATATTTTTTCAAAGGCCTCTTGTGGTACATAGCGTTGGAACAATACGGAAAGAATTATGCCGATTAGAAAATAAAGCCCGGTTGCCTTGATATTCCTGCCGAAATTTTTTAAGAATCGCATTACCGGGTTTGTATCGGTATCCCGGCTTGCCATTTGTTCAAATTTTCCAAAACTGAAAAATGGCTTTTTCCTAAAAAACAGCCTGACACATATTCCCGCCGCAATACCGCACAAAAAACAACTGACAAAGCGGATAACAAGCGCAACAGGGCCAAGAGCGGCACTGTAAAAAAGCAACTGCGGGTTAAGCAGAATTGAACTCATCACAAAAGCGGCGATCCAGTCCTCCGCCATACCTTTTTCAGCGAAAGAGGCGGCAATCGGAATAGTCCCATACATACAAAGCGGCGAAGCAATGCCCAAAAGCGAGGCGGGGACAACGCCGAAAGCGCCTATTTTTGCGTTCCGCATTTTTACAAAAAGCGTGTGTATTTTTTCTTTACCGAACACGGAAACAAGGGAACCCAGCGCCATCCCCAGCACCCAATACCCGAAAATCTGCCGGAATTGAATGTCAAAATAGTACCAGAGATAGATGAATTCCCGTTGTATTATTTCAAGCATTCATTACCGATCTTTATCGCGCCATTCCAAGACGGCGAAGCCAGGCGATAACATCACATTCTGAACGGGCGGCATCGTTTCGGGAAATGGCAATGCCTTCTTTGGAAACAGTAGCCCCCGGTTCCAGTTGAGTAATTTTTTCTACCGTGCCGGAAAAGCGACTGCCGCCATGAACGGTAAATGGGATAATAGTTTTTCCCGCAAGGTTGTACTCGTCCAGAAAACTGTAGACGGGCATTGGCAAGTCATACCACCAGATAGGGTAGCCCAAAAAAATCGTGTCATAGTTTTGCAGGCTGCTGATATGTGTTGCAAGAGGAGGGTGGACGTTTGCCTTTTGCTCATTCTGCACCGCTTCAAGCAATGGCTGGTGTTCGCCCGGATAGGCTCGCGCCGTCCGTATAGCAAATAAATCTCCGCCAACCGTTTTATGAATGATGTTGGCGACAAACTCAACATTTCCACTTACTTTGCCGTCAACAACTACTCTGCTTGCCCCGGATACTGTATCAACTCCGTCTGTTTCTGGCAACGTGAAATAAGCGATGAGGATTTTCCCCCTGCCTGTTTGGGATTGCGCGTTGAGATGCATTGTTGTCAATACGCATAGAAACGCAGCTATCAAAAATGCTGTTTTTTTCATGTCTACCGCCTACAGTTTTATGAGTTCGTACACTTTAGTTCCAAGTCCGATTTCCGCTCCGTGATCGATAGTCCGGTAGCCGTTCCGTGATGTCATACGCTCTATAAGCGAGGCTCCGTCCGGCGCGGTATTCACGAGATCAACGCAGGCTTGATCCAGCGCCACGGGGTCAACAGACGCGAGTATGCCGATGTCGTGCATATCAGGTTCAGCGGGATTACCGTTGCAGTCGCAGTCCACCGAAAGCCTGTTCATCACGTTGATATAAAGAATTCTGCCGTTCAAACTGTCAACAACTGATTTTCCCGCTTCTGCCATTGAATCAAGAAAAGCGTCCTGCTCCCCGCCCCAGGGGTTGGTTTTGCTTTTACCGGCGCTGTGAATCCACGCCTTGCCTTCTGATGAAGCAATACCGATAGAGATGTTTTTTATTGCCCCGCCGAGACCGGCCATTGCGTGTCCCTTGAAATGGGAGAGGACAACAAAATAGTCGTAGTCCTTAAAATGGCTGCCTACAAAATTTTCACTCAACCGTGCGCCGCCCACAACAGGGAGGCTAACCGAGCCGTTCTCGTCCAGTATGTCAACGTTGGCGATAGCGGTAAAGCCGTGGTCTTTGGCTACCTGTTTGTGGAACGCGGTGCTTGCCCGCTGTCCAGGGTAAGCGGTATTTGATTCTACGATGGTTCCGTTTACAGACTTTACAAGATCTTTTATCAAATCGGGCTTAAGGTAATTGCTGTTGGGCGGTTCTCCGGTACTCATTTTTACCGCAACCTTACCGGAAGCAATGGTCGCATTGTCCGGTTTCTGCCCAAGAGCATTGTAAGCCATCATAAGCCCCGCCGGACTGATGTCAGTGGTAAAGTAGACTTTTGAAGCGGCGCCGGAATCTCCGCTTGTTCCCGCCGTATCAGTTGCTGATTTTGGTTCCGCTGATTTCGCCGCACTGTTACACGAAACAAGCGCGAAACCAAGTACGCCACCTATGAGGCATATTGCCGCATATTCGACAAACTTCTTGAATACAAGATTTTTCTTCATCGTGTACCTCCTTGGTATTTTCCGAAAAAATTATTGACACTATGTCAGCAATACTATAATATATAAATGACAATATGTCAATGGTTATCGTGATTTTTTCGGGAATTGGCAGAAAATACCAAAAGAGGGGTGGAAAGTGGATTTTGTCAGGGCCAGGACGGAAGAACAGATAAGCAGCCGGCAGGAGGAAATCATCAACGCCTGTGATGTCCTGTTCGGACAATACGGTTATGAGGGGGTCAATTTTAAGGCCATTTCAGCCTTGACTTCCTTCAAACGGCCAACCATCTATCTCTATTACAAAACGAAGGACGAGGTTTTGCTTGATTTACTCAAGCGGGAAATGCTGGATTGGGAGGCTGCGCTGAAAACGGAATTCGATGCTGCGGAGACTTTGAGCAAGGAACAGTACTGCGGTGTTTTTACGAACACGGTTGCCCCCCATGACAAAATGCTCCGGTTGCTGGCTATTTTAAATACCAACATTGAAAAGCAATGCAGCCTTGAAAAAATCACGGAATTCAAGCGGGAAGCAAACGGCGTTTTTGAGGTTATTTGGGAGAGTCTTGATAAATTTTTCCCCCAGGCGGGGGAGGAAAAAAAACAGTTTTTTATGCCATCCTTTCTGGCGTACATTTTCGGGTTCTATCCGTTGGCGCACCCTACACAAAAACAGATAGAAGCGATGGCGCTTGCGGGGTTAAGTTATAGGCAGCTTGATTTCAAAGATGTCTACTACCGAAGTTTGTTGATGTTGTTAGCTGATTTTTAGGGGAAAAGCCAAACAAATGTCGTTATGCGCAATACCCCTAAAACAGTGTCGAAATTCGGTATCAGTTACCCCCTGCCCTCCTTTTGCGTTTTCCACCTCTTTTCTATTTTTTAATGGATTTTACCTCAACTTCAATTTTACGGAAGTTTTTATCTATTTCACCGGTGATTTCAACCACATCGTTTTGGTCTACTGTCAAACCGCCCCAGATTTTTGGACTTATTTCTACGGTTATCGTTCCTGAACTGTCCTGAAATAAATACTTCTTGTCGCCCAAAAATTGAACAATGTTTCCCCTTAACTTTACCGGAGAATCATCACTCAGGTTTCTGGCTTCAGCAACAGTTATTACAGCCAGTCCGGGACCATTGTAGCCGCCCCCCTGCTGTGCAAAAAGAACGCACCCGGACGAAAAAGCCACAAAAAGCGCTACCACGATCAGGGTCTTTTTCATTTCCCCCCCCGAAATCTTCGTATGTTTCATAACATACCTCCAAATTTAAGAATTTCCAGAGGAACTATGCCCTCTGTTTATAATAGGATACGAAAACAGCAGGCATAAAATGGGGGGGTAAACAGGATTTTTTAATCTTTTTTAATCATCATTATCGTCGTCGTCATCGTCGTCATCGTCATCATCTTGCCACTGTTCCCGATGAGAGCGTCTTTCCGTTGCGGAAAACTCAAGCACACCTGCTTCCTGTAATGCTTTGCGGTATAGCTCAATGGTATATAAATCGAACCCAGTGTTTCTTTTGTATTCTTCCTGAATAGTGTTTGCCAATGATATAAGAGATTCTTCGATTTTTTTTGCATTTTCAAGATCATCCTGGGCAATCCGTACCACAACATGGTTTTGTGACCCGCGTGCACCGGAACCACTTAATGCAGCAATGACGATTTGGTATGCTTGAGCAACGGGTTTGTGTTTTAGTTTTAAACCGGCAAGCGTCGTAGCCGCAAAAACATTAAGGGGGCGTGTGAAGATTACACGTTCAAAACGATTATATGTTAATTCAAAGTATGCCTTTGTTTGTCCATTTTCTATATAGTCTATTTGTATATATCCGGCAGGTTTATCATAAGCGCCAAGATCCAAAAAGGTTGTACATAGAAGAACAATAAGAGCAAGGGCCGCAAAAAAAATAAATTTTCGCTTGTTATATGTTACGTCAATTACCATACCAATCTGACATTGCGGAGGATTGGGAATAAAGCCGATTTTCCCATTGTTAAACATAACAACACTTTTCTTTTCGCCTATCTTGACAATAACTCCTTTCAAGATAATTCCTCCTTGTCAAAGAAATAGGGTAAGAATGAATGAATATAAGGATAATCGCCCCGCATAATGATGACTATTGCCGCGATATACTGCCGGTATTTTTCAAATATTTTTAGCGAATAACCTGTTTTTGTGGCAAGATGGCTCGCCGGAATTTGACGTTTCTGCAGCATTTCCGCTGTCAATTCTTCGTCCTCCAAAATCAGGCGGGTTATTTTGTGACATATAAGCCGTGAACGTTCTTGTTTCGGGCATTTTTTAACAAGATTTTCCCAATCAAAACTCCATTCCGCAAATTCCTTGTTGATACAAGCTATTTCAATACTCAAATTATTTTGTTCCTGAATAATGTCATAGTTACGCGCCGCAATATCGTTTTCCCATTGTATATTTTTCTCATCAGCCTTTATGAAAATTGAAAATAGCGATTTTTGTATTTTGATTTCTTTTCGGGCGGCGTCAATTAACCTGTTTCGTATTACTGTCTGAGCATAAGCGATAAAAGATCCGTGTTCCCGATTATATGTTTGAACACTATGGGCAAAAGCAAGCATTGCGTCCGTTAAATAATCCTGCCGCTGCTCTCTTTTAAAAAATACGCCGGAAATGATTTTCTTGATGAATGGTATATAGGCACTGAGCAAACCATTCAATGCCCGTTTGTCGGTTTTAGCAAGTGTAAGCGTATTTATTAATTCTTGTGACTGCGTATCCATAGTCCTCAACTACAATCCCTTTTACCGCAGCGCTTTCCGGCTCTCGTAGTATTCCTGCCATAAGCCGCCTGTCGTTCCGCCTTGAGTTTGACCGCCCCGGAAAAATAATCCGAGTTTGGGGAGGCCGTCAATATAGCGTCCCGTATAACGTCCCGTGTTTTGGGAAAGTGTAACTCCAAACTGTCTTTGGAACAAGTCTTAAAAATGCCCCTTGACCGATCTATGGTGGAATGGTATATTTTTGCTATAAGCCCAGATGGTGGAATTGGTAGACACGCTGGTTTCAGGTACCAGTGCCTTCACCGGCATGGAAGTTCGAGTCTTCTTCTGGGCAAACACGTAATTCCTTACGTTGTAAGGAATTACGAAGTTTTTAGCCTACCCGAAAACGGGCTGATAATAATCATAGAACGCCAATGCTTCCGAATTCCCGCTTGGCAGACCAGCCAAGGAGCTTCTGTTCAGCTTCTTTGAGGCGCTGAAATTCCATCACCAATAGAAGTTGAAAACGAGGGCTTATCCACATCCCAAAGTGGAAGGCAATGTCTTTATGCGCGTAAGTGCCGCCGTAACGGCCTGTTTTTGCAGTGATGCCGATAACTCCGGTCTTTTCGGTAAGTTCTTTTACGCTGACTTTAAAGCTGTTCAGGCCGGCTTGATGTTTAATTATGGCGAATTCGCCATAATTAAAACCGGGATTATGAATTTGTTCCCATATCTCGATATACTCAAGAGTATTCCGATTACGGAGCCAATCAGTAACGAAAAAATCGCCGTCCTTGGCTTTGAGCATATCTGTAATACAATATAATCTTCATTCTTTATCTGAATGACAGAAATTTCAGCCTTTTCAGTTGTACTGTGCAGTCTTTTCACATCAATACCGGGCCTATGCGGCTGCACTTTTGAATATTTTTATAATATACGCATCCATCAGCACATCTTCCATGACCGATACGGGGGAGCGCAGGAGACTGTCGTATTCAGCGGTAAGGGCAAGGCAGGCGTCGGCGCCGGAGCTGTTGTACCTGCGCGCGGCGGCGGCGTATTCGTCCCTGAGTTTCGGCGAGGCCAGACCTATGTTCCGCAGTCCGATATTGTCGGCTGTTCCCGCTTCTACCAGGGCAAGATAATCCCGCAGTTTTCTGAAACACCAGGCAAGACCCGCCAGAATTCCCTGGCCGGATTCTTTGGCGGCAAGAAGGGTATGCAGCGATTCCAGTGCCTTGGAAAGATCCCCTGCCGCTATACGGGAAAAAAGCGTAAATGCCGATTCTTCCCTGCTGTGGGACAGCCATTTTTCAATGTCCTCTGCGGTGACAGTCCGGTCTTTTGGCAGAAAGAGCATGAGCCGGGAACATTCACGGCGCATGGCTTCGGTGTTGTTCTCCACCATTTCAAGAATGGTCTCAATGCCGTCGGCGTCTATCGTGTAACCCTCGCGCCTGAAAAAGGAGCGCAGCCATTCGGTCTTTTCACTTTCAAAAAGCTCGTAAAAGACCCGGCGATTTTCTTTGGGAACGGCGTTGTCAAGGCCGGCGGCGAGTTTATTTTCGTCAGAGAGGAGGATCAGGACGGTTCCCGCTTCAATGTTTTTCATGCACGAGGCGAGGAGATCGACTTCATCCTTTTTTTTGATGAGCTCGGCGTTCTTTACAATGATGATACGGGATTCCGCAAAGAGACTGTGATTCTGGACGGCATCGGTTATTGGGCCTGCGGAGGTTTCTCCGGCGTAGAAAACGGTTTCTTCAACGCTGTTTACAGCGCCGTTAGCTGCAACGCCACCGGCTGTGCCGCTGCTATTGGCTGCGCCATTTCCGGCAACATCGCCTGCGATTTTTTTTCTGATTTCGTCAACGGCGTCCTGTTTTTTCCCCAGCTCAAGGCCAAGAAAAATGTAAGCCCCCGCTGTTTTTGCGGCTTGTTTTCCCATTTTTAATACGAGCGGATGATCCGGAACAGGCGTCCCAGGACTCTCACATCCTGGCAGTAAATGGGCTTATAGGCGGGGTTCTCCGCCTGGAGTTTGATCCTGCTGCTTTCTTTAAAAAAGCGTTTCAGCGTTACCGCTTCGTCTACTACCGCCACCGCAATTTCACCATTGTGGACAACGCTTTGCTTTTCGATAATCGCCATATCGCCGTCCATAATGCCGGCGCCGGACATGGAATCTCCACGAACACGCAGGGCAAAATATTTTTTGTTTTTTTTCAGCATAGAACGGTGCAGGGTGATGTTTCCGTCAAAATTTTCCTCCGTTAGAATAGGACGCCCTGCGGCAACGGTTCCCAAAATGGGAATGTCGGTTATGGACGCCATGCCTTCTTCTTCCTTGCTCCGCACCAGCTCTATGGTCCGGGAACGCTTGTCGCTCTGCTTGAGGAAGCCCTTCCTTTTTAAGGCCGTTACGTGATCATGGGCACCCTTGACGGAAATAAAAAAGTGCTCCGCTATTTCCCTGATAGTGGGAGGAAACGAATGGATATTAATATGTCCGCTAACGAAGGACAGCACTTCTTTTTGGCGTTCTGTTAATTCTTTCATCGTTCTTCCTTTGTGCTCGGTATGGTAATCTGATGTTTTCTCAGCTTGGCGTGGAGGTTGCTGGGATAAATGCCTATGGCCTCCGCAGTTCTGGATATTATACCACCGTTTTTGGAAAGTTGGAACTCCAAATAATGTTTTTCAAAGCAATCTCTGGCGTCGTTGAAATTCCGGTCAAAAATGCCCTGGGGCAGGGGGTCTTTCCCCGGCCGCCCGCCTGCCGGACTTTCGCCGCTTTTTTTCCCCAGCAGATCCTCCAGAGCCGCCGCATTTATGCTGCTTCCCCGGTACATGACGGCAATCCGCTCGGCCAGATTTTTCAGCTCCCGCACATTTCCGGGCCACTCATAGGCGGCGAGGAATCCCTGGGCGTCCACTTCCAGTTCAAGCTCCATCCCCAGATTTTTAAGAAAATGGCAGAGCAGCAGGGGGATGTCCTCAGGGCGCTCCCGCAGCGGGGGTATGCGAATGGGGATAACATTCAGCCTGAAAAGGAGATCCTGCCTGAAACGGCCTTCTTCGCAGGCTTTTTCCAGGTTTTTATTGGTCGCCGCCACAATGCGAACATCGGTGTCTATGGTTTTTTCGCCACCCAGGCGCTCGATTTTCTGCTCCTGGATAACCCGCAGCACTTTTGCCTGCGCCGAAGGCGACATATCGCCAATTTCATCAAGAAAGAGGGTGCCGCCGTGGGCTATTTCAAAGCGGCCCTTGCGGCTGGACACGGCATCGGTAAAGGCGCCTTTTTCGTGGCCGAAGAGTTCACTTTCTATAAGAGTCTCCGGTATGGCGGCACAGTTGACTTCCACAAAGGGGCCGTCCGCCCTGGAAGAGCCCAGGTGTATGGCCCTGGCTATCACTTCCTTGCCTGCGCCGTTTTCGCCGGTAAGCAGAATACGGGCGTCGCTGACTGCGGCCTGTTTGACCATTTCCCGCACGGCCTTGATGGCGGCGCTGGTACCGATGATCTCAACCTGGGAAAGGTAGGCGCTTTTTTTCAGGCTGCGGTTTTCTTCCCTGAGCTTCTGCATAACCAGTGCGTTGCGGCATACAGTCAGCACCTTGTCCAGCGAGAGGGGCTTTTCCAGAAAATCGAACGCACCCAGTTTGACTGCCCGTACCGCCATGTCCACGTTGGCATGGCCGGAGATCATCACCATTTCTACGGCAGGAAAATCACGGCGCATCTGCTCCAGCGCCTCCATGCCGCCCAGCCTGGGCAGGAGCACATCCAGAAAAACCAAATTGATTTTTTCTTTATTCAGCAGCTCAAGGCCGAGCAGCGCGTCTTCGGCGGTGAAGACTTTGTATTTTTCGTCTTCAAGGATTGAGCCAAGAGTCAGCCTGATCCCCGGTTCATCGTCAATGATGAGGATTGCGGCCATTATGAGTCCTCCGCTGGAAGATCAACAAAAAATGTGGTTCCCATACCTTCCGCCGAATTAAACCAGATGGTGCCGCCGTGGTCGTTTATTATGCGCTCAACTATCGGAAGCCCAAGACCGGTCCCGGATGTTTTGGTAGTAAAATAAGGGGTAAAGATAAAAGGTACATCCTGTTTGCTTATACCCTTGCCGGTGTCCCTGACGCTGAGTCTACAATACCGGATCTCCCTTTTTTTGACAATATCCGTGCGTATCTCGATGAGCCCCTTGCTGTTCATGGCGTCTATGGCGTTGATGATCAAATTGGTCAGCACCTGGGAGAACCGGTGTTTGTCGATTTTTATCGAGACGTCGTCGGCAATGTGAGCAGTTTCAAAAATTACTTCGGGGTAAGCGCCGCGGTAGGGGGCTAGAGTCTCTTCGGCGCTTTCCCGCAGTTTTGTCCAGGTCTGGGAAGGCTCCATAGGTTTGGAGAGAGTCCTGAATTCGGTGAGCAGCGTGGAAAGGCCCTCGGTCTCCTGGATGATCGCCATCATGGAACTTTCAAGAATTTCACCGATACGCTCAGGCTCGTTTTGCCAGCGCCGCAGCACCCGCTCCGCCGAGAGTTTGATCGGCGTTAGGGGATTTTTTATCTCATGGGCAAGCTGTTGGGCCATGTTCTGCCATATCGAAATTTTTTCCGCCTTTACCAGGGCAGCCCGGGATTTTTCCAGATCCTGCACCATAGCGTTAAAAGAGCGGATCAGGAGCCCCAGCTCGTCTCCCCTGCGGGCCAAAATCTGAATGGAAAAATCCCCTTCCGCCACCCTGCGGGTCGCCTCGGTGAGCTCCACAATGGGGTGAGTTACCCGCCTTGTAAAGGAAATGGCAATAATCACCGTCATAAGCAAAGTGGGAAAGAAAAATACGCCGTAATAAAAAATGATGAGGGGCTGCAAATTGTCCCGTAAATAATCAATGGTTTCAAAATGGGCGCCCTGGTTTTCAATAGCTTCCCGCCCCTTGTCAAAATCTTCGCCCAGACTGTAGCTGATAAGCCGCAGCGTGTTTTTATCGATAAGTTGCACATAACGGATAAGTCCCAAATCTCTGGGCATATCCCGCGACACGTAACCCTGGCCGGTAACGGGCGGAGAGGGCAGGCGGAACTTTTCTTCCCCCCGAAAGCCGCTTTCCTGCCAGTCGCCGCCTTTGTCCCTAAACTCCTGCACCGCCGCAATATCCGCCGGGAGCCCCAGGCTTAAGGCAGGCCGCATGATGCGGGAAAAATCGGTCTCGTTTAAAATGCGATCAAACCGTTCAAGGTGCAGGGAGTAATTGTCTACCACAAAACTCCTGCCCGCCGTCGTTGCCGCTGCTGCATCAATGCTGTGCCAGAAACGGACAATTTCGTTAATGGCGATGCCGGTTACTACGGTTATCGGAGCGGCGGCAAAAATGACTATCACGATAAAGTAGGCCAGCAGCCGTGCCTTGAATTTGCTCCCCGGCCGGCGGGCGATAATATCCATAAAGAGACTGACCACCGAGGTTCCCAGGAAGATCAACAGCACAGCCGGAATGGTGAAGAAGACGATCAGGTGGAGCTGCCCCGGCGTCTGGCCGTCGCGGAGAGTTTCTATAAAAAAATTACGGGAAAAGAAAACCGTAAGAATGCAGAGGAGCACATAGATAAGCCCCTTGCTGTTCATGGCGTCTATGGCGTTGATGATCAAATTGGTCAGCACCTGGGAGAACCGGTGTTTGTCGATTTTTATCGAGACGTCGTCGGCAATGTGAGCAGTTTCAAAAATTACTTCGGGGTAAGCGCCGCGGTAGGGGGCTAGAGTCTCTTCGGCGCTTTCCCGCAGTTTTGTCCAGGTCTGGGAAGGCTCCATAGGTTTGGAGAGAGTCCTGAATTCGGTGAGCAGCGTGGAAAGGCCCTCGGTCTCCTGGATGATCGCCATCATGGAACTTTCAAGAATTTCACCGATACGCTCAGGCTCGTTTTGCCAGCGCCGCAGCACCCGCTCCGCCGAGAGTTTGATCGGCGTTAGGGGATTTTTTATATCATGGGGAAGCTGTTGGGACATGTTCTGCCATATCGAAATTTTTTCCGCCTTTGCCAGGGCAGCACGGGATTTTCCCAGATCCTGCACCGTAGGGGTAGAAGGGCGGAACAGGAGCCACAGCAAGGCTCCCCTGGGGGCCAAAGACTGAATGGAAAAATCCCCTTCCGCCGCCGTGCGGGTCGCCTCAGTGAGCTCCACAATGGAGTAAGTCAACCACCTTGTAAAGGAAATGGCAATAATCGCCGTCATAAGCAAAGTGGGAAAGAAAAATACGCCGTAATAAAAAATGATGAGGGGCTGCAAATTGTCCCGTAAATAATCAATGGTTTCAAAATGGGCGCCCTGGTTTTCAATAGCTTCCCGCCCCTTGTCAAAATCTTCGCCCAGACTGTAGCTGATAAGCCGCAGCGTGTTTTTATCGATAAGTTGCACATAACGGATAAGTCCCAAATCTCTGGGCATATCCCGCGACACGTAACCCTGGCCGGTAACGGGCGGAGAGGGCAGGCGGAACTTTTCTTCCCCCCGAAAGCCGCTTTCCTGCCAGTCGCCGCCTTTGTCCCTAAACTCCTGCACCGCCGCAATATCCGCCGGGAGCCCCAGGCTTAAGGCAGGCCGCATGATGCGGGAAAAATCGGTCTCGTTTAAAATGCGATCAAACCGTTCAAGGTGCAGGGAGTAATTGTCTACCACAAAACTCCTGCCCGCCGTCGTTGCCGCTGCTGCATCAATGCTGTGCCAGAAACGGACAATTTCGTTAATGGCGATGCCGGTTACTACGGTTATCGGAGCGGCGGCAAAAATGACTATCACGATAAAGTAGGCCAGCAGCCGTGCCTTGAATTTGCTCCCCGGCCGGCGGGCGATAATATCCATAAAGAGACTGACCACCGAGGTTCCCAGGAAGATCAACAGCACAGCCGGAATGGTGAAGAAGACGATCAGGTGGAGCTGCCCCGGCGTCTGGCCGTCGCGGAGAGTTTCTATAAAAAAATTACGGGAAAAGAAAACCGTAAGAATGCAGAGGAGCACATAGATAAGTATGAGAGCCCGGACATTGATAATTGAATGTTTGGGACGGGTCCTGGGGGCGCTCATTCTTCCTCGAACTTGGACTCAAACAGCCTGACCACGGCATTTACCGCAGCCTCTTCATCTTCCCCTTCGGCGATAATTTTTATTTCTGTTCCGTAGGCAGCGCCCAAGGTAATAATACCCATAATGGATTTTGCGTTGATTCGATCCTGGCCCTTCTCAAAATAAATATTACACTTGAAATTCTTGGTTGCCTGAACCAGTAGCGCTGCAGGACGGGCGTGAACGCCGGCTCTGTTTTGAATAGTGATAGTTTTCTCGATCATACAAGTTCCTTAAATAATATCGTCATGGCCAAAGAATACCGAGCGGGTGGTATCGCTTTCGATCCATTTGAGAATATTTTTGTTGAATTCCTTTGCCGCATTATAGCCCATAGATTTAAGCCGCTCATTCATCGCTGCGGTTTCGATAATGACAGGTATGTTCCGGCCGGGCTTCACCGGTATTTCCAGTTTTGGAACGCTTACACCCAGAAACTCCATCGTTTGGTCATCGGTACCCAGCCGGTCGTAAGTTTTGGTGGAGTCCCATTCTTCCAGCACCACCACAAGCTGAATTTCCTTTCGATCCCTGATAGCGCCTACACCAAAGAGGTGGGTAATATTGATGATCCCCAGCCCCCGGATTTCCATGTGGTGCCCGATGATCTTGTTCGCCCCTGCGCCCATCAATATATTGCCGTTCACGCAATGTATGTTCACTACATCGTCCGCCACCAGCCGGTGCCCGTGTTTGATAAGCTCCAGGGCAGTCTCGCTCTTGCCCACCCCAGAATCTCCCAGGAGAAGAATCCCCAGACCGTAGACCTCCACCAGCACCCCGTGAATGGTCTGCCTGGGCGCAAAAATCTCCGAAAGTATACGCATGAGCCGCGCTGAAAAATCCGCAGTTCCCAAATCGGTCTGTAAAACGGGGCACTGGGCATTTTCGGCAATCTCAGAAAAATCCTGATGGGGAGATAAGCCATGAGTAAAAATGCAGCAGGGAATGGGATGGCTGAACATTTCCCTGATAGTTTGGGTCTCGCTCTTACTCTCCAACCTGCGCAGATAAGACACTTCGCCCCGGCCAAAGAGCTGTATCCGCTGATAGGCAAAATCCTCGTAAAAGCCCATTATGGCGCCCATTGGCCGGTTCAGGTCAGGGATGCTGATTTCCCTGGTAAGCCCTTTTCTGCCGCCCATGCAGTGCAGATTGAGGGAATTGTGTTCCTTGAGGTCAAGGTCGATGAGATCCAGAACGGTAAAAGCCTTGTCCGCCATGTTGGTATTGTAAAGGAAAAAGAGGGAAGGCGCAATCGCGCGCGTGGCTCTTTAAGAGGAGTTTAACCACAGACCCTCACGGACAAAGGAATGAATTCGGTGCCTGGCACCGGTGTGCTATCCCGTAAACGCTTTTCTGGTTCATCTTCCAGTAATTCATCGGCAATCTTGTTCAAAATACACGTATTTATAGAAGAAGCGGCGCGAATGACCGGGGATGAAAGCAGCTATCCTTCATTGGTATGGAGCAAAAACTCTATTACATTATACAGGCGAATGCCTTCCATGTCATTAAACGGGCTTGGCGGATCCATAGAAAGTACAATTTTCCGGTAATTGTCCTTAATTTTGCGCAGGGGCAAAAGTTCCCTTTCGCGGACTTCCGGCGACATCATGGAGACGCATACCTGGATATACATGGTTTCTTCCTGGTTCCAGGCGACAAAATCAACTTCCAGTGAATCGAGTTTGCCTACGCTTATGGTATAACCCCGGCGGAAAAGCTCAAAGTACACCACATTTTCAAGGGTACTTCCGTAATCGCTTTTTTTGCCTTTTAGAAAATTCCGCAGGCCAAGATCGGCCACAAAGAATTTATCGTTTGTTTTCATTAAATATTTGCCTTTAATATCATTTCTTTTAACCCGGTAAAAAAGGTAGGCGTTTTCCAGCATCCGAAGGTAATTATCCGCTGTGTCGCTGGAGGTTTTTCTTCCTGTACTGGTAACGTAATCGGCGATTTTTTTTGCCGAAACCATGAAGCCAATATTGTCCGCCAGAAAGGACGTGATCTTTTCCATAATGTCCATATCCCGAACCTGGTTCATGTGGATTATGTCTTTCATAACAATGGTATTGTATATGCCTGAAAGATAATCCCGGCGGGTCAGCTCGTCGTCCTTAATTGAAAAAAGGCCGGGGAATCCCCCCTGGGTCAGGTACTGTTCAAAAAGGGCATTTTTGTCCGCCTTTGCACCCGCCCCGGAGAAAACCAGAAACTCGGCAAAAGAAAGGGGCAGCATTTTTATTTCCACATACCTGCCCGAAAGCAGGGTAGCCAGTTTTGAATTGAGCATATAGGTATTGGAGCCGGTAATGTACAGATCGAGGTTCCGGTCAATGCGCAGGGAATTGACCGCCCGTTCCCACTCATCGATTACCTGCACTTCATCCAGCAGCACATAAGTTTTACCCCGCTTTGCCTTGTTTTTTTTGACATACTCATGCAGCCTTTTGGCGGAATTAATATCCGAATATTCCATATCCTCAAAGTTGATCTTGATGATGGCCGAATCCTTGACGCCCTCTTTTAAAAGATAATCCCTGAACAGTTCCAGCAGTGATGATTTACCGCAGCGCCTGATGCCGGTAATAACCTTGATAAGTTCCGCAGTATCCCTGAAGTCAATCAATCTTTTAAGGTAGGTTTTCCGCTTGTGTGTGATTTGCATATTTCGAGTATAGACGAAAAATATTTGATTATCAAGTATTTTTCGTTTATAAACGATATATTTTATACTGGGGTATGCCCTCTCTTTATGTTGAAATCGGTTCACATACTTGACACTTTTTTGGGAAGAAGATAATCTAGTTGTGAAATATTTCACATGGAGGAAAACCGGTGCCAGGCACCCTTTCAGAGTCGGCCAGGGAGCGGCTCTTGCAGCTTATGCGTATGCTCGAAAAATTCGCCTTAAGCGGGGAAGGAGGGGCGGTTACCTCCACCCAGGCGGAGCAGTTGATTGGCTGGCCCAGGGATACTATAAGGAAGGACATTTCCTGTCTGGGCGGCCCGGGCGAAGGGGCTATCGGGAGCAGCGCCGGTTATGACCCGGAACTGCTGGTTCCGCTCATCAAACGTGCCCTGGGGCTGGACCGGCGCCGCAAGTTCTGCGTGGTGGGGCTGGGGCGGCTGGGTTCGGCGTATATCAACTTTGCGCCGCCTGAGCTGGCTGAATTTGAGCTTGCCGCCGGGTTTGATTCCAATGTAAACCGGGTGGAGATTCTCAAGGCCACTGCGCCGCTGTATCCGGCTTATAAAATGGCCGAGGTAATCAGCCGCTTTGGCATTGAGATCGCCCTGCTCTGTGTGCCGGCGGAAGCGGCCCAGGCTGCGGCGGAAAAATGCGCTGCCGCCGGGGTGCGGGGTATTTTGAACTTTGCGCCGGTGGCGCTGTGGCTGCCCGGGGAAATCGAGGTGCGCAACGTGTACCTGACGGATGAACTGCGGGCGCTGGCAGTTAAAATGAAGAATTGAATGTGAATCATGCACAAAGGAGTTTTCATTAACACTGCGTGTTACTGTACGATTTAACATAAGCGGTGAAGAACTCGCTTACGCGAGAGAGGCTTTTTATAGGAGTTTATATGAAACGGGTTTTTAATTTTTCTCCGGGACCTTCGGCGCTGCCCTTGCCGGTGCTGGAAAAAGCGGCTGCGGGAATGTGCGATGCCAACGGAACAGGTCAGTCGGTGATGGAGATGAGTCACCGCTCCAAAGACTTTAAGCCCATCATCGAAAAGACCGAGACTCTGCTGCGGGAACTGATGGGAATCCCGGCGAATTACAAGGTGCTCTTTTTACAGGGCGGCGCTTCGTTGCAGTTCTCCATGCTGCCGCTTAATCTGGCGGCGGGAGAAGCTCCCGGTGCGGCAAGCGGGAAAAAAGTTTCCTACATCGATACCGGCGTCTGGGCGGACAAGGCTGCCAAAGAAGCTGCCAAGTACGCAGCGGTATCAGTTCGGGCAAGTTCAAAGGATAAGGCATATACCTATATTCCCCAAGTGTCGTCGGCTAACGCCGTGGCTAACGCCGTGGCTAACGCCGTGGCCGATCCCGATGACGCATATTTACACATAACGCTGAACAACACTATCGTGGGTACCAAATGGGCGGATATTCCCGATACGGGAAAAGTTCCGCTGGTTTCGGACATTTCAAGCTGCATCCTGTCGGAGCCCCTGGATGTGTCCAAATTCGGTATGCTCTACGCAGGGGCGCAGAAAAACCTGGGGCCTGCGGGAACCACGGTGGTCATCATTCGGGAGGATCTCATCGGCCATGCCCCAGCCTGGACTCCGGCCATGCTCCGTTACGAGATACACGCCGCCGAGGGCTCCATGTACAACACCCCGCCCTGCTACGGAATATATATCATCGGCCTGGTGCTGGAATGGCTCAAAGATTTGGGCGGCGTAAACGCCATTGCAAAACTCAACCATGAAAAGGCGGCGCTGTTCTATCAATACCTTGAAAACTCAAAGCTCTTTTATTCGCCGGTAGAAAAACCTTTCCGCAGCTTGATGAACATTCCCTTTGTGGCACGGGTGGAAGACGCCGAAAAACGCGGCGAACTGGAAACCCGCTTTGTCAAAGAAGCTGCCGCCGTAGACCTGATAAACCTTGCCGGCCATCGCCTGGTCGGTGGTATGCGCGCCAGTATCTACAACGCCATGCCCATTGAGGGAGTAAAGGCGCTTATTCAGTTTATGGAGAAATTTGAGAAAAGCGTATAACAATATTCCTGTACACGGTTGATTGATGCTCTGGTTATAATAGGCAGTTGATTGGCTGTTCCCTTTTTGTTATGATAAATTATGAGCAACACTTTCATGAACACTTACCACCGGCTGCCGGTCACTTTTGCCAGGGGGGAGGGTTCCTGGCTTTTTGACATAAACGGGAAAAAATACCTGGACTTTAGCGCCGGTATTGCGGTGAACTGCCTGGGCCATGCCTATCCACCGCTGGTGCGGGCTATTTCCGAACAGGCAGCGAAAATCAACCATGTGTGCAATTATTACCAGAGCGATGTGAGTATCGCTTTTGCGGAGAAGCTGGTGGAAGCTTGCGCGGCGGGCGGTATGCGGAATGTGTTCCTTGCCAATTCCGGCGCCGAGGCCAACGAGGGGGCCTGCAAAATCGCCCGCAAGTATTCGCTGAAAAAATACGGGCCTGGCAGGCACACCATTGTTACCCTGCGGGGAAGTTTCCACGGCAGAACCATCACCACCCTGTCCGCTACCGGGCAGGACAAGTTTCACAAGGACTTTGGCCCCTTTACCGAGGGCTTCACTTTTATTCCCGGCGGCGATCTTGCAGCGCTGGACAAGGCCCTGGACGAAAAGACCGTGGCCGGCCTTTTTATCGAAGCCATTCAGGGCGAAAGCGGCATTGTTCCCCAGAGCGCTGAATTTATCGAGGGCGCGGCGCGGCTTTGCGCGGAGCGGGACATACTGCTCATGTTTGACGAAATCCAGTGCGGCCTGGGCCGGACCGGGACTTTTCTTGCCCTGGAGCAGTACAAGGCCGGCGGCAAGCCGGTCAAGGCTGATGTGGTAACTCTCGCCAAGGGACTGGCCGGGGGCATACCCGTGGGCGCGGTGCTGGCAGGTGAAAAGACCGCCGGCGTTTTTGAAACAGGCGATCACGGCAGCACCTTTGGCGGTAATCCGGTCGCCGCTGCCGCAGGGCTCGTGGTGCTTAAAACCGTGAATGACCCTGTTTTTCTTAAAGAGATTGGCCGCAAGGGCGAAAAAATGATGGCGACGATCAAGTCATGGAACCATCCCAAAGTGAAGGAAGTCCGGGGCAGGGGCCTGATGACAGGCGTGGACATTGACTGCGAGGCGTGGCCGCTGCTTGAGCGTGGCATAAACAAAGCGGACTCAGGCAGCAACGGCCTGCTCATGCTCAGCGCCGGGCCGAAAACCCTGCGCTTCCTGCCGCCTTACACGATCAGCGACAGTGAGATTGAGCAGGGGCTGGATATTCTGAGGGAATTGCTCGACAGCTAACGGAGAATTTTGCCTGCTTGCCCGCACTAACAGCCCGCGCGCTCATAAAACGCGATAGCCCGGTGTTTCAAAAAAGTGCCGATTAGGCGGCCTTCGCTGAGATTTTCCCTGGGGATAAATCCGCCGGCCATGTGATTGTGGCCGCCGCCTACACCCACCCCCTCTACCAGATAGCCGACCAGATCGTTGGCCTTTATCTCCTGGCGGGCACTCCTTACCGAAAGCTTGATCCCCGTCTCGCGGGTTGCGTAAGCTACCACTATGTTGACGCCTGCCACGCTGATCACAATATCGCCTGCGGCGCCCAACAGCGAATCATTGGCGCACTCCAGGCGGAGAAAGCCCAACTCGTCGTAAATCTCCACATTGCTGAACGCATCGGCATAGAGTCTCAGATCCTCATGCGAGATTTCATTGCCCCGCAGTTCCACAATTTTTGAAATATCCGAAAGACTATAGAGTTGGTAGAACATATCGATATCCAGAATGCTGGTCCCGCGGGTAAGGTTATCGGTGTCCATGAATATTCCGTACAGGAGGGCGGTGGCTATGTCCCTGGGCGGGGCGATATTGTTCTCAAAAAAATATTCGGCGATGATGGCGCTGCAACTGCCCACCTCGGGACGTACATCTTCAAAACGGTAGCCCTGATTACCTTTGTATTCGTGGTGATCGATGACCGCCACTTCCTCAGTGGGAAGATCAGTGATGTTGGCGTTTCCCCTCTGGGCGTCAACCAGCACCGCCCAGTCTTCGGCACCCAGAGTGTAGGCATCAGCGGCGCGTATCATAGGCACATCAAACAGTTCCAGCATTTTGAGGGAATTGGCCTTTTCAATTTCCTGATCATAGACGATGCGCAGCCTGGGCACGCCCCGCAGATTCAGCAGGTAGTACAGGCCGAGACTTGCGGAAATGGCGTCCGGGTCGGGCACATTGTGAGGTTGGATAAAAACCTCATCCGGCGCCAGCTTGAGAATATCCACCAGTTTGTCCAGGTTGGTCATATATTTCTCCTTATGTTATGTGTCATATATGCTTCTTATTTGAATGATAATGGTTTATAATTTTTCTGTAAACAGCGCCATTAAGGGAAAAATTTGGTGCCTGTTACCGCTACGTTTGTACCCCCCTTCCCTAAAATCTCATTTATTGTTATATTTAGAGCAATTAAACCCAAGAGAGGATTGTGGAGATTAAGGAGTATTGGGAAACTTCGTTTCCCTTCCGATTTTATGCCGCCGCTTGCGCGGCTGGAGATTAAGGAGTATTTAATGATTCGAGGCGGAGATATTGTCAAGGGAAGTTGTTTGCTGCAAAAGGGGCAGCCCTATCTGGTAGTAGAACGGGAATTTCACAATCCCGGAAAGGGAACTGCCGTTGCCCGGATAAAAATGAAAAGTATCAAGGACGGGGCAGTGCTGACCCTGACCGTCCCCACCCAGCAGGAAGTTGAGGATGCCCAGGTGGATGTTCACACCTGCCAGTACCAGTATGCGGATCAGGATAACTATCATTTTATGGACAACGAGTCCTTTGAGCAGCATGAAGTGTCCATTGCCGAAAACGCGGAAAAAAAGTTTTACCTTAAGGAAGGGGATGCCTACGAGCTTACTATCTGGGAAGGAAAAGTGATCGACATCAAGATTCCCTACAAAGTGGTTTTCACCGTAGCCGAAAGCGAGAACTACGTGAAAGGTGATACGGTTTCCGGCGCTACCAAGCCGGTAATCACCGAGACGGGTCTGACCGTGCGGGTTCCCCTCTTTATCAAGCAAGGTGAAAAAATACTGGTGAATACCGAAACCAATGAATACCTGGAGCGGGTGAATTCCTGATTGTATTGATAGCGATATATCTTTAGTTTCTCACTGCATAACCAAAGAAGTTTCCTTTAAATTCAGAGGCATTGATTTTGCCTTTGGCCTTTCACAGGGACTGTTCAGTTCCGCAGATGTCGATTCGGGAACACGGCTTCTGCTGAAAGTTTTTTCCCGGGTTTTGGACGAAGACGTTGCTGCGGAACGGCCCCCGCCCCGTTATGTGCTGGATGCAGGCTGCGGTGCGGGGATTATCGGCATCTGCGCTGCGGCGGCGATTTTGGCGATAGAGACAGAACAATTACTGGTCCGCACCCAGGACCGGGACGAACTGGCCCGGCGGGTTACTTTATTCAATGCTGAAAAAAACCACATCCCCTCCGCCGCGCTGGAATCATATACCGAGCCGCTGCTTGCAGGGCCTGAAAATGCCCGCTGGGATTTAATTCTGAGCAATATCCCCGCCAAGGCCGGGACGCCGGTACTGGAAGATTTTATCCGCCGTTCTGCGGGCCTGCTCAAACCCGGTGGCAGAGTCATCATGGTGGCGGTGCACACACTGGCGGATTTTTTCCGCGAACAGATAAAAGTCGCCGGAGCAGAGCTTATACGTGAGGAAACAAGCACAGAGCATAGCGTGTTTGTGTACCACGTAAATGCGGCGGCTATTGCAGCTAACGGTCAGGCGGCGGCGGCCAAGGCTCCGGCAAAACCGGCCGCCTGTGCGCCGCTTATGGCCGGTGTTGGCTTTCTGGAAAAATATCCTTTTTATATCAGAAATTCCGCCGATTATCAGATCGAAGAAATTCCCCTGCATCTTAAAACCGTTCATGGCGCTTCGGGTTTTGACGATCCCGGTGGCGCGGTATTGGCAGTGGCAAAACTTATTCGCCGCCTTGGGCCGGAAAATATTTATCCTGGCACCGATCCGCTCAAAGGAATGTCGCATAACTGGCCGCTGCTTATCCACGAATCGGGGCAGGGCTTTTTCCCCTGCTGGCTGCTTGAGTTTTTACGCCGCGAAAATCGCCTGCCGCCGGCAGCATCTTTGACGCTTCCGCCCGCAATGGTTTTGTCCGGCAGGAATATCCTCGCCCTGGAAGCCGCCCGGCACAACACTGCGGCAGTGCTGAAAACCTCCGCTCAACCTGAGCCCGCGATTGTCCCGGCGGTAGACCTGCGGCTCGGTGGCGGCGCCCTGCTTGAGACCACAGCCGGGCAAAAATACGGTTTTATTGCCGTCTTTCCGGAACTGCTGCCCCAGAGTTCGCTCCCCAAAGAAGCGGATCAACTTGCCGCGCTCTGGCAATCCCTGACGTCACTGCTTGCCCCAGGCGGCGTATTCATCGCAGCTTTCGGCTCAACAGACGCCGAACGCTTTGACCGAAAAAAACCGGCGGGCTTTATCCGACTGGGCGACATAAAGCGAAAGGGGTTCCGGGCGTTAGGGTATAAATGTTGATTTGTCGCGCTAGAGGAATTGGAAAAAATGGCGAAATACTTATAGTGGGTTTTGTGTGGAGTTAGTTGTTTAGAAATGATAGTTGGAGTGTATGTTTTATTTTTGGAGATAGGGGGATTCGCCTTCCAGGGGCTCACATCCTGTTCGCCCCTTCCAGGCCGCCTCCGCAATCCCACCGCATCCTTGCGGTGCAAACTTCTTACAAGGCTTTCGCCTTGGACTAATTGCAGGATTGCTCTAGTTCGAATCCCCCATTAGTGGGTTTTGTGTGGAGTTAGTTGTTTAGAAATGATAGTTGGAGTGTATGTTTTATTTTTGGAGATAGGGGGATTCGAACCCCCGGCCTATAGATTGCGAACCTATCGCTCTACCAACTGAGCTATATCCCCGGTTGTCTGATTGCACATTCATTTAATACCGAAATGGGGCTATTGGTCAAGGGCAGGCTTGATATATACTACCCTATGGGGGCTTTCTTGATCCTATACGATATTTTCCGCTACGGCCACGGCATTTTTTTTGTTGCCCTGCAAACCATGTTGATGTTTGGCTTTTTTCTGGAGTGGCTCCGGGATCGCCGCTCGGGTGCAGGTGAAGCTGCCGTCGCGGCGCCGGGCGGGCAAGGGCCCAAAGTATCGGTGATAATTCCCATACATAACGAAAGCCGGCGCATGGAAGGTTTGCTGCGCAGCCTGCTTGAACAGGATTATTCCGGCCCGGGGGGGGCGGGTGCGGAGCTTATCTTTGTGGATGACCGCTCCGATGACGAAAGTCCCGCCATGCTGGCGCAGTTTGTCAGGGACGCGGCAGAGCGGGGCATGGGCGAATGTAAGGTTATTACCCTGAGGGAAAATCCGGGGCCCAACCGTAAGCAGTACGCCCTGTCCAGGGGCATTGCCGAAGCCGGGGGCGAGTTTCTGCTTTTTACCGATGGAGACTGCGAAGTGCCGCCCTGCTGGATACGGGCCATGACGCGGCGGATGGCCGACACTGGGGTGGGCGCTGTTATCGGGCCGGTGTTCAAGAAAAAACAGGGGCGGGGATTTTTCTTCCTCTACCAGTGCTACGATCACGTAGTGCGTTACAATTACCTTGCCGGATCCATTGGGCTGGGCGCCGCCGGAGGCGGTTTTGGAAATAATCTCATCATCAGCAGAAAGGCCCTGGACGATGCCGGCGGTTACGATGCGGTACCCCCTTCGCCAACCGAAGACGCGGCGCTTATTTCACAGATACGCAGCGGCGGGAAATACCGGGTCCGGGCCATTGCTCTGCCTGACGCGGCAGTGGAAACCGGGGCGGAAAAATCCTGGCGCGCCTTTATCAGCCAAACCCTGCGCTGGAACAACGGCGGCCTCTTTAGCCCGGAAGGACTAACCCGCTTCAATTACAATTTATTGATGCTGGTCATCTCCACCGGCATTCTCGCCATCCCTCTTTTGCCCTTTTTCCCCGGCCTCTGGCCCATGCCTGCCGGCGTCTTTATCGTGATGATCGAAAACACCATCGCCGCCTTCGGCCTTTTCCGCGCAAAACTCCCCAAAGGCGGCCTTCTCCTGGGCCTGGGTTATTTTTTAACCCTGCTTTTTACGCCGGTGTATTTTACCTTGATGACCATCATGGGGTACTGCGGAATTAAGGTAAGGTGGAAGGACACTACGCTTTAGCGGCGCGATATGCGGCAAATGCCCCTTTTAGAAAATTATATAGACCTTGTTACCTGTTTTTTGTATGCTAATAATCATGGAAGCAGATAAGTGGTTTTCTCATCTACTCTCTGAAGATGAATTCAGGCAATTTGTCATTGAGTCTCTTGGTACGAAGGCAAATAAAAAAGCATTTATAGGTTATGTCAGGCCGGAGGCGGCTAAACGAATCAAGGATATTTGTGGTATAACCGTTACAAAAATTATGGCCGATAGTGGGGCTATACGACATTCATACGAGAGAACATACCACAATCTCGAACAGGATGACATTTTTCATATTGCTGATGTTATTAATACGGCGATGGATATAGAATTATCGACAGATACGAATCAAAATAACCAAGTTTTATATTTCAGGAAAGATATAAACGGAATGCTCACGTTTGTAGAAGAAGTCAGGGCAAAACATGACGGCTGGCTTGCCTTGGTAACTTGCTATAGGAAAAGAAAGGCGGGGCGACGCTCCGATGCTACGTAAAACGTCCCCCGAAGCTATCCGTCCGAAACGCCTTCGCCCGCTTCCTTTCTACTGCTCTTAGTATCGCACTAATTTGCCGGTTTGTCAAGGGCTACTTTGAATTGCTACTTTGAATTCCTCCAACAAAAAAGGCCGCCTTGCGGCAGCCTTGAGTGCCCCGACCGGGGCAATTTTTCCGGTCTAGTGCATTATATCTTGAGGTACAATTTTCCGATGAGACTGATGGAATGGGTAGCCCGGTCGTTCTTTCCTGCTACCGGAATTCCATATTGAAGCCTGAATTCTGTGGGCAGCTTCCAGCTGGTAAAGAAGAATGAAACATTGGGCTTGATAGCAAAGAGGTGTGAGGGATCTTCATCAACAAAGTAAGAAGCAAACATACCTTCAACAACAGAATTGGGATAGCTGACGTCATATTTGATCCCGGGATTGATCTTGTAATTGAAGGGCAGACCGCCGGTGAAAATAATCCCCCCCCCAATCGGCGTGGAAAAGACCGGTTCCAGTTCAAAGGTTAAATCATAACCATAATTTACAATCTTTGAAGAATCAACACCGGCGCCATCCATCTGTGTCGCAAGGTAATACCCCATATAACCACTTTTCTTCAAATCTCCCTTGATGGGATAACCAATGAACTCACTGTACAGGTTGATAAAGAATTTTTCGTTGATGATATAATCAAAGTAAACCCGTGCGCCAACACCAAGCGAATGTTTGTCTACGTTAGCGGCAGTTACCGGATCGCCATTCATCGAATTTTTGACCTGCTCTTCGTAGTCCGGTCCGGGTAAAGGAATCTTGATCCCCGGCCCCACGGCAAAACGGAACATCGTGTTTTGTATCAGCCCTTTCTCACCAATGATTTGGATTTTTGCGCCCACGAAAAGATCCATTACACCATTGGCATTAACCTCATCTGAAAGAGCTATGCTCGTATCCACATCAGACCACATATTCCAGCCCGGTGCCCATTGCAGAGCAGCGGTGAGCCAATCAAGGGGACCATACTCAAGGGCAACGCCCAGGTTAAGGGCTTTCATGGCTCCTTCGCCGCTATCATATCCCTCGTATTCCCCATCCTTGTTAAATTCGCCATTGGCAAAGGCAAAGCTGGGGGCCAAATAGATACGGCCTATCCGTTTGGGCATAACCTTGGCGTCATCGGCGCCTACAAACATTACGCCGCAGAGGAGCATTACCAGCCCCAGTGCTATCAGTTTTTTCATTTCAATTCTCTCCTTACAAAATGATTTTGGTATATACATTATAAGCATTATGGGTTGCACTGTCAATGAGTTTTTGGGTACCTATTTTTATTACCGCAAAGCCGAAAAAGTAAAAGAAGTAAGATTGAGTACCATATTCTTTATCTTCTCATCAAGCATATCAATCCGGGATATTTTTGTGAAAACCGGCCATTTCCTGGGCCTCAAGCTCAAACTTATGGATATACGCCACCCTTTCTTTACTGGTCATGCCTTCCATTTCCTTTTCACGCTTTGCCCTGAGCGCATAGAGCGGCTTCAAAATTGCCTTATCTTCAGCTGTAAACCGGTTAGAATTGTTAGTAGCAGTCATATTCCAATACCTCCGTTGGGGTGCATAGACCAATTTGACGATAGCCATGGTGGAGGTTGGGGATATACTGCATAAAGTGAAGATACCACCTTTGCGGAGGGAAGGCAAGCGATCGCATTTTGGGTACTTAATTGAGAAGAATGGACACCGGAAAATGATCTATGGTAGGCTGATCCCAATTGTGGGATATTGTAGGCCATGCCAAAGGGTTTACGCTATTGCTAACTCTCTATAAACGTATTAAGATTAATTAGGCGAATATTATGGCATTTATTTGGGACCCGGTGAAAGCTGTTGAAAATATCCGGGTACATAAAATATATTTTGATGATGCGGAACACATCTTTGACGATCCGTTTCGTATCAGACGGCGGGATGATGACAGTTCCATAACCGAGGAACGTTATCAAATCATTGGTGAGGCCGGTTCGGTCCTGTTCGTGGTATACACGGAAGAAGGCCCTGAAGATACGCGGTTAATTTCCGCCCGGTTGGCTACGGCTAAAGAACGGAGAATATATCATGGCAGAGATGGTACGACATACCCATACGGCTGGGAGCGTCTTGACCCCTGAGCAGATTGCTCGTGTTAAAAAAGCAGAGCAGTACCCTATCATTTTCGACAGGGATTGCCCGGAGTTGACTGACGAACAACTTGCGGAATTCCAACCAGTTAATTTCGCTTCTTGGGAGGAGCGAGCGCGGGTCATGCGGGCGGCGGGTATTGTTGATCCGGAAGCAACCGCAGAGCCTGTCCCGGTGGTCGCCGGTAAATAAACCGCTTGGTTTTTATAAACTCATCCCAATGCTAAAAGAAAACTGAAAATATTCCGCCGGGATATTATAGGCCAGACCGAAGCCCATAGCGGGAATGGCAAGCCTGCTCATGTAGAAAAACAGGGAGCCCATGACACCGTAATCAAAGCTGTCGCCCAGGAGGGGGCCGTTTGACCAGGCCATTTGCCAGGAGCCAAGGGCGGAAACTGTGCCAAAGGAGAAGCGGAACAGGTATTTTTCCAGCCCCAGCGAAAGGCCCGCATAGTGCCGGGCGGAAAAAGAAGATGGCAGGATATTGACTGCCGCCTCATGTGGGCCGGATTCAAAAAGCAGGGGGGCTTCGTTTTTGTAGAGCAGGCCGAAGCGGAAATTGGTTCTGAAACCGGGGAGTATCGATTTTTCATAAACCCCGCGAAGGGAAAGGGAATGAACGGAAGGGGATGGGAAGCCCTGGACAAAAGTGTATCCAATGGAAGCGCTTTCCTCGGAAAGCAGGTAGCCGTCCCAGCTGCTCCTTCGTGCGGAAAATTCCGGCGCCATACTGATGACCTGGGCACCTTCCGGGGGGGCAAGCAGCGGCGCGGCAGTATCCCGGAGTTGCACATTCATATACGACAGGCGAAACGCGCCGGTCAGAGTTTCGGTAAACCGGTATTGCAAGATTCCGCCTGCGCTGACGGAGCGGGTGTTGAATCTGCGCAGGGTCTCATTTTTTTGATTACCGTCCCTTCGCTCGGATTCAATATACAGCACATTCGCAATCCAGCCAAAACTCCCCGCACTATCCGGGGGAACCATGTACAGCGCCGTGGCGATCCATCCTCCGGTCTGGTACATCCCCGCTACTGCCATTTTTTGATTCAGCCCAAAAGCGTTGGCGTCATAAAACGCCGCTCCTGCAAGCATACTCCCGGAGCCGATAAAGAAAACCGGCACCGGAAAAATAGCCCACTTTTCCCGTACCTCTATAAACAGAATTTTTTCTCCTGCAGTCTCCGCAGCCGCATCCCGAATCTCCACCAAGAGGGGCTCCAGAATTCCCGTATCAAGAACAACAGCCCGCACCTGGTCAGTATCCAGGGAAGCCGCCTCCTGCCCGACAAAACGCCGCAGCGGGTTTTCCGCTACATGGAGTTTTGTCCGCTTGAGCCCGCTGATGGAAATTGAAGTGATAACACCGCTTTCGCCGTTAGCTGATTGAGAAAATGCGGGAACCCCAATGATTAATATAAAAAGTATTAATACTACCCACCGCAGTTTGATGTTCAAATAACTTATTTCAGATGACCCTCGTCATCCACCCTTTGGTATCAGGCAGCTTGCCGTACTGGATGCCCTTGAGTGTGTCCCGGATTTCCGCAGTGAATTCGCCCACCTTGCCGTTGTTGAAAACCGCCTTTTTGCCCTGATAGGAGAGGGACTCGATAGGGGTCGCGCCGGCAGCGGTTCCGCTGACAAAACATTCTTTGGTTTCTTCCAGAGCCTCGTCAATCGATATTTTCCGCTCGCTCACCTGTATGCCCCGATCCCGGGCAAGTTCGATAATGCTGGAACGGGTAATACCCGGCAGGATTGTGTCGCCCAGTTCAGGTGTTACCAGCTCGCCGGATTTAAGGCAGAAAAAAATGTTACACGAAGAGCCTTCCTCAATATATTTACGGTGGGTCGCGTCCAGAAATACGCACTCCATGTAACCGGCATCCATAGCCTCATGTTTTGCCAGGGCTGCTATCACATAGTTGGAACAGGCCTTGATCCAGCCGGTGCCTTTGGGCGTCGCCCGTATGCGCTCGGTTACTACCGCGTCTGAATTGCCTGCTGAAAAATAGGAGCTTACCGGAGTGGTGATAATCATCACATAGGGCTCATGGGAAAGGTTCACCCCAATGCCGCCTTCCGCCAGGGTAAAGGGGCGGATATACACCGAGTCGGCGCTCATAAAGGAATCTTTTTCCCATTCGGTTTTATAGTGAGGGCGGAAACCGAGACCGGCGTTGCGCTTAACGGTTTCGATGCAGGCTTTGAGGAAATAATCTTCCGGGAAGGGGGGCATATAGAGTCCTTTCATGGATTTATAAAAACGCTCCGCATTCCGGTCTGGCCGGAAAATCGCCAGGCCGCCATCTTTTTGGGGCAGAGCCTTGAGCCCTTCAAAGCAGGCAAGCCCGTACTGGCTGGTGTAGTTTACCAGCGGCATATCGGCGTAATAGTTCCGTGAATTTTCAAGACTACCCCGCTCTTCAGCGCTCATGGCCGCTTCTTCTTCCGGCGTCTTGTGCGGTTTCTCCAGGTACTCCTCAGCCCATTTTCCGCCGGAGAATTTTGCCCGGTAGGTGATGGGGTATGAATTTAATGCAAAAGCCATAATGATCTCCTCGTTGTTACTATATAACTCCAACGGAGTGTTATCAATAGCGCACTCCTCCGTATATCCGTGGGTGGGCAGCGCTAGCGGGGGCGGATCAGGCTGGGGAATACCGCTCCGGCAGCCCCCGTGCAATCCGCAAGCGGATTGCCTTGGGGTCTGCTCCGCTAAGAATCCAGCAAATGATCCGCCCCCGCTAGCGCTGCCCACTCACGGACATTCAGTGTAGTGTGGTGTGTATAGTACACTTACCCCCCTAAGGCCCCGTGGCGAGGCGGCAGTGCCGGGCCGCTGATCATTTGCTGGGTTCTTAGCCGGAGGAGACCCGCTTGCGGGGCTCCGTAGGCGGCGTTCCCCAGCCTGATCAGCGGCCCGGTACTGCCGCCTCGCCACGGGGGATATACGGAGGAGTGTGCGGTTGCGCCGGGCGCCGCTTCTGTGGAATAATAAGCCATGGCTTTAAACTGCGGCATAGTGGGGCTTCCCAATGTGGGCAAGTCCACGATTTTTTCGGCGTTAAGTTCCGCCCCGGCTGAGGCGGCGAATTATCCTTTCTGCACGATTAATCCCAACGTGGGTATCGTGGATGTTCCCGATGGGCGGCTGACCAAACTTACCGAGATGTTCAAACCTGCGCGGACCATTCCGGCGGCTGTGGAGTTTGTGGACATAGCGGGCCTGGTAAAGGGTGCGTCAAAGGGCGAGGGTCTGGGGAACCAGTTTCTGTCTCATATTCGGGAAGTGGGGGTTATCGCCCAGGTGGTTCGCTGTTTTGAAGACCCCGACATCATCCATGTGAACAATAAAATCGATCCTGAATCCGATATGGAAACCATCAATATTGAACTGGCACTGGCCGACCTTGATACCCTGGCCAAGCGCCGGGAACGGGCCGAGCGGAACATGAAGGTACAGGCCGAAAAGAAAAACACCGAGATCGTGCTTTCCGCTCTGGACAAGATAGGCCCCGCTCTGGAAAACGGCAAAAGCGTCCGCTCGGTGGCTTTAAGCGACGATGAAAAAGCCGCCATTTACGACTGCCACTTTATCACCGCCAAACCCCAGCTGTATGTGTGCAATGTTGACGAAGAGGGGATACGCTCCATTGCGGCAGGTCACGCTGACGCCGGAAACGGCGTTGCAAGCAACGTTTATGTGGAGATCGTCAAAAAGCGAGCTGCTGCCGAAGGCTCCGGGGCGGTGTGTATCTGCGGCAAATTCGAGGCGGAGCTTGCGGATATCAAAAACCCGGAAGAAAAACTCGCCTTTCTTGAGGAACTGGGCCTGAAAGAGTCCGGTCTCTCGGCGTTGATTCACTCGGCGTACAAACTCCTGGGGCTGCGCACCTTTTTTACCGCCGGCGCCGACGAGTGCCGGGCCTGGACCATTCATACCGGGGACACAGCCCCCAAAGCCGCCGGGGTCATCCATACCGACTTTGAAAAGGGTTTTATCAAGGCGGAAGTTTATTCCTACGATGATATTGTCCGTTACGGAACCGAGGCGAAGATCAAGGAAGCGGGGAAGTATCGTATTGAAGGGAAAGAGTACCTTGTTCAGGATGGTGATGTGATGTTTTTCAAATTCAATGTGTAGCGATTCTGCCCAAAAGCACTTGCGTTCTGCCCAATTTAGGGGTATAATTAGGCAGAACGAAGGAGAAATTGGGCAGAAAGGAATCGGGCTATGCGGGAATTTGACTATTCTGTACTACCTAACGGATTATTTTGTAATGAAAGTTTGAACCTTGTCTCGGCTGTCCGGGAATTCCGGGGGAAGCAGGATCTGTATGTTGATACCCAACCTATGGTTTTAACCCATTTGCTGGAAATAGCGAAAATTCAAAGCACCGGGTCTTCAAACCGGATTGAAGGAATTTATACCTCCGATGAGCGTCTTGCCGCCCTGGTGGCCATGAAAACCACGCCCCGCAACCGTTCCGAGGAAGAAATTGCCGGCTACCGGGAAGTTCTCACCCTGATCCATGAGAATTTTGACCATATCCCGCCCCGCCCCCCGGTGATTCTCCAGATGCACCGGGATTTATATCAGTTTAACCCCTCGGTACGGGGAGGGACCTTCAAGGCAACGGACAACCTGATTGCCGAAACCGGCGGCAACGGCGTTGAACGGATACGGTTCAGGCCCCTTTCGGCCTTTGAAAGTCCCGAAGCTCTGGAACGTATCTGCACGGCTTTGGACGGGGCGCTTTCCCGCTCGACCTATGATCCTCTCCTGCTCATCCCCATGTTCATTCTGGACTTTCTCTGCATCCACCCCTTTACCGACGGTAATGGACGGATGAGCCGGCTGCTCACTTTGCTGCTGCTGTACCGCAGCGGCTATCTGGTGGGGAAATACATCAGCCTGGAGCTCATTATCGAGCAAACCAAGGAAAGCTACTACGAAGCGCTGGAAGCGAGTTCCCTGGGGTGGCGGGAGGGGGAAAACGATTATTTCCCTTTTGTGCGCTATTTTCTGGAAGTGCTGCTCAAGGCGTACCGGGAATTTGCTTCCCGCCTTTCCCTCAGTATGAACCGGGAACTTTCCAAGAGCGAGCGGGTCCGCTTCCTTTTTAGCGAGAGTCTCAGGCCGCTCTCCAAGGCGGACATACTGACCCGTCTACCTGGAGTCAGCGCATCCACTGTGGAAGCGGCGCTGTCCCTGCTGGTCAAGGAAGCGTATATCATCAAAACCGGAGCGGGGAAGAAAACCGCCTATATCAGAAATATGGAAAGGATCGATACTCTTGAATAAATTCAGCATCCTTAAGGATCATTTTGGTTATACGTCATTCCGTCCCGGGCAGGAGGAGGTGATTGACGCGGTGCTTGGCGGCAGGGACACGCTGGCGGTGATGCCCACCGGGGCGGGCAAATCCCTCTGCTACCAGATACCGGCGCTGCTTCTGCCGGGCATGACCATTGTCCTTTCGCCCCTCATCTCGCTGATGAAGGATCAGGTGAACGCTCTGTGCGAAGCAGGCTGCCGGGCGGCTTTTCTGAACAGTTCCCTCAGCCGCGATGAATATGACAGCACAATGGAGCAGATTTTCCGCAGTGAGCTGAAACTGCTCTACATCGCCCCTGAGCGGCTGCAAAAGACGGAGATGTCCCAAATTGCGAACAGCGGCGAAGTTCCGCTGGTGGTGATTGACGAGGCGCATTGCGTGTCCCAGTGGGGGCATGACTTCAGGCCCGGCTATTTGCAGATAACGGACTTTATCTCCAGGCTTGATTCCCGTCCGGTTACGGCGGCGTTTACCGCGACCGCCACTCCCAAGGTGCGGGGGGATATTGAGCGGCTGCTGGGGCTGCGCTCGCCCTTTTCAATCATCACCGGTTTTGACCGGCCCAACCTGTACTTTGAGGTGCAAAAGCCCAAAGATAAAAAAGCCGCCTTGCTGGAATGTCTTGATAAATGGAAAGATTCAAGCGGTATTATTTACTGCGCTACCCGCAAGGCCGTGGAAGAAATGTATGAATTCCTGCTGCGCCGGAATTTTTTGGCGGTGCGTTACCATGCCGGTCTGGAAGATGATGAGCGCCGGAAAAATCAGGATGATTTTCTTTTTGACCGAAAGACCCTGATGGTTGCAACTAACGCCTTTGGCATGGGGATAGATAAATCAAATGTGTCTTTTGTGATTCACTACAATATGCCCAAGAATATCGAAAGCTATTATCAGGAAGCAGGACGGGCCGGCAGGGATGGCGCCCCGGCGGATTGTATTCTGCTATACAACGGCCAGGATGTGCGGATAAATCAATTTCTTATTACCCACAGCGAAGATGGCGAAGGGGCGGATTCCGCGCTGCAGGAGCACAATCTGGAGCTGCTCAAGCAAATGACTTTTTACGCCGCCGGTTCAGGCTGCCTGCGCCAGCGGCTGCTTTCCTATTTCGGCGAGCATGGTCCCGCATTTTGCGGCCATTGCTCCAACTGCCTCACCGAATTTGAAGAAACCGATATCAGCCTTGAAGCCCGGAAGATCATCTCCTGCGTATACCGGCTAAAACAGCGGAACCGGAGTTTTGGCAAAACCATGATCATCGATATACTCCGGGGCAGCAAAAACGAAAAAATAAAGCGCTTTGGTCTTGACACCCTCAGCACCTGGGGCATCATGGCGGATAACGATATTCACCGGATACGGACCATTCTTGACTATCTGATTGATAAGGGCTGCCTGGGCCAGGAAGGCGATGAATACCCGGTGGTAACTCTGGGCGCCTATGAGGACATACTGCGGGAGGAGCGGCAGCTTTTTATGAAACTGCCCAAAGAGCGCATAACGCCCAAACAATACCGGACTGAACCGTTCCAAACCGAACAGTTTCGGGCTGAACAGTCCGGGACAAGCACAGGCCCCTTGTCCGCCGAAATGAATCCGCCCGCTGCCGCAGAGTCTCCGCCGTGGCCAAAGTCCAAAGGTTCCCCTCCGGCTATTCCCGCAAGCGGACGCAAAGCCCCTGCCAGCCGCGAGGCGCCCTTTGACGAAACACTCTTTGCCAAACTGCGGGATCTACGGAAAAATCTTGCCGCCAGAGAAGGTTTTCCGGCGTACATTGTTTTTTCCGACGCGAGTCTCCGGGACATGTGCCGCAAGCAGCCGGTTTCGCTGGTTCAATTTTCGGGGATAAACGGAGTAGGTTCGGTGAAGCTGGAAAAATACGGCGAGGCCTTTACGGAGCTGATTCGGGATTATGCCGCTAAACGGTAATTTGTCGCGCTGTTACGTTATCGTACTACCACAAGCGAAGGAGCCCTGAATCCTGATTTGTCCCCGGGAGCGCACAGAAAATTTACTTGGCGGCCTGGGGCGGAAACTCACCCCTTTCACCTCGAAAATAACTCGGCTCAAGAGGTGATTTCCGCCCCAGACCGCCCTTTAACATTTTTTCAAAGTACGCTCCCGATCTACCCCCGGGATTCAGGGCTCCTTCGCTTGCATTTGTCGGTTATGTATACAGTAGCCAATTACCGTTTATACTCGCTGAGGGGGGAATGGGGAGTTTTACTCCGTAGGGGTGGAATGTGTCCGCCTGCCACGAGTAAGAAATAATCGCTAATGCAGTCTCCCCCGAAGTGGGCTCTTGGGAGGGTTTGTGAGCTATTTCTTGCTCGTAGTGAATAGCACATTCCCTCTCTGCGAAGGAAATGGTGATTTATTGAACTGTGTAACTAAACCACAACTGCAAATTGGGGTGGGCGGGGCAGCTGGGGGGCAGCGGGGTGCTGAAAGTTTTCCGGAGTTCTCCGCTGGAGTAGACCAGCGATCCAAAGCAGCCCGTCAGGGCTGAACATAGCTGTTTCCATTGCCGCCCGGTTCCCTGGTTATGGTATCCGCTCTGAATATCTTAATTCGCAAATCTCAGTATGGATCGCTCATCCGGGCGGGGGCTGCGTAGGCGGGCTCTTCCGGCACTTTCAGCGCTCCGCTGCCCCCCGGCTGCCCCGCCCACCCCGATTTGATGAGCGAGAGAATGCTACACTGTGCGACAAATTACCGTTTTCGGTCCGGTTCACTAATACTCAATTTTTATTTACAATAATCCCCATGACTCAAAATCTTTCCGTCCTGATCGCTTTTGGCGCGGGGCTGCTTTCGTTCTTGTCCCCCTGTGTGCTGCCGCTGATCCCTTCTTATTTGTGCATCATAGGCGGGGCGCCGGTGTCTGCCATTTCTGAAAAGGGTGGGGCTTTTAAGCCGAGGCTTGTGGCAGGGACTATCAGTTTTATCCTGGGGTTCAGCGCGGTTTTTATCGTGTTGAGCGTTCTCTTTGCGGCCACTTTCAGTTTGATGGGCGGTATATCACGTTATATCAACTGGATCTCCGGCGCGGTGGTGATCGTCCTGGGGCTCAATATCATTTTCGATTTTTTTTCATTTTTGAATTACGAAAAACGCTTTCACCTGTCAGGGCCGCCCAGGGGAATCGCCGGGGCTTTTTTGGCAGGGGCGGCTTTTGGCGCGGGCTGGACGCCCTGCGTGGGGCCGGTACTGGGAAGCATTTTGCTCCTGGCAGCCCGGGATGGCGGTATTCCGAACGCGATACTGTACCTTACTTTTTATTCAGCCGGTATGGGGCTCCCCTTCCTTCTGGCCTCGCTCTTTTTCAACGTCTTCCTCAAAACCTCGGCAAAACTGCGCGCCCACCTTCCCCTGATAAGGCGCATTAGCGGGGCGCTGCTCATCCTTATCGGGTTACTGATTGTTACCGGGCGCTATCAGGCGCTGAACGCCCTTACATCGCAATGGCAGAACAATCTGCTCCCGGTTCCCGCAAGCAGCGGTGTATCTGGCGGCGCAAGTGCGGCGGGCGGCGATTCAGCAGACACGACCCCAATGGCAGCTAACGATTCTCCCATAGCAGATAACGCGGTTTCTCCCGAAGTAATAAAAGCCTTCAACGCCGCTGGTATCCCCATAGTGGCGGAAGGTTTTGAGCCCCTTGATTTTAACCTGCCCCTGCTGGATGGAACGAACCGGGCCCTTTCGGATTTGAAAGGTAAAGCGGTGTTCCTCAATTTCTGGGCCACCTGGTGCGGTCCCTGCCGCATGGAAATGCCTTCTATGGAAGCGGTTTATCAGCGACTGAAAGACCGGGGCTTTGAGATTCTGGCGGTGAATGTGGGAGAAAAAGGGGATCAGGTTTTGGGTTTTATGAAAGAAAATAAACTCAATTTTCCGGCCGCGCTGGATGAAACCGGGATCATTGGCGCTTATTACGGTGTTCAGGCGATTCCCACTACTTATATTATTGATAAGCGTGGGCTTATTATTTCGCGGGTGGTAGGGGCGATTGACTGGAACCAGCCCGGGATTATTACAGCTTTTGAGAGTTTATTATAGAGACCTCGTTTATTTATGAGTAAGCGCCGGTAATAGCTGGCCATTCCTTGTTTTGAAAAAAAATTTTGTCCTATACTTAAAGCAGATTTAAAAAAAGGAGCATCGTATGAACTATGTAAAAATAGCTGTTGTTCTTTTGTCTTTGGCGCTGGTCTGCTACAAAATTGAACTGCCAAAAAAAAACGGAGACATCACAGGGAATACCTGGGCTCTGGTGGAAGTCAGAACCCAGGAAACCATTATCACCCTGGAGCGCCTGTTGCTGGAACGGGCAGGTATGGGAGATGCGTTCACCCTGAGATTTGAGGGATACAACTGCGTTCTCGGCACAGCTGCGGCAACCCACTACAACGCCTCGTGTGAGTGGGGGGATAATTCCACCATCGGCATTGGGCCTGTATCCACCATCCAAACGGCGGTTGCCAGGGAACTTCCTTTCAGGGAAAAGGATTATTTTGAGTATCTGGAGCGTGTAGGCCGCTGGACTGTCTCAGAAGAAGGACAGATGGTACTCTACAGCATGGGCTACGCAAGCAAAAACTGGATATATCTGACTTTTGGGAAATATTTTTAGCCCTTTCTCAACCCAGTTTCGCCAGAATCGCCTCCGCCGCTGCTTTGCCATCGGCGATTGCCCGCACCACCAGGCTTGCGCCGTTGCGGGAGTCGCCGGCAGCCCAGACCTTGGGGTTCGAGGTGTGGAAGCTTCCCTGGGTACGGATATTGCCCCTGGCGTCAAGCTCCAGGCCGAAATCTTTTACAATTCCTTCCTGCACCACATGGGTGAATCCCATAGCGAGTAACACCAAATCGGCGCCAATTTCAAAATCCGATCCGGGAATATCGGTCATATTCCAGCGGCCGTCTTTGAGCGCCCAATCAACGCGACAGACTTGAATAGAGTTTACTTTTTTATCTTTCGCGTTAAAGGATTTAGTATTAATTGACCAGAGCCGCTGTCCGCCTTCAAGGTGGGAGCTTGATGTTTTGAGTACTGTAGGCCAAAGGGGCCAGGGCGCCGATTCAGACCGGTGTTCCGGCGGCATGGGCATAACTTCAATCTGCGTTACCGAACTTGCCCCCTGGCGGTTGGCGGTACCTACGCAGTCGGAGCCGGTGTCGCCGCCGCCTATGACCACTACCCGCTTGCCGTAGGCGGTGATGGGCTCAAGGCCGGGATTCTCCCTGCCAAGGATGCGGTTTTGCAGTGAAAGATAATCCAGCGCCTGTACAATGCCGGAATTTTCCCTGCCGGGAGCGTTTATGTCCCGGGGCTCCCGCGCACCAATGGTTAGAAGTATCAGATCAAAAGATGATTCAAGTTCCCTGGGATTAATTAATTCGCCGCTGCTGTTAGCTGCGTCGCTGCCGGAGACTGCGCCGCCATCGGCCCCTTTTGCGCCAAAACCATAACGGGCATCACCTATCCGCGCTCCGGTTTTGAAGCTCACTCCCTCTGCTTCCATAAGCTTGATCCGCCGGTCAATAAAATTTTTGTCCAGTTTAAAGTCCGGAATACCGTAGCGGAGATAGCCGCCAAGCTTTTGATCCGCTTCGTACACCGTTACGGTGAAACCGGCGCGGTTGAGAAAATAGGCGGCGGAAAGACCCGCCGGGCCTGCGCCAACAACAGCGACTTTTTTGCCGTTTCTGGTTTTGGGCGGCCGGGGCACGACAATGCCCAGCTCAAAAGCTTTTTCGATGGCGGCTAACTCATTCTGCCTGATCGTTACCGGATCGTCATTTGCGCCGAGTACGCAGGAAGCCTCGCAGAGGGCGGGACATACCCGGCCGGTAAATTCCGGGAAGGGGTTGGTATGTTCCAGAATGGCCCATGCGCCGACCCAGTCATTGCGGTAGATACGATCCTGCCATTCGGGCATAACATTCCCCAGGGGACAGGCCCAGTGGCAGAAAGGCACACCGCAGTCCATGCAGCGGGCAGCCTGGGCGCGGCGCTCGCCATCGGAGAGCCGGGTCTCCACCTCGCTGTAGTCATTTATCCGTTCCTCAACAGGCCGGTACCCTGAAACCTGCCGCTTTATCTTCAAAAACCCTTTTGGATCACCCATTTAATTTACCTCTCCTAGCTCTTAACTTCAATTTCTTCGCGTTCGCGGATTTCGTATAACTTGCGATCCAACTCCGCGAGTTTCATTTCCTGCAAAGCCCGTTTGTATTCAACCGGAAGCACCTTGATGAATTTCGGTTTTTGAACTTCCCAGTCCGCCAGTATGTTCTTGGCGTATGCCGAGTCAGTCCAGTAAATGTGTTTCTTGACACATTCTTTTACAAAGTTTTCGTCTTCCTCGTTATCCAGGCCGGAAAGTTCTACCATTCCCTTATTGAGGAAGAAATCAAAATTACCGTTGACGTCTAACACGTAGGCAATACCGCCTGACATACCGGCAGCAAAGTTCCGCCCCACCTGGCCCAGCACTACCAGCCGGCCGCCGGTCATATACTCGGCGGCATGGTCGCCGGCGCCTTCCACCACGGCAATTGCCCCGGAGTTTCGCACGCAGAAGCGCTCACCCGCAATGCCTGCGGCGTAGAGTTCGCCGGAAGTTGCGCCGTAGAGCACAGTATTGCCAACGATGATGTTTTCGTTGGACTTGAAGGCCGAACCCGCAGGGGGAGCCACGGCTATTCTGCCGCCTGAAAGCCCCTTGCCCAGGTAATCGTTGGTATCCCCGGCCAGGCGGAAGGTGATCCCCTTGGCGAGGAATGCGCCGAAACTCTGCCCCGCCGAACCGGTAAAGTCGATAGTGATGAAATTTTCCGGCAGGCCCTGACTGCCAAAGCGTTTGCTCACTTCATAAGAGAGCATGGTCCCAACAGCCCGGTCGGTATTTTTTACCGGCGATTTCAGCGCTGTGGGTGTTTTATTATCCAGCGAGGCGCGGCATTTTTCGATAAGCTGCCTGTCCAGCACTTTGTCTATCTTGTGAATCTGGCTTTGGGTGCAGTAAGTGTCCCTGCCGCCGGGAATGTATTCAGGGCCTTCGGCGCGGTAGAGTATGCGCGAAAGATCGATACCGGCGGCCTTTGCCAGAGAAAGGGAATCGCCGTTAGGCGCAACTTTTACCGGTGTCAGCAGATCCGCCCTGCCGACCAAATCGTCAAAATGCCGGAAACCCAGGGAGGCCATGATTTCCCGGACTTCCTGGGCGAGGAAACGGAAAAAATTGATCAGATGTTCGCTTTTTCCGGCAAAACGCCGGCGCAGTTCCGGATCCTGGGTGGCAACGCCCATAGGACAGGTGTTCTCGTGGCATTTACGCATCATCACACAGCCCAGCACGATCAGCGTGGATGTACCGAATCCGATTTCCTCGGCGCCTAACATCCCGGCAATGACAATGTCCCGGCCGGTTTTGATTTGGCCATCTGTCTGGAGCCGCACCCGCCCCCGCAGGCCGTTGCGCACCAACACCTGGTGGGTTTCGGAAAGTCCCAGCTCCCAGGGAATACCCGCGTGACGTATGCTCGACTGGGGGCTTGCCCCGGTGCCGCCGTCGTAGCCGGAGATAAGAATATTGTCCGCATGGGCCTTGGCAACGCCTGCCGCAACAGTACCAACGCCGGTTTCCGCAACCAGCTTCACGCTAATCCGCGCCTCGGGATTGGCGTTCTTTAAATCGAAAATCAATTCCGCAAGGTCTTCAATGGAATAAATATCGTGATGCGGCGGTGGACTAATCAGCGTAACACCTGGTGTCGCATAACGGGTTTTTCCTATCTGTACATCAACCTTGTGCCCCGGCAACTGACCGCCCTCGCCGGGCTTTGCGCCCTGGGCTATTTTTATCTGCAATTCGATGGCATTTGCCAGATACTCGCTGGTTACGCCAAAACGACCGGAAGCAACCTGCTTGATGGCGCTCCTGGTCCAGGTTCCGTCAGACCGGGGTCCAAAGCGTTCGGGATTCTCTCCCCCTTCGCCGGAATTGGATCTGCCTTTAATTGAATTCATCGCAATGGCGATTGTTTCGTGGGCTTCTTTTGAAATAGAGCCAAAGGACATGGCCCCGGTGGTAAAACGCTTCATAATCGCCTCGATGCTTTCCACTTCGTCAATGGAAATGGCGGCTAACGGAGCGTCCTTCACCATGCCCGGAGCGGCAAAATCCAGCAGGCCCCGGATCACATGGGGACTCCGGTTGAGTTTATCGGAAAGGGAACTGAATTGTTTGAACTTCTGGTAATCGCCAGTTCTGGCAGCCCACTGCAGCAGGTGAATCGCGTCCGGGTTCCATGCGTGCCGCTCGCCGTTTTTGCGCCAGCGGTACTGACCGTCGTCGTAGAGCAGATAATCCCCTGGCGCCGGATCATCATCGCACCTTTTGTCAGCTTCAAGCGCCGCCCTATAGTGGCACAGCGCCTCGGCCTCAAGCTCCGCAAAGCCCGCGCCTGCAATTCTGCTCACCGTGCCCCGGAAGCATTTTTCGATTACCGCATCGCCCAGGCCCACAGCTTCAAAAATCTGCGCGCCCCGGTACGAACGAAGGGTACTGGTTCCCATTTTAGACATCACCTTGAGCATGGCCTTGTTCAGCCCTTTGATGTAATTTTTCTCCGCATGGGCAAAATCACCAAGCCGTCTGGACTCAAAACCACGGCAAATTCCGGCAAGGGAAGCCAGCGCCCCATAAGGCACAATCAAATCCGCGCCAAACCCAAACAGCAGCGCAAAGTGCATAATCTCCCTGGGCTCCGCCGTTTCGGCAATAATGGAAGCTTTCATCCGCAGCCCCCGCTTAATCAGCCCGTGATGCACCGCCCCCACCGCAAGCAAACCCGGAATGGCGCAGCGCCCTGCGTTAGGTGAAATCGCTGCCCTGTCGGAAAGCACCAAAAGCGAAGCGCCTTCCTCCACTGCCTTACAAGCCCCCTCAACCAAAGCATCAAGCGCCCCCTCCAGCACCGAAGCCGCGCCCGTCTCTCTCGCTTCAAAACTCGCATCCAGCGTCCGCGCCTTAAACACTTCCGGTTTAATCGCCAATAGCGAACTTAAATCTTTCAGCGTCATAATCGGCTTGAGCACTTTAATTCTGCGGCAATGTTCGCCGGTCTCGTCCAGTAAATTCTGCTGGGGGCCGGCAAAACTGGTCAGGGTCATCACCAGGTCTTCACGGATGGAGTCAATCGGCGGATTGGTAACCTGGGCAAAGGACTGTTTAAAGTAGGCGAAAACCCGCTGGCTCTTGTCGGAGAATACCGCCAGGGGGGTATCGGTTCCCATTGAACTGTTCGGCTCCAGAGCGCTCTCGATCATGGGGACGAGGAGCCGGTCCTTGTCTTCCCTGGTGTAGCCGGCGGCCTTTTCCATAAAGAGCAGCGCCCGGTCATGGTGGAACAGGGGTTCGGCGGGAAGAACGTCTCCGCTGTCTTCCTGATCCAGAGTGATCATATTTTTCCGTACCCATTCAGCGTAGGGCCTGTGCAAAGAAACGTTTTGTTTTACCTCGGCATCGGGGATTATTCTCCCCTCTTTCATGTCAACTAACAGCAGCTTGCCCGGCAAGAGCCGTCCCTTGTAGACAATTTCTTCCGGTTTAAAATCCTGTACGCCGGTTTCGGAACCCATAACGATAAGATCGTCCCTGGTGATCGTATAACGGGAAGGCCGCAGTCCGTTCCGGTCCAGTGTACCGCCCACATAACGGCCGTCGCAGAAAACTATAGAAGCCGGCCCGTCCCAGGGTTCCATGATACAGGAGTGATACTCATAAAAAGATTTAAGATCATCAGGAATGGGATTCTTGTCGTTCCACGCTTCGGGGATAAGCATCATCAGGGACTGGGGCAGGCTCCGGCCTGACATAACCAGCAGTTCCAGGGTATTGTCAAAACTGGCGGAGTCGCTACTTTCGGGCTCTATCACCGGGAGTATTTCCCTTAGGGAATCGCCAAAGCGGGGATGGGCAAAGAGGGCTTCCCTTGCCGCCATCCAGAAACGGTTTCCCTTAACGGTGTTGATTTCTCCGTTATGCGCAACAAAGCGAAAAGGCTGGGCCAGGGGCCAGTTGGGAAACGTGTTGGTGGAAAAGCGGGAATGTACCAGGGCCACGGCAGTAACCGCCGTTTCATCGGTCAAATCGGGAAAATACTCCCTAAGCTGGGAGGGCATCATCATGCCCTTGTACACAATAATTTTTGAGGAAAGGGAGGGCATATAGGCTTCGATATTTTGTTCGCATAACATTTTTTCCAGGCGCTTGCGGAAAAGGTACAGGTTGAAATCCAAATCAGATACCGCGTTGCCGGTTTTGCCGTCTGCCGCGGCCTTGCCGGTCTTCGGGACCAGCGTCAACTGCTTCACTGCGGGTTCCGCAGCCCTGGCAATAATCCCCACTGCGCTGCTTTGAACCGGCACGTCCCGCAGTGCCAGCTTCGCAAGCCCCGAGACGGCGGCGCATTGGTCAATAGCGGCGATAATCTTCCCGCCCTTTTCAGCGGCGTCCTTATCTGACGGGCCGGGAAAAAAAATCAAACCCGTGCCATATTCGCCCGCTTCAGGCAAAGAGGGAATGTGCTTTTTATAAAAATCGTGGGGAATATGCAGCAGAACTCCTGAACCGTCGCCGGTCTTGTTATCCGCGCTTTCCGCGCCCCGGTGTTCCATGCGCTCCAGCACCTCAAGACCTCTTTGTAAAATGGCATGAGACCGGCGGCCCTTGATATCCGCCACAAAACCGATTCCGCAGGAATCGTGCTCATCCTCACTCCGGTACATTCCGCCCATACTGGCTCCTTTTTCCCTGAAATCTATGGTTTTTTCGATATTTATGCAAAACAGTTCTATAATTATACAGTATCCAGATGCTTTTTTGCAATATTTGGCGATAAGCTTCTTTTTTTTGCGTTGCTGAGCTATCTCTCAAGAAAATTACGTCTCACCCCGGAGGCCAGCCCAGAGACCGGCCGCCCAGGATGTGGATGTGGAGATGATCCACGGTTTGGCCGCCGTCGCTCTTGGCGTTGATCACAAAGCGGGCGCCCTTTTCTTCGCAGCCCAATTCCTTTGCCAGCTCCTGGGCCTTATTGAGCAGCCTGCCTATCAGAACCCCATCCCCCGCTTCAAGCTCCATCAAATTCCTGATGTGCTTTTTGGGGATGAGCAGAAAATGCACCGGCGCCTGAGGTGTAATATCATGAAAGGCCAGCATCTCGTCGTCTTCGAAAATTTTCTTGCAGGGTATCTCCCCGGCAATAATTTTGCAGAAAATACAATCGCTCATAAAACCAGTATACCATACCTCATTGCAAAAGGACAGGTTATTTTATAAGGTGAACGTATGCGTATCATTGAAGCGGCGCAGCTTACCGAAACGGTGAAACGGCTTTGCATCAAGGCAAACCGGGATTTGCCGGAAGATGTGCGGGAATGTCTGCGTTCCTGCCGGAGCCGTGAACCCTGGCCTCTGGCCCGGGACACGTTGGACAAGATTATCAGCAACTTTGAATTGGCTGCGGAACGGCAGGTTCCTGTCTGTCAGGATACGGGGATGGCCTGCGTGTTTCTGGAAATAGGCGCCGAAGTTCATATTGAAGGGGACCTCTATGCCGCGATTAACGAAGGGGTGCGACAGGGCTACCGGGAGGGTTGGCTGCGGAAGTCCGTGGTAGCGGATCCCCTGAACCGGGTAAACACTGCCGACAATACTCCCGCTATGGTGTACATCGATATTGTGCCGGGAGACCGGCTTGGCGTTACCGTGGCGCCCAAAGGATTCGGCAGCGAAAACATGAGCCAGATAAAAATGCTCCGTCCCTCCGACGGGGAAGCGGGTATTATCGACTTTGTGGTTTCCGTAGTGGAAAGCGCCGGCTCCAACCCCTGCCCACCCATTGTGGCGGGTGTCGGCATAGGCGGAACTTTTGACAAGGCCGCGCTGCTGGCAAAGAAAGCCCTGCTCCGTCCCCTGGGCGCGGAAAACCCGTTGGCCTATTACCGGGATCTGGAAAAAAGGCTGCTTGAAAAAATCAACGCCCTGGGTATAGGCCCCCAGGGGTTCGGCGGGGCCACTACTGCCCTGGCGGTGGCGATTGAAACCATGCCGACTCATATCGCGGGGCTCCCCTGCGCGGTGAATATCAACTGTCATGTTACACGCCATGCGCGGGAGGAACTCTGATGGAACACCGTATCACCCTTCCCCTGAGCAGGGAAAAAGCCGCCGCCATCGCCGCCGGGGATATGGTGTACCTGACCGGCGATATATACACCGCACGGGATGCGGCGCATAAGCGTCTGGCGGAACTGCTGGATGCGGGCAGCGCCCTTCCCTTCCCGCTGGAAGACAGCGTAATCTACTACACCGGCCCCACTCCTGCCGCACCGGGGCAGATCATCGGTTCAGTGGGCCCCACCACCAGTTACCGTATGGACGCCTACGCCCCCCGGCTCCTGGATTTGGGGCTCCGGGGCATGATCGGCAAGGGGAAACGTTCAGCGGAAGTGATTGGGGCTATGCAAAAGGCCGGCGCGGTTTACTTTGGCGCCATAGGCGGGGCGGGGGCAATGATCGCCGGCTGCGTACAAGCGGCGGAGCTCATCGCTTTTGACGATCTTGGCCCTGAAGCCATCCTCCGCCTTACAGTGAAGGATTTTCCGGTAGTGGCGATTATTGACTGCCTCGGGAACAACCTCTATATTTCAGGCCCCCAATCCTATTTGCAAGCGCAGATGTCCCCAGAAACACAATGCCCGCGATAATCACCGTCATGGCGCCTACCGGAAGATCAAAAGCCCAGCCGGCGGCAAGGCCGCAGATTGAAAAAAAGACGGAGAAAATGCAGCTTAAAAACATCATGCCGCCGAGACTGCGGGAAAAAGCGCCGGAGCAGCCTGCGGGAAGGGTGAGCATGGCGATAACCATCACAATGCCCACAAAAGTTTGCAGCAGAACTATGGCCACGGCGGTAATGGCCAGAAGGGCCAGAAACACCGCGTGAACCGGAACGCCCCGGACGCGGGCAAATTCCTCATCAAAGGAAGTTGCCTCGATCTGGGGATAGAAACGCCAGGCAAGAAAGAGAACGATGAGATCGAGAATTGCCAGCAGCAGGAGATCGCTGTTTGAGATGAGCAGTATGTTTCCAAAGAGCCAGGTTGAGGGATCGGTGTAGCCCGGCGTCTTTGCCATAAAGAGCACCCCAAGGCTCATGCCTATGGCCCAGATGGCGTTGATTACCGTGTCCTCCCTCTGTTTAGCTCTGATCGACACCATGCCGATTACAATGGCGGATAACACCGCAAAACAGAGCGCCCCGGCAATGGGCGGAAAGCCAGGAACTATCCCCGATGCCGAAAGGTACAGCGCAAGGCCGATGCCGCCAAGCACGGCATGGGACACCGCGCCCGCAAGGCTGGCAATACGCCTGACCGTAACCACCGATCCTATAGTCCCAAACAATACCGATGAGAGGAGACCCGCAAACAGGGCGTTCCTGAGAAAGGGAAAATCAACGCTGATCAATGCTTCAAAAAAACTTCGCATAACGTTACTCGTAACAATCATCGGCGGGAATATTTTCGCCGTGGAGCACTCGTACGCCCTGTGCGGCGGAACTGCCGTGATGCCCGGCGGCTGCAGCTGCAGCTTCGGTACGGTGTTGTACAAGACCCCGGCGGTGACTTGCGTCATCACCCAGGCAGAGAACACGGTCGGTAAGCACCGAGACGAAATCCGTATCGTGGGTAACGATGAGTATCGTCGTTTTCCCCTTCAATTTTCCCAGGGTTTCAAAAAGCCGGGTCTCGCTTTCGGCGTCCATATTGGCGGTGGGCTCGTCAAGGATGAGCAGCTCCGGTCCGGAAGCCAGAGCCCTGGCAACCAGCACCCGCCGCCGCTGCCCGCCTGACAGGGCCCGGTAGGATCGTTCCGCCAAATCCGCAATGCCCGCCTGCTCCATAGCCTCACCGGCCTTGCCCTCGGCCTCGCCTCCGGCGCCGTATCCCTTTGAGGGGCGCAGCAGCCCCATGCGTACCACATCCCGCACGCCAATAGGAAAAGCCTGATCCGCCGGCGGCTGCTGGGGCACATAACCGAGCTTGTCCCGCCACGCAGGGAATCGCTCCCTGGACAGGCCGAAAAGTTCAATTTTGCCGGCGCCGGGCTGCTCCAGCCCAAGGAGCAGCTTTAGCACCGTGGTTTTACCCGAACCGTTGGGCCCTACCAGCGCCACAAATTCCCCCCGGTGGATATGAAACGAGGCGTTTTCCAAAACCCGCACCGGGCCGTAGGAAAAGGAAACAGAATCGAATTTGACCGCGATTTCCCTGTCCACCGGATGAATGGCTTTACTCATGGCGCGTTACATTCCTCCTGTAGCCGGCGTTGCAGATACTGCCGGCTCAGCGGCCTTTTGCAGGGCCTCACCCATGCGGCGTATATTGGCAAGCCAATCCGGCGCCAGCGGGTCCAGGCTGATCAATTCCGCGCCCGCCGCTGCAGCCACGGTTTTTGCGGCGTTCACCGGGAACTGGGCCTGTACAAAAATCGCCGCAGCCCGCTCCTGCTTTGCCCTGGCAATCAAACGGCTTAGATCACGGGGGCCGGGTTCTTTGCCGCCGGTTTCCACCGCCTCCTGGTCTATTCCGAACTCATCAAGAAAATAGCCAAAGCTGGGGTGATACACAAAAACAGTTCTCCCTTTTAGCGGGGCGAGTTCAAGCCGCAGGGCGTTAAATTCGGCGTCTATGTCCCGATCCAGCGCCTGATAATTTTCAGCATAATAAGAAGCCCCGGCGGGATCAATCAGCGAAAGGGTATCCCGTATATGGGCCGCCAGTATTTTCGCCGGCGCATGGCCAAGCCAGGTATGGCGGTCTGTTTCGAGTGAGGAGTGATCATCCTCGTCATCATCCTCATGCTCTTCCAGGGTTCTGAAAGTTACCCCTTCGGTGCCGTCAACAATGGGGAGACGGGGGAAGAGTTTCTCGATCTTTGGACGGAGACTGATTTCGAATTCTGCGCCCGAGAGTACCCATGCCCCGGCCTCGGAAAGATCGTTTATCTGTTTGGGGCTTGGTTCGTAACTGTGGGGATTCTGTCCCGGTCCCACCAACGTCAATGTGCGCACCCTGTCGCCGCCAATGCGGGAAACAAACCAGGTCTGGGGCAGTATGCTTACCGCCACCAGCGGCGGCGCCGGCGACCGTTGCGCATCTGCGCCGTTACGCGTCATTGAGCTACCCGCCGGGCCTTGCCGCGAACACGATATAAAGGGAAAGAAATTAACCACAAAGAACACGAAGAACACGAAGGAAGAAGAAGAGAGAGAGTATCTTTGTGGTTGCCAATCCTTCATGTCCTTCCTTCCTTAGTCGCCTTAGTCGCCTTCGCGGTTAAATATTCTTCATTCTTATTTTGCGGATCAAGTTTAGCGCTTCCGTTTTTTGCCCAGGAAAGCCCTGGCGCAGACTCCGACGAGCTTGAGCCAGAAAGGTTCCATGCGCCACTGCACCATGCCCAGCGATTTAATAATGGGAAGGTGCTGGGGACAATGGGATTCGCACTTGCCGCATTTTACGCAGAGGCTGGGGCTGCCTGAACGCTCGGACATAAGGCCGGTGCTGGTAACAAATTGCTGCATCCCCGCCACGAATCCAATGGAAAAGGAAGTGTTGTACGCGGCAAAGCAGCCGGGGATATTTACCCCCTTGGGACAGGGCATACAGTAATTGCAGCCGGTACAGCGAATTTTGTAAGCGCTGTTGATCACTTCCAGGGCCTGTTTGTAAACGCCAATATCCTCAGGACTCAACATTCCCAGTTTTGCGGCATCTGCAAGGCGCAGATTTTCCTCAAGCTGGGCCATGTCGCTCATGCCGGAGAGGAGCAGCGTCACCTCCTCCTGATTCCAGACCCAGTTAAGAGCCCAGCCCGCAGGGGAAAGATCCGCGTTTGTCTTTTTAAAAATTTCAACAGCCGCTTTCGGAAGACCATTGGCAAGTTTGCCGCCCAGCAGCGGCTCCATAATCATTACGGGCATTTTTTTCGCTGCCTTCCGCAGACCCGTTACGCCAGCCTGAAAATTTTCATCGGAATAATTGTACTGTATCTGGCACATCTCCCAATCGTAATCGTCAACGATTTTAAGAAATTCATCGCAACTGCCGTGAAACGAAAAAGCAATCTGCCGGATTTTACCCGCTTTTTTCTTATCCGCAAGCCAGGACTCGATCCCCCAGCTCTTCAGTTTACTCCACTGATCCATATCGGTCAGCATGTGCATCAAATAGTAATCAATATAATCGGTCCGCAGCCGTTTCAGCTCCTGATCAAAATACTTGTCAAAATCAGCGGGGCCTTTCAGCAAAACCACCGGCAGCTTGGTTGCGATATAAACTTTTTCCCGTACTTTATTCTTCTCAAAAATAGTTCCCAGGATTTCCTCACTGCCGGAGTATATCCAGGCAGTGTCAAAATAGTTCACGCCTCCCTCAATGGAACGCATCACCAGTTCCTCAGTCTTCCGCATATCGATCCCGCCGAAACCCCTGGGAAATCGCATACAGCCGAAACCCAACACCGAAAGCTTATTGCCCGACTTTTTATCAATCCTGTACTGCACCAAACCCTCCTCTTTTCTCAGTATCAGTATATAGAAGTTTCACGGTCTTGCAAGAAGGCACACTCTTCCATATATCCCGTGGCGAAGCGGCAGTGCCGGGGCTCTTATCAGAGCCGCAAAAAACGGGTACTATAATTGCGGAGATTATGTAATGAAGCAAAAAAGAACGGCCTGTTTTCTTCTCATTCTGATGATGGCGGTCTCTGCGCTCACAGCCCAGCAATTCAACTCGGTGCCCCTGGGGCATACGGCCTATGATGTGATCGAAATGGGAATACTCCGGGGTATAATTGTACCTCCTGCCTCGGTAAGGCCCTGGTCTGAATTCACCATAAAAGAAAAATTGCGGGGCATACTCAACGATTCCGCAGGCAGGCTTTCGCAAAAAGAACTGGATATTGTTTCCCGTGTCCTTTCCTCGTTTGAAAAAAAAGGCGGTCTTAACCTTAGAGAGGGCAAATACCGCAGCGACTATGCGGCAGGGCGTTACCGTTTCTCCTTTGAGGCGGGCTTAAATTGGGAAAGTAATTTTTCCGTCAGGGTTCCGGATCCCGCCACCAGCACTGTCAACCTGGGGAAGATCTTTCTGGGCGGCGACATGAGTGAACATTTTTCCTGGAATTTTGCCATCAGCGCCGGTTTTCTGGGTATAGATCGGGAAGAGCTGGGGCTGCGGCCTGACCCTCCCTATGTGGACCCCAAGAACGGCCCGTATGACGGCAACCCTAACAGCAGGGGCCATTATTATTATTACGATATACCTCCATCCTCAAGTTCAATGGTGTACGGCATCCCCGCATGGTTCCCCTACACCTTTAGCAAGCCCTGGGAAGCGGGGGTATTTCCTCCTGATAATCTGGGTGGTTATGCGCCCTGGCCTGACGGGTTTGCCTATGCCTATGAGATGACCGGCGAGTTGAATATAAATCTTTTTGATGACCATTTGTATCTGCGCTTTGGCAGAATGAGGCGGGACTGGGGGCCGGAAGAAAACGGTTCCAGTCTGTATATGAACGCTATGGCCCGGCCCTTTGTGGCCATTGAGGGAACCGCAATTCCCTTTTCCTGGCTGCGCTTTTCCTTCCTTACCGGAGTGCTGGAATATTTAAACGACGGCAGCCAATGGTCGGATGCAGACCCTTATCAAAATTTGTTTTCCCTGGCCATGCTGGAAGTTGATACCGGAAAACATTTTCATTTTGATTTCGGCAGCGCTACCGTATGGCCCAAGCGTTTTGATTTGGGATATATTTTCCCCATCAACAGCAATTTTTTCTATCAGAACAATGTAGGCGATTTTGACAATCTCGCCCTGTTCATGGATATTGAATTCCGTTTCCCCGGGGTAGCCAAAATCTGGGGCAGTCTCTTTGTAGACGAAATACGGCCCGCATTGGGATCTTTTTTCAAGCTGGATAGAAATATGTACGCCTACCAGGGAGGGATCAAGGCCAATGTCAACTGGCTCCCCTTTGGAGCTGTTACGCTGCGTTACACGAAAGTTGAACCCTATACTTACACCCATGAATATACCGATACCCCCTGGAACCGGGTTCCCGCCGACACTGCCTATCTGAACAACGGCGAATCCCTGGGCTTTTACCTGCCGCCCAACAGCGATGAATTGCTGGTCCGCCTGGAATCTATGCTTCTCCCTGAACTAAGGGCCCATGTGCAGTATCAAATGATACGCCACGGTGCTGAGTACGGTCCCAGAAGAGTTGACGGCTCCTCATTGCGGGACAAAATTGTAAAGGATGATAATGACACAAAATATTTTTTAAGGGATGGCGTCTACGAGTGGAACCATGTGCTTAAACTGGGCGCTTCCTACAGCCTGAAATCACGGGGCATACCCCTTTCATTTTATACCGAGACCGGCCTGGTTGTTACGCGCTTTACCGACAGCGACGCTCCCCTTCACGAAGAAGGGAGTTTCTCGTCTATAGACAACGCTGTCTACCGGGCGGGCACGGGCTTTATCTTTTCCATAGGATTCAAACTGTATCCTGATATATAGAGTCTATCTATAATGTGGACAGACACTATTTAAAGGCTGATGTGCCGGCATTGGACTCTGCTCAAGCTGACCTGTCCGCCTATGGTAAGACGCCGCACACTGCCTTCACTTTTTTCCACCTGCACCTCAATAATGCCGCCGGGCTGTGCAAGCGCAAGACTTTCTCCGCCATCGCGCAAATGCCGCGCCGCCCACACCCCCAGCGCCGCCGAGCCCGATCCGCAGCTTGATTCAAACACGGTACTTGCGGTCGCCCGTACCCAAACCAGGGGCCGCATGAAACGCTTTTTGGTATCGTAGAACATCACCCCCAAGGCATCAGGATGATGCTCAAAACACCCCAGCAGCGAGTGGAGCAGCTCCTCATCGGGTTCCGTATCTTCGGCAATTACATGGGTAATGCCTTCAAACACACAGACTGGAAAACGCCGCCCTGCACATTCAATTTCCGTTTCCGCAAGGGGGCCGGGCATTGCAACGGCGGCGGTTCCGGCCTCAGTGTCAACATACACCGGCAGCGGCTGCCCTGCGCCGCTTATTTCGATCATCAGGGTATGTTTGCCTTTAAGGCCGTTTTGCCCGGCGATGTATAGGCCGAAATTCCGGGCGGCATTTCCGCAAAACTCGCCGCCCATCATCTCAAGCCGCCAGTGGCCCCCACCGTCAGGCGGCAGCACAAAGCCGACTTGCTCCGCTTGCAGGGCCGGGTCAGCAAGAAGCGCTTTGGCCGCCGCCGCCCGCATTTCCCTCCCTTCCACAGGGCTCAAGACAAAGATCGTTATGTTTCCTGCCGGGTCGGCGCGTATGATTTCCAGTTCCATGGGATAAGTGTAGCGTGTTCAAAATGAATGGTGTAGCCTTTCAAGCCCCAATCAAGTACACTGATACCGGAGGAACCATGCGGGTATTGGCACGGGATATTGTGGCGGCGGCAGGCAAAAGTCCTGTTGCGGAAATTGAAGTGGCGGGCTGGGTGCACCGGATTCGGGACATGGGGGGAGTGAACTTTGTGATACTCCGGGACCGGTCCGGTATTGTGCAGTTGGTGTTGAACGAAAAGCCGGATCTTACCCTGGAATCTGTGGTGCGGGTGAAGGGGATTCCGGCGGTAAACGACAAGGCCCCGGGCGGTGCGGAAATTCGGGTCTCCTCTCTGGAAGTCTTAAGCCGGGCTGCAGCGGACCTGCCATTTCAGGTGAACAGCGACGTGGCAAAAACCGGGCTGGAATCGATACTCGACAACCGTACCCTTTCGCTGCGTAATCCAAAAATACGTTCTATATTTAAAGTGCAGGCCACAATCATTGAAGCCTTTTCAGCGTATCTTCGCAATCAAAATTTTACCGAGATCAAAACCAGCAAGCTGGTGAACAGCGCCACCGAGGGCGGGGCCGGGCTTTTCGAGGTTGAGTATTTTGACAGAAAGGTCTGCCTTGCCCAGTCGCCCCAGGCATACAAGCAGACTATGGTGGCCGCCGGCCTTGAGCGGGTTTTTGAAGTTGCCCCGGCGTACCGGGCGGAAAAACACGACACCCCCCGGCACCTGAACGAGTACGTGTCCCTTGATATCGAAATGGGTTTTATCGAATCCGAAATGGACCTTATCGAACTGGAGAAGGGGCTGCTCTCTTATGTATTCCAGCAGGTGAACGAAAAAAACAGCGAGGATCTTGTCGCCTGGAATGCCGTTGTTCCCGATGCCGCCGCAGTCGCGGCCTCTCCCGTGGTTCCCTACGAGGAAGCCCTGAAAATCGCCAATGACGAAGCTGCGCGCACCGTGGCGCATAACGGAGACAAAAACAAGCCTGCCAGATTATTCGACATCAACCCCGAGGCTGAGCGGCTCATCTGCGAATGGTCCGCCAGGGAGAAAGGTTCTGATCTGGTTTTTGTGAATGAGTTCCCCCGCCGTTACCGGCCCTTCTATGCTTACCCCAAGGGCGCCACCGGTACCATGAGTTTTGACGCCCTGTTCCGCGGGCTGGAAATTACCACCGGCGGCAGGCGGCAGGATAACTACGAAGCCCTGGTAGAAGTACTTCCCAAATTCGGCCTGAAGGCTGAAAACATGGGGGGCTACCTGGCAATTTTTAAATATGGCTGTCCGCCCCACGGCGGTTTTGCCATAGGCTGCGAGCGGCTCACCCAGAAGATTTTGGGCCTTGCCAATGTAAAAGAAGCGAGTCTGTTTCCAAGAGATCGAAAACGGGTCGAGCCGTGAAGCCATATCGAATCATGGGGGCTTCTAGGTGACGCCTCTTTCCATGTCGGAAAGGTGGAACAATCGCGCTCTTTTTGCGCTCCTTTGGCCGCTTATTATAGAACAACTTCTCGCCGTTACTATGGGCGCCGCAGACACCATAATGGTAAGTTCGGTCGGCGAATATGCCGTATCGGCGGTTAACATAATTGATAATATCAATAATTTATTGATCATCGCCTTTATCGCCCTTTCCACCGGCGGCGCGGTGGTGGTAAGCCAGTACATAGGCCGCAGGGATTCAAAAAATTCCAGTCTCGCCGCGCGGCAGTTGGTGTACATTGTTACTCTGGTTTCCTTTGTCATGATGGCGACGGCTCTTTCGCTGTGCCGTCCCATTATCAGTCTCATCTACGGTAAAATTGAAAACGATGTAATGGACTCGGCGGTGCGGTATTTTTTTATCACCGCCCTTTCCTATCCTTTTCTTGCCGCCTACAACGCAAACGCGGCTCTGTTTCGCGCAGTGGGGAACAGCAAGGTTCCCATGCGCATCGCCCTGCTGGTAAATATCATGAATATAGGCGGTAATGCGTATTTTATTTATGTGCTGAAAATCGGAGTTACCGGGGCAGCCATCTCTACACTTTTAAGCCGGCTCACTGCGACAATGATCACCACTGTCATGCTGATACGCAGCCGCAGCAGCCCCATCTCGCTTTCGGGTTTTCTCAATTTCCGCCTGGTCCGTCCCATGATACGCAATATCCTTAATGTGGGAATTCCCAGCGGCCTTGAAAGTTCCATGTTTCAAATAGGCAGGCTCCTTACCCAGCGTATCTTTACTTTCTTCGGCACTACGGCCATTGCAGCTAATGCCATTGCCGGCGTGGTTAATTCATTTTCCTTTATGCCTGGAACCGCGTTCGGTATGGCGCTGCTTACCATCGTGGGGCAGTGTGTAGGCGCCAACGATTATACTGCGGTGAAAAGAGAAACGGTCAAGATCATGAAGATAGCCTATATCACCATTTTCTTGATAAGCAGTGCCATTTTTATTTGCATAGAACCTCTGGTAAGCCTTTTCCAGTTGAGTCCCGAGGCCCATGATCTGGCAAAATCCTTTCTACGTATCCACTGTATCTCAATGGCCCTGGGATGGGCCATGAGCTTTGCCCTGCCTAGCGCCCTGCGCGCCGCCGGCGACGCCCGCTTTGTGATGATCGCCGCCACGATTTCCATGTGGACCATCAGGGTAAGCGCTGCCTATTTGCTAACCTTTGTCTTTGACCTCGGCCCCGTGGGCGTATGGATCGCCATGGGCGCTGATTTTGTGGGCCGGGGCAGCGCCTACTATATGCGCTGGATCAGGGGCAAGTGGCAGGAAAAACGGGTCATCACGGAATAATTGCAAAAAACTATTTTGACAAAATTTCAAAAAGTGTATATTATTAAAGCAGTTTTAAGCAAACAGCTTTTAAATCGAGGTGTATATGTTAGATTATAGCGATTATATTTCCGACATTCCCGACATTCCTCATCAGAATTTTGCCCAGTTGCTTGACGCGATGGCCCGTGATCATGCCAATAACGACGCAATTCTGTACCGTTCCGGCAAACAGCGGGAATTTACCCGCTGGACTTATGCCAGATATGCCGAAGAATGTCGTAAACTTGCGCGGGGGCTGCTGGCGGCGGGGCTTACCAAGGGCGACCGGGTGGTACTTTGGTCTGAAAACCGGCCTGAGTGGATGGCGGTCTGGATGGGCACGATAATCGCGGGCATTGTTATTGTGCCGGTGGATTTTCTTGTTTCAGAGCAGGAATGTCTCAATATTATTAAAATAACCAGGGCCAGGGCTTTTTTCTATTCAGGCAGAAAGCAGGAATTTGCCGTTTCGCTGCCCTCAAAGGGGATTCAGCTTGCGGCTACGGTGTGCATCAGTCCCGAAAGCGAGGGTGGACAGGCGGCGGAATTTGACAATTTCGGCACCAATGCCGGCAGTCAGGCCCTGCCCCCGCTGGACAGCATAGCCGGGAATGATCCCGCTTCCATTGTATTCACCTCCGGGACTACCGGCTTTGCCAAGGGCGTTACCCTTTCCCACAAAGGCATTATCGCCAATGCCAGCGCGGCCATCCGTATTCTGATGCCGGGCTCAAAGGATGTGTTTATGGATGTGCTGCCCCTGCACCACACGTATCCCACAACCTGTACTTTTATCGTACCGGTGGCATTGGGCATCCCCAATGTAATCGCCGAAAAAATCGTGGGTAAAGTGGTGGTGGATGACATCAGGGACGCGGGGGTTACCTATGTTATTGCGGTGCCCCTGCTCTTTGACAAAGTGATGGCAGCCATTGAAGCAGGCTACAACAAGCTGCCGGGGATTATCCGCTATCCCCTCAATGTGTTACGCGCCATTGCGCTGGCGGAAGCCAAAAAGGGAAGAATAGGATTTGGCAGGGTGGTATTTAAATTTATCCGCAAAAAAGCCAGCCTCCAGTCGGTGAGACTCATGGTCGGCGGCGGCGGCCCCCTAAGCCCAAAGACTGCGGACTTTTTCGACTCCCTTGGCTTTAACATGGTTCACGGCTACGGCATGAGCGAAAACGGCCCCCTTATCAGCGTGAACACTCCCTGGCACCGGAGAAATGTGTCGGTGGGCCTGCCGGTGAGTTACACCGATGTGAAGATCATCGATACCACCGCCGAAGGAATTGGCGAAATTGCGGTCAAGTCCCCTTCGATCATGCTTGGCTATTTTGAAAATGAGGAAGCCACCAAAGAGGTAATCACCGAAGACGGCTATCTGTTGACCGGCGATCTGGGCTACCGCGACAAAGACGGTTATATTTTTATCAAGGGCCGCAAGAAAAATCTTATCGTCAGTTCAGGGGGCAAAAATATTTACCCCGAAGAAATTGAAACCCACTTTAACAATTCCAGAGCTATAAGCGAGATTCTGGTGGTAGGCCGCAAGGAGCCTTCCTACGGAGGGGAGCAGATTTTCGCGGTTACGGTGCCCAACCTTGAGGCCATCAAAGAAGATTATCCGGGTAAGGAAAACGACGAGGTATTTATCAGGGATCTTATTAAAAAGGAAATTGAGGAAGTGAACCGCACCTTGCCGGGCTACAAAAAGATTGGCGATTTTATGCTGCGCCAGGAACCGTTTGAGAAAAACGCGCAGCAAAAGATACGGCGCTTCATGTACAAGTTCTATGAGGATCCGCAAGCCAGGGGCATTTAAGCCTTCTTTATAAATGCCTTTTCCAGTTGCCGCATACGGTAAGCCGCGTACAGCTCCTTTCCGTATTCGGTAACATCCCACATCTCATCGTCAGCATTCCCCTCCTCGTCGTTGGTGCACTTTACCAGCTTCAACAGGGAAAAATCCGCCATGATTTTTTTAATCGTGTTGGACGGTGTGGGATAGTCTTTGCGAACCGCTTTTTCAAGGTCCGGATTAAGCACTGTTCCCAGGAAGCGGGAAATTTCGGCAGTGGATTTACCCAGGGCCAGTTCGGGAACCAGCAGCTTGAAGAGCCGGATATAGCGGAACTGCCGGGTGTTTTCCCAGTTTTCGCCTGCGGCGTAGTAAAAACTCAGGGTGATTTTGTTTAGGGCCAGTACCTTTATGGCGTGCTTCATCTGTTCCCGCAGCTTGGTAACAATCTCGCCGTCTTCAATTCTTACCTGCCGCCTGAGTATCTCGTTTTCGCCACTGAGCCGGGAAAGCTCGTTGGCTATAGAAGGGGTTACCGCCTGATCCGCCTTGACCCAGCCTGTTTGGGCGTGCAGGTTCATTTCCTGAATAAGCAGACTCTGGGTTTTGGCGCAGAGATCCGCCGTGTTAAGCCAGGTAGTATAAGCGCCGCAGCGCAGTTTTTGCTTGAACCCTTCCAGCTTTTTGGTCAGCGCCGCTTCCTTTTCTTTTTTGGCAGCCTTCCACCGGGCCTTTTCATCGATAATAAGGGCAATAACCGGAATCCCTTTTCGCACCGCGATATTGTACTCAAGCTCCAGCGGCGAAATCTTTTCGCCTGCGGGACAATATTTGTGGGCTGTGAGCGCGATAAAATAATCACATTCTTCAATAGTCCTTTGCAGCAAAGGAGCGGCGTTCTTTTCAGACCGATCGAGACAATCCGCCATAACCGGAATATGTCCAAGCTCAAAAATAATCCGGGGAAGTTCCTTCCGTTCATTTTTCAGATCATCCAGAGTCGAACCGATAAAAATATGATACTTCATACTTTGAGTATATTGCAATTTTGCAATTTGGGCAATGGACGTAATTCTGATAATCCCCTATGATGAAAGAAATATGATTGGTTTTCTCATAAAAAAAACCTTTTTTGATCTCTGGGACAATATGTTCCGCATTGCCCTGGTCAACCTCGGTTTCATCGCCTCCCTTACGATCCCCGTCTTCCTTCCCGGCCTGTTTCAGGAAAATCAGCTCCTCTTTCTGGTCATCCTGGCCGTGGGGATTCTCTGGTGTTCTGTCTATCTCGCCGCCGCCGCCCTCTCGATCAAATCCGTCTCGGACTACGGCTCCTTTGGTTTTGCCGATTTTTACAAAAACCTTAAAGCGGGCTGGCCCGCCGGCCTTGCCGTGGGTTTCGCGTTCTTACTCCTCCTGGCGATGGCCCAGATAATCATCCCCTTTTATCTCTCCATGAATTCCATGATTGGCCTGCTCCTCGCGGCGGTGATCTTCTGGACTCTGGTCATCGGCCTGCTCTCGTTTCAGTTTTTCTTCCCTGTCCGCGCCCGCCTTGATGTCAAACTCAGCAAGGTCGCCAAAAAATGCCTGCTTATTTTTTTTGACAACGCCGGCTTCTCGATTTTTTCCCTGCTGCACAATATCGTTATCCTTGCCGTCTCGGTTCTGCTTGCCTTTCTCTTTCCCGGTCCCGGTGGCATACTTCTCTACCTTGACGAAGCCCTGCGCCTGCGTCTTTTAAAATACGACTGGCTTGAAGCCAACCCGGAACCGGGTATTCCGCCACGCCGCCGCAAAATCCCCTGGGACGCAATTCTGATAGAAGAGCGTGAAAAAACCGGAACCCGGACGTTCAAGAATTTTATTTTCCCCTGGAAGGATTAAACAGACAACCGTACCGGTATTTTCGGGAATAATCGCGCCTGCTAAAATCAACCAAATTAGTTTCCATACCCAACGCCAGCGCATCGTGTCCCTAATAATACTACATTATTTTAAAAAATTCAGCAGAATTTTCATTTTTTCAACAATTTTTTTTTGAAGCAACAAGCGTGTACTATACCAAAGAAAATTTCACATTATGAAGTTCGGCTTATTCGTTGCAGTGGAGTACGGTGATTGAAAAAGTAAAAAAATGTTAAGCAAAGTGGTTTTTTTTAATTTACTGTGATATGCTTAACATTGAGATATATTTAATAAGGAGACTTCAATATGAATAAAAAATCTTTTTTTATTCCGCTTCTTGCGGCGGGAACGCTTTTGCTGCTGTGCGTTTTTGGTTCCTGTGATGAATTTTTTACCCCAAACAGCGGGGAGGGAACCATTAGCCTTACCCTGCCGGGACAGGCAAATACGGGCCGTGCGACGAATGGTGGGTCCATCAACAACATAACTTTTACCGTGGAACTTTTAGGCCCGGACACCAAAACCTTTGAAGCAAAGCCAGGGGAACAGATATTGGTTAAAGTGAGTCCCGGTTATTGGTATGTGAATATTACAGCCACATATGCTGATGGATCGCCTGTCGGGACTGGCCAAGGCGAGGGAGATGTCAAAAAAGGCAAAGTTACTGTCATCGTTATCACGCTGGGCGGCAGCGATTTTATTAATACAATAAACGCCTCAGAGTTTAATGCGGTGGCTGTGGATTCAGCCGGTAGTGTATATGCTGCAGGATATGTGAATGGTTCAGGTTTTGATGATGCACCATCCTTTACTGGTAGAAATGTCCTTCTGGTAAAGTACAATAGCGACGGCCATGTTGTATGGGCAAAAACGATAGATGATTCAGGAACAGGCGCCTCAGAGTTTAATGCGGTGGCTGTAGATTCAGCCAATAATGTCTATGCTGCGGGATATGTAACCGGAACTTCAGGGGTTAACTTTGGGACTGGGCAGAAGACTGCGGGAACAAACAGCGGTAAAAATATCCTCCTGATAAAGTACAATGACTCTGGTACTGTACAATGGGTACAAACGGTGGCTGAAGGAACAGGCGTCTCAGAGTTTAATGCGGTGGCTGTAGATTCAACCGGTAATATCTATGCCGCAGGATATCAGAAAGGAAAAAATAGCTTTACATACGGCTCTAAGGAGGCTCAGGGAAAAGATAACGCCGAAAATAGTCTCTTGGTAAAGTACGATACCACCACCGGTACTGCCCAATCGGTAATGGTAAGTACAGAAACAGCAGTCGGCTACTCAATGTTTAATGCGGTGGCTGTAGATTCAACCGGTAATGTCTATGCCGCAGGATATCAGAAAGCAGGCATAAACGCCCGCGAAATTCTTTTGGTAAAGTTCGGTACCAATGGTAATACATGGAAAAGCGCAACGACCGCCAATGTAATCTTCTCTACAAGTTTCCAAGCGGTAACGGTGGACTCCAGTGGTAATATCTATGCCGCAGGTTACGAGCAAGGAGGATTTAACCATAATTTTGGGAATAATCAATATCCTTTGAATTTACTTTCACTGCCGATCTTAGTTGATCATAGCATTCTGGTAAAGTACAACCCTGACGGTACGACCCAATGGGCAAAAACGGTGGCACCAGCATCAACTAGCGTAACAGGATTTAACGGGGTAACGGCGGATGGAAATGACATCTATGCCGTAGGTTATAAGAAGGGAACCGAAAGCATTACCTATGGAAATTTAGCGCCTGTCTCGGGGGTAAATTCTAATAAAAATATTCTCATGGTAAAGTACGACACTGGCGGTATTGCACAATCGGCAAGAACGGTGGTATCGGGAAATAACTCGACAACGTTTCGCGGGGTAGCGGTGAGTGGATCTGTCGTCTATGCCACAGGCTATCAGGAAGGAACCGGGGCATTTGATTACGGTACTGGGCAATCCATCCAGAGATCCAAAAGCGGCTATAACGCCCTTTTATTGAAATACTAATGACAGCGGGAACTGAAAGTGGCTGTTGTGGATAAAACCGTATCATGTATACTATGTATAAAAAGGAGACGACAGTCTTGAATAAAAGATTGCTTTTACTTCCGTGTTTGGTTTTGCTTTCCGTTTTTTTTGTGAGTGCCCAGACGGCGAACCAAATGGACGAGATGCTGGATTCCGGCGCGGTAAGTTTTGCCGTGGCTGCCCAATGGGTGCTGCCGGCGGCGGGTCTTGTTCCCGCAGACGCTACAGAGGATGCGGCTTTTAATGCGGCCCAGCAGGGGAAAATGGTCCCGGCGGCGGCCGCAGCGGAACAAGCCATACGGCTGGACGAGTTTTCTTTTCTGCTGGCAAAAGCCTTCAAGCTGAAAGGCGGGCTCCTGTACACCTGGTTTCCCGGCCCCCGTTATGCCTACCGTGAATTACGTTACCGTAAGCTCCTGGACGGACGCATTGATCCGGCCCAAAAAGTGCCGGGCCAGCGGCTGCTCCACATCCTGAGTCAGGTGTTGGATTATTATGGGGAAATCGAAAAGCAGCGTATTGCGGCGGAATTAAAAGCGCTGATTGCTAAAGAATTCGGCGATTCTGCGACAGCGCCCCACGTTGCAGTTGTTGAGGAAGGGGTATCCATCAGCCTCAAAAATCTGGGGTTCCGGGCGGATGATTCGACGTTCACTGCTGAGGAAAAAGTGGAATTGCAGAAAATTGCCCGCATTTTGGAAACCCTGCCCCGCAAGCCGCTGTTGGTGGCCGGACACACCGCCCTGGCAGGCAGCGCAGCAGGCCGTCTGAGCGTATCCCAAAGCCGTGCTCAGACCCTGGCGAATTACCTGATCGAGCTGGGAACACGTCGCCGGGATGAAATTACCATTCGGGGCTACGGCGCAGAACGGCCCATAGCGGATAACACCACGCTGGAGGGAATGGCTCTGAACCGGCGGGTGGAAATTATTATACTGGAGTAACCGTGAAGACCCAAATTTATAAACATACCTTGCATTATGCGATCTGCGCCGCGCGGAATGTTCTCTGCGCCGCGCAGAAAGTTTTCTGCGCGATGATGTTCTTCGGGATAACGCTTTTTTGCACTACCCGGCTTTCCGCGTTTGATTTCGGCCTTACCCTGCACCAGACGCTGGATTTTTCCGGGTCAGGAACCGAAAGCGTGGATACCGCCTATACCGCAGGGCTGGGCCCCTGGGTTTCAGCCACCATAGGCGACAACATGGACCTTTACCTTTCGGCCTTTGTTAACATGAAATATGAGTATAACAGTTTTTCCGGCGACGGGAACTGGAATCCTGTTCTGGAGCCCGGTCTCTGTTCCTTTATCTACCGTCTGCCGGGTTTAAGTCTGGAAGCCGGGCGTATACTCTATGGTGATCCCAACGGGCTGATCTTGTCCGGTCTTTTTGACGGTGCTTCGGGAACCTTTGGTATCAAGGATACCCGCCTGTCTCTGGGGCTTTACTATACGGGTCTCTTGAATCAGGAAACGGCGAAGATACAAATGACCGCTGCGGATATGGATTACAACTATGCCTGGGGGGAGGCGGTATTTTCCTTTGCGGGCAGGCGCGTGCTTGCAACGGCAAACTGGGAATGGCCATCGATCTTTGAGACTCCCCACGGCCTGGCAGTAAACGCCCTTGCCCAATTCGATGTAAACGACAGCGATGACAAGCTGCACAGCCAGTACCTTTCCTTCAGGTTTCTGTACTCTCCCTGGCAGTTTTTAAATGTCAATGCCGGGGCTGCCTTTGGTTTTTCCCAGGCGGTAACAACTGATGAGACCAATCAGAAATTTAATGTCGCGTTCAACCTTGATGCGGAATGGGCGCCTCCTACCCCGGTAACAGACCTTGCTCGCTTTGGGATTAGCTGGGGTTCCGGCGGCGAGAACATCGGCGCTTTTCGGCCTGTTACCCTCCTCTCCCCCAGTAGCGTATTGAGTAACAGCATTGCGGGGCTCGTTACCCTCAAGGGCGCGTATATAATTCGCCCACTGGAAAATTTTTCCCTAAGGGCGGATATTCGTTATTTTTTCCGTGAAAAACTTGACACCTTTGGCGGCCTTACCCTGGTGGAAGATGGGGGAAAAAAGGCCCTGGGCGGCGAAATTGCCGGTTCGGCGGTCTGGTCGCCGGTATCGGACATTTCCCTGACAGGCGGCGCCGCTTTCTTCTTCCCCGGCAGGGGAAACGCCATTGCATCAGGTACGCCGCCGCAGTGGAAGCTCTCGTTGACTTTAGCTTTATCGTTCTAAAATATAAGGAGTTTTAAGGAGTTTATGATGAAACATACAAGCGTTTTTTTGATGATGTTGATTGCCCTGTTTTGTGGGATGCCCCTGTGTGCACAGGATCTAACGGCGCTTATTCAGGAGATGAATGGCACAGTGGAAGTAAAACAAAGCGGTTCCTCCGTATGGGCGCCTGCCCGTCAGGGGATGCGGCTTGAAAAATCGTCTGCAATTTCCACCGGGGTGCGGAGCAGCGCCGTGCTACTCATTGGGGATTCAAAAGTCATTGTACGGCCCATAACACGGTTGAGCATAGAGGAAATTGCCGCCCGGCAGGGATCGGAGCAGGTGAATCTGTTTCTGCAAACCGGCAAGGTTCGCGGTGAGGTGAAACCCCCTGCAGGCGGCAGAACCAACTTCTCCGTGCGGAGCCCGTCGGCAACCGCTTCGGTGCGGGGCACTGTTTTTGAATTTAATACGCAGAAACTCACCGTGCAGGAAGGCCAGGTGCGTTATGCCCCAACCCAGGGCGGCCCTACAGCTCAGGTTCGCGCCGGCGAAAGCAGCTCCATAGCGGGCGGCGGCCAGGTAAGTTCTCCCCACAATCTGGCGGAAGCTGTCCGGCCGCAACTGCCGCCGGGTTCCGAAAACGGCGCATCCTTTGGAGGTGCAGCCGCCGCAGGAGATGGAGCTACAGAAAGCGGCCTTACCCCGCCGTCCCGGTCCCCGGCAGGTACTAATCTCGACATTGTTGTTAAATGGGAGTAGCCTTAATTCCCCTGTATCAGTGATTCAATCTGGCTGCCGGCGATTTTGGGGTCCGCCCTGCCGCCGGTGGCAGCCAGTACTTTGCCCACCAGGAATGCGCTGAGGGTTTGCCGCCGTTTATCGTTTCCTTCCGCCAGGGCGGCCCGGGCTTGCGCAAGGGTGGCAGCTTCGGCGGCGGCTACTTTTTGCACCGCTTCGGCGATTTTTGCCGGATCAGAAATTAATTCCCAGCCCCGCTCTTTGATTATCGCTTCCGGGTCCTTATCTTCACTGATAACCGCTTCCAGCACCTGTTTGGCGTTTTTGCCGGATATTTTTCCCGATGCGCTCAACACCGTAAGGCTTGCGAGCCGTTTGGGGTTAAGCCGGAATGATCCGATGTCGCGTAACTCGATGCCTTCTCTGCCGAGTATGTGCTTGATGTCTTGCAAAAGCCAGTTGGCTATTCTGGCGGCCATATCTTTTTTGGAGAGCTTGTTTGCGGCTAACGTGTTAGCGACGGCTAACGAGTTAGCCGATGCCTCAGTAACAGCATCTTCGAAATAATCGGCCTGGGCTTTTTCTTCGCAGATAAGATCGGCCTGTTCTTCGCTAAGGCCGTAGTCGCCGGCAAGGCGTTTGGCGCGCGGCGCCGGAAGCTCCACTATTGCGTCGTCCACGGATTTGAGAAAAGCCGCGTCAGGGGTAAAGACCGGCAAATCCGGCTCGGGGAAGTAACGGTAATCCTGGGCGTTTTCTTTTTGCCGCATGGGCTGGGTTTCGTCCCGGTTTTCGTTCCAGAGCCGGGTTTCCTGAATGACGGTCTTGCCCGCATCAAGAAGCTCGCCCTGCCGGGCAATCTCGTAATTGAGGCCCAGTTTTACAAAGCGGGATGAGTTGAGGTTTTTAATTTCGACCTTTCTGCCCAGGCCCTTACCGGGAAGGTTAATTGAAACGTTGGCGTCCGCCCGCAGGCTCCCCTCTTCCATATTGCCGTCGCAGACTCCCAGGTAGCGGACTGTGCGGCGCAGCTGTTGTATGAAGAGTTCCGCTTCCTCGCCGGTTTCCATGTCGGGCTCGGTAACAATTTCCAAAAGCGAAACCCCGGCGCGGTTGTAGTCCAGCAGGGACACGGTGCCGGTGTGTATCATCTTGCCGGCGTCTTCTTCAAGGTGGCACTCTTTGATGCGTATCCGCTTTTTGATCTGCTTTGAACCGATTTTTCCCTCAATTTCGACATAACCTTCCTGCCCCAGCGGCGAGGCGAATTGGGAAATCTGGTAATTCTTGGTCATATCGGGGTAAAAATACTGTTTCCGCTCGAACCAGGTTTTTTCCGGTATACGGCAGCCCAGGGCACGGGCCACCATGCAACCCATACGCATAGATTCGATATTGAGACTGGGCAATACGCCGGGGTAGCCCATGCAGACCGGGCATACGTTGGTGTTGGGCTCGTCGCCGAATGCCGAACGGCAGCCGCAGAACACTTTGGTTTTGGTGAGCAGGTGAATATGAACTTCAAGACCGATGAATGACTGATACATGATCAACTCCAAAATTGCTTATAGCCGGTGGGATGGGGGAAGGGATATTTTTGCTCGTAGCCTTCGGCAATGTCCAACAGGGTTCCCTCGGCATAGGCCCGCCCCAACAATTGCACTCCCACCGGCAGGCCCCCTTCCACCGAGGCGGGGAAGGAGAGGGCCGGCAGCCCGGCGAGGTTTGCGCAGCAGGTGTACAGGTCAGCCGCTTTTTGGGCAAAAGCCGACAGGGAAGACGGCCCCCTGCCAAATGCCCGTGAGGGGAAGACCGGCATGAGGATTGCGTCTAAATTGCCTTGTTCTTTATACTCACTGTCGCCTAACAGGGATTCAAAACTCCCCCTGATACCGGCGCGAATCCGCTGTGCCCGCAAATAGTAGCGATCCTGAAAACCGGAACGGAGCACAAAAGTGCCCAATAATATGCGCAGTTTTACTTCCGCGCCGAAACCCGCCTCGCGGGCCTTGTCTATGAGCTCATCGGGGTTTTCCGCCCAATCAGGACGGGCCCCATAGCGTATGCTGTCAAAGCGGGCCAGGTTTGCGCTGGCCTCGGCAGTGGCAATGGTGTAGTAGGCAGGCACGCCGTACTTGAGGCTGGGGATTTCAACATCAACCAGGGTATGCCCCAGGGCGGCGAGCCGCTCCTTGGCGAGTTCAAAGCCCTTGCGTACTTCCGCTTCCAGTACCGAAGCCTGGGCGGCGATTTCCAGGGCATCGCTACGATGCTCCTGCGTTGATGTGCCTTCGGTATCTTTTGCCGCTGCCAGGGCTGACGCTGAAAGTGCTTTGGCGATTGCCTCGGCCGAGAGGACGCCGATACGCCTGGGGCTGCTTGCGGCGTTGCTGTTACTCGCCATGCGGTACAGGGGCGGCGCGGCATCCGGCGCTTCGTGGGTGGTTTGATCCATAGGGTCCCGGCCGCGGATGAGGGCGAAAACCGCCCTGCAGCGGGCTACCGTGTCGGAGAGGACGCCGGCGGACTCCAGGCTTGAAGCGTAAGCCACCAGGCCGTAACGGGAGACTGCGCCGTATGTGGGTTTGAGTCCCACTACGCCGCAAAAGGCCGCCGGCTGCCGCACCGAGCCGCCGGTGTCGGTTCCCAGGGCAAAGGGCACGATCCCTGCGGCAACCGCCGCGGCTGAACCGCCTGAGGAGCCGCCGGGCACCCGCTCCAGGTCCCAGGGGTTATTGGTACGCTTGAGGGCGGAGTTATCGGTAGAGGAGCCCATGCCGAATTCGTCGAGGTTGGTTTTACCTATCACCCTGCCGCCTGCGGCTTCGATTTTTTGCACCACTGCGGCGCTGTAGGGCGAACGGAAATGTTCCAGCAGCTTTGAGCCGCAGGTTAAAGGAAATTCTTTTACAGCGATATTGTCTTTTACCGCAAACGGAAGCCCCGCGATAAGGGCGGCTGCGGCTTCGGGAAGGGGGGCGTTGCGGGGGGCATCCCCCCGCAGAGGGGGTAGCGGAAGACCCGCTTCGCGGGGCTGGAGCGGGGGGGAGACTTCCCCCTCTTTCATTTCTTCCAGATTCAATTCGATGAATGCGTTGATTTTTTCTTCCCATTCTTTCGCGTAAGGTATAAAGCCTTCGGGCAAATTCAAGCTCATGGACACTCCAATGGATGCGCGGTTTATAGAACGTTCGGGATTACCACGAAACGGCCGTCCCGTTCGCCGGCTTTGGTCAGTATTTTTTCGGACAAGTCTTCGGAATTGCCGGGAACCGGGTTGTCGCTGCGGAAGTAGGCGGCGTTTACGAGCCGGGACGAGGCGGCCATGCCTTCGGTGTGGGTATTGATGGATGCGGTGAAGGCGGCATGATCCTGATCGGCGGCCTGCATGGCGGCGAAGAACGAAAGCATTTCCTCGAACGCGCTGAGGGCGCTTTGCAGTTCTTGCTGATCCATATTGAGGTGGGCCAGGCCGGCGGTTGTTTGTAAATCCTGTAATTCCATGGGGTTATTGTGTCATAGAGACGGATTCAGTGTCAAGATAAGGGAAATTCTTGCAAATTAGGGGGATAGGTTTGCTATTACCTGCGGGGAGGGGCGGCGGTGGCTAGCGGGCGCTGAAAAATCTTGTAGAGTCCAATTACGCAGCCCCGCCCGGTCTTTGTGATTAATACTAAATTTTGAGTGATAAGATATTCAGAGTGTATATCAGAGCCAGGGATCCGGGCGCGTTTATCGCAGCTAAGGTTCAGCCCTGCGGGCTGCTTTCATTTACAGGTCTGCTCCATCGGGGAATTCCAAACATTTTTCAGCGCCCGCTAGCCACCGCCGCCCCTCCCCGCAGGCATTTGCGGGTAAATTCCCTATTTATTGAAATCATTTCAAAAGAGAGGGGGTTAGTCGGCTATGCGGGCTCCCCTGCGCAGGACTCCCTGCGGGGCGTTCCGTGGCTATCTCTGAAATACTGATTACATACACTACCACATAGAAACGCTTCAATAACAAGTTCAAGAGACTGTTGAGTAAATGTCCTATATTTTATATTATAAAACAAGAGATTAATAAAGATATTCAATCTGCTTCGGAATTCACTATATTGAGTACTTTGAGTATATGGCATATCAGCCTCTTTCAATATCCGTGGTAGAAAGATACTTATTGCAATCTTTTCGTTTATATCAAAATTATCAGGAATAGGTTCAACAATCTGTATCGGTTGCCTTCGCAAAAACCAATACATTTCATAACCATATATTTTATTTACATTAATGCGAGAGATGTCTTGAAAGGCTTTAAGCCGTGCGATGTCAGAAAAATAATCAATTACAACCATCTGAAAACTTTCTTCGTCAATACGGACTTTATCTTCTAATCCCATGCCTTCAATTACTTTAACCGTGTCTCTCCATAGTGCTTCAAACCGTAAGCTGATAATATTCGCGGGAAAATATTCCAGGAGAAACTGGTAGTGTTCATCTTTTACATATCCTGCCTCGCTCATATATTATCTCAGCCGCTTTATATCCTGAAAGATGTCGGTTTGTACAAAATCAGCGACTGCCGTGGAATCCCGTTCCTGTTTGGTGGCCGTATAGTCTTCCTCGGTATTCTGGGAGCGGGCCATTGTGAATCGCTTATTTTTCAGCTTGCCCATGAATCTTTCGGCAGCCATTTTTGAATCCTTGTCCAGCATTGATAACCCCTTAGATGTATTTTATCCCGTTTTTATGCCGTATGTCTATCAAATTTCGTCAAAAAAAACACATAGAACCTGTATTATTCCACGAATTTTATCTATACAGTTGTATGGATAATTTTTGTCAAAAATAACTTGACAGAACTCCGTAAATGCGGAGAAACTACTGGCCGAAGGGATAGCGCAGAGTCTGGCGCGGGTAGACTCGGAAAACGAGGGAATGAAAGAGTGGGATGAGCCTGGAAAACGAACAGTTGCTTATCGGATCGAGTTACCTTATAACGCACAAGATCATCACTTTATTTTATTTGGGAAAGATCTTGGCTTGGTTTATAATCCAGGGAATACATTCAGTTATGATTATCTTAACACCAGAAGGATCGAAATGGAATTATATAGTGTAGATGATGAATATTGCAAATGGCCAGTTTATATGAAATTTCACTTTATGAATAACAATTCTTTTTGGATAGAATGTCCTGAATGGATAGGGCAATTTTCAGTCGGTAAGAACCGGCCTTGGTACAGGCTTTCAGGTCCTAATACCAAATGATTGGAAAAACCTTACTTATTTTTCTAAGAAGAGCATATTCACCATAATATTAGATAATGATTTAAAGACTATTATAGACATTTTTTGCGAGCCGTTGGAATAAGGAGAATGGGAAATAATTATAGTGGTTATGTTTTTACATATTATCATCTGCCAATTCAGGTCCCAGGCTCCCGTCTTCCCCTCGTACTCTTCCGCAAACCGCCGCTGCCACGCTTTGTACCCTTCGTTCAGTCTCCCCTGCGCCTTCTCCCATTCCCCCGCCGCTATCCGCCGTATCTGCTTCAAACTCCCCGCGATTCCTCACCCCGCTCATTTCCGCATAGGTCAGGTTTGCCAGCACCAGATCCGCCGCGTACTGTTCAAATGCTGCGGTTTCAGCGGGCGCTAACTTCTCATATTCTGCGCTCCTCAGTATCGTCAGGTATTCGGTTATCTCCCCTAGTGCTTTGTACCACTCCCCGTACATCGCATATTCTGTGCCGTCCATCATTTTTGTCCTGAATTCGCTGTCCCCGGAAAGTCCAAATATACTTGTTATCGCGTCATAGGTACTCAATCCCTGCAAATGCGCCAAAGCTTCATACTGTATCCCCTCCGCGTGCTTCCCTTCGTGCGCCATTACCGCCGCAAGCTTCGCCGCCTGCTCGTTTCCAGCCCCTAACAACAGGTTATTAAGCAGTATTTCTCCTTCGTTGTTATGATTATACTGCCCTTTCAGGTACTTGTTCAGCGCTTGGTTTTCCCCAAACTTCGCCTTAAACCCGGTGTCCACCCCCGCTCTTACTCCCGCACTCAGCGCGTTCGCTATCGTCCCCACGCTGTACCAGCTCCCGTTGGCCGTATCCCAGTCCATCTCCCCAGTGCGGAAGTCCAGCGCGTTCAGGTTCATCTGCCCTTGCCCCAGGTAGTCCATTATTTCAGCAAGTCTATAATCTCGTTACTATAATCCATATGGTTTTGAATATAAATATCATATGCTGTCATACCATCCTCGTCTTTTATTGTTTTATCACTACCACTATCTAGTAATAGCTTTATTGTATCATAACCCGCAAAATATACAGCACGATGTAACGCCGTTTTCCCATACTCATCTTGCTGATTAATATCTTCAACAAGGGGAATAAACAGGGAAACTATCTCAAAATTACTGAAATATATCGCTATCTGAACATAATTCATTTTATCAAAAGCGTTGGGCAATTTTTTATCAACATACGAAAAGACCAATTTCAAATAATCATTTTCTTTTCGCTGTATCAGTACCGTATATAAGTCATTCCCTTTGAATGCGCCTATTATCTGTAAAACATCAGCGCCATGATCAAGGTAATATTTTAGAAACGCAAGTTCTTCTTCATCTTGAAAACATTCTGCGGTAATATGACTATGCATTACATAGGCTAATGGCGTAAACCCTCCGATGTTTCTTTGGTTTATTAAATCGGGAAAATACGATTCCAGCAATTTGGCCGCGTTGATATTTCTATATTTATCTGCTAATGCATGAAAAATATTATTTCCCAAAATATCCACATTTCTAGGATCCGCATTATGTTCCAATAAATACGTAAACATCTCAAAATTATTCATTTGTAACGCTGTTTCCAATGCGGTAAAACTTCCTGGTTGGTTAAGAATGTTAACAGATGCATTGTTTTCCACCATCAGTTTAACCATTTCTATATTACCTGATGTTACGGCGGCTGCAACCATGCCTATTTCAGCAACAGGACTATTAGCGACAAACATACAAATATCTTTATATTTCTTTATATAGTCTTGTACCTCATCCATTTTATTTTCTCTAACCGCATTAACAAATCTAGCAACTGATTCATAATCAGGCAAGGGTCGTAAATCACAAGAAAACAATAAAAGTCCAAGAAAAAACACACTGAAATATTTTAGCATAACTATCTGGTCCCCGCAAATTGTTTGGCGGCTTTATTCAGAGTACTCTGATATCTTTTTTGTAGACTTTCAGATACCGTGATAAACTTGTATTCATATTTTGCGTTCTGACCCTGCATTGAATTAAATACGGTTGTTTGCATGGTAAAAAATGATTGCCCTAAAACATTCCATGAATTCACATGGATAGTACCAATATTTTTTGCTTTTAGCACGCTATCAACAGACTGCAATACAGAAATTACCCCAGAGCCTATTGTTCCGACTGTATCATTTTGTGGCAGAATATCAAGTGTGCCTATTAGTTGTGTAACAGGAGGTTGTCCGTTTCTAAATCTTATATCCTGTGCATTATAGTCAAGTCTAAGCCTATCAAGGCCAGATAAATATTCATCTTCCTCAAGATGATATTCAGGATATGCAATTCTGTCACGTTGTGCTGCAAGCAATGGATCGTTTTCAACGGTTGCGGTATACCCCATGCTACCCATAACACCATAAGTAAATAAATTTGACAGTAACGCTGGATTAAATGAATATTCTAAATCAGGGGATGAAAAAATAGATTTTCGGGCATCAGAAAGATATTGCCCGGTCATATTCTGATTGATATAATCTAATACACTAGAAAAATCAATATAATAGCCCAATCCATCCTTGTTTAAATAAGAATTTTCCGCTACATTACCAAACTGCTCTTCGGTAAGATTTTTTGCATTAGTATTAAGTATTGAATACAAACCAAGCCGTTTCATTGTTTCACTAGAAAGCGATAATGAATCCAAAGACTGAGGGCCAAAAGCTATTATTTGATTATAAGCCTCCCACTTATTTAGACTTTCCATGTCCCAGAGTTTAAATTCGCTTCCGTCCATGATGTCAAGATATAAACTGCTTCTATTATCATCTTTTAGTTCAAATGTCCCATCTGGATTTATCTTAAGTTTCCAATTATCTATATTCCCCGTATTTGCCACATAGGACGCGGGGTCATACAGGGCGTCTACTATAGACCCCCGGAAACCACTGTCTCCACTGAGGTTAAACAGGTCCACCAATGTGTCATAGGTACTCAATCCCTGCGCGTGCGCCAAAGCTTCATACCGATTCCCCATCGCGTGCGTACCTTCATGTGACATCGCTGCCGCCAGCTTCGCCGCCTGCTCGTTCCCAGCCCCTAACAACAGGTTATTAAGCAGTATCTCTCCTGCGTGCAGCGTTATACGGGCTGCCTCCCACTTTTCCAGGTTCCCCACAAGCGCTTTATCATTTTGCGCTTTGTTTTGTTGTTCTCCATTCCGTTGATTCCTCAGCTCTGACAGCGCTGCGTTATAATGGTTCTTCGCTACTACTGCGAACGTCCCGGTCGCAAATGCAATATGAGGGGGAGCACATTTACCGGTCTGTTTTATATGTGTGGTTTGTAGTAGTGTCATGTTTTCGTCCCTGCTCCCCCTACCTCCATAGTCCTCGGGACTTCGTCCCTCCGGTCTATTCCGCTACCCCCACTTGTTCTGTTTCACAAGCTCCCATCATCCCCCAAATGAAATATTAATTTCTTGGGCTTCCATCTCTCGGCTTCTTCCTCTAATACCTCTAAAGGTATTGCATTACCCTTAAAATATATTCTTTTAAGATTGGAGTATGCTTTCAAAAATTCTATTTCTTCTATTGTTTTTATATTATTATCCTCAAAATATATTTCTTCTATTGTAGTGGGAATATGGGGAAGCAATTGTGCATAATCAGAAAAATTACTTAACGCCAAGCAGTATATGCCTTGGGGTAATTTGCAATAATCAATTTCTTTAAGACGACTTCCTTCTAAGCTAAGCAAATAGATGTTTTTCAAATCTTCAAGTCCTTTTAAACTTTCAACTTTTGTATTAAATATCCACAGCCAGATATCTTTTGTACTGGTTAATCCAAATTCGGTAAAATCAACCATTTCGGAATTTCTGATTCTAAGTTGGCCTAATTGTACAAATTGTTCCAAACCCTTAAAACTTTCCATGTTCGCATTTTCGATAATAATTAAGTCAATTGTTTGTATCTGCCGGGGCGCGAGTTTATCCAGTATCTGAGATATGCTTGTAAAATCAGTTATACCTGCATAAACAATATCTTCCATTGTTATTGTTCCCCTATCCCTTAACAACATAAATTTCTCAGCAGGTTTCTTAATATCAAGAAACGTACCATAGACATACCCTCGTCGAGTATCCTGCAATTCTACATAATACCAATAATCATCCATAGTTCCTATTTTTTGTCTTTTTTTTCTAAAATAAATCTTAACCCGATCTCCCTTATTCAATATATCAAGTACCTCGGAATCTAAGGTTGTCCAGTCTCGCAACCGTACTCCTGTATCATTAATTTCTGCTTCCAGATACAGGTCATACTCTTCAACCGAAGCGGCTGTTTCGGTAACTGTCGTTTGCGTTGTATTTTCTTCTTCAAAGCTATCTACATCCGGTTTTTCAGCCATTTCCTCACGCCCTTCCGGCTGCTCAATAAATTCCTCATGCTTTGAACATGTTACCAGCGAAAGCGAAACAAATATAAAGAAGCATATTGTGAGCTTCATTTTTTATTTACCGGCATATTAATGCCCAGCCAGTTTTTATAATACAGATTGGCATTATAGGCGGTTTTATATCGGTTCTCGGTAAGCATATTGGCTGCCGAAAAAGCACTGTTGCCCAAAAGCATTTTAAGAGTAGTTTGAGAATAATAAGTACCCGGCATGGTTAGTATGTCGTAATGTAAATGGGGGTTATTAGTTCCAGATTTTCCAATATTTCCAATCTCAGATACTGCAGTTACATAATCACCATTTTTATATGAAGAAGATGCAAGCATGTGCATATACTCGCCATATAAGCCGGTTCCTATAAAAGTATTTTCAAAATTATAACCATATTGAATTTGTAAATCATTTCCATTAGCCACCGTATTCCAATCTTTATCACTGACTTTTCCTGAAATGCCTGCATAAATTGGATCACCAGACGGTCCGTCTTTGCGGCTCAAATCAATTCCGAAATGGTAACCGCCATACGCAGAATATTGTCCATCAACTATGTCCTTAAATTCTCCGGAAAGATAATATCCTTTCGAATCATCCACAAAACTTCCGGCGGAAGCATAGAAATTATATTTAGCCAGCAAAAGATTATTATAACGGTTCTCTATTTCTTGAGGTACATTATTTGCTAAAATCGGTGTTATGTTCTTCCCAAATATTCCTGCTAAATATGAATCTACGGTCGTATCATAGTACTGCGCAAATACCGGCGCAGCCACCGTTTGCCCGGCATAATTCATGATAGTAGACATATTTAGTATTTGTCCCTCCTTATTGCCTCCCCATGTTCTTGATTGCATGTCTCCCTTTTTTTCCTCAATATAGCTCATACCTGCTGCAATCATCATTTCTTGCACAAATTGTTTTTGAGCGTCACTATATTCGCTATACAGTTTTCCACTCGTACCTCCAAACAGGATATTCAATAAGCCTGTTTCGATCCCCCCAGCACCTATTTGTTCTTTTTGCGCATTTAAGACAGGTTTGCCATCTTCAAAGGTTAACCAGCCTTTATTATCATTTCTCAGCGTTCCATTATTCATCAGTATCCAATTATCATAATCCCCCGTATTTGCCACATAGGACGCGGGGTCATACAGGGCGTCTACTATAGACCCCCGGAAACCACTGTCTCCACTGAGATTAAACAGTTCCACCAATGTGTCATAGGTACTCAATCCCTGCGCGTGCGCCAAAGCTTCATACCGATTCCCCATCGCGTGCGTACCTTCATGTGACATCGCTGCCGCC
>BNVF01000002.1 GCA_025997895.1 Spirochaetia bacterium
CAGCGTCTATCAGTTTGTCGGTTATCCAACTGTTGTAATAGGTCCGCTTCCCCTTCTCCTCGTCCCAGATGCTCATCTCCAGATAATTAACCGTCAGCGTGTCCCGCTCATTTTGTTCATACCGTATCGGTACGCCGTTCACCCATCGACAGATGTATACCATATGGCGCCGCCCGTTCCATTCGCGCCTCCTCCACTCCCCCGGCTCCGAGTTGGCCACCGTCTCGCTCAGCCAGGGGTGCGTCGAATCTTTGCAGGTAAAGATAAAACTGTAGCCGGCTTCCAGTACCTGCCGGCAAAACGGCTCATGCGAATACAAATCATCGCCCAACAGCGTCGGTTTCAGCCACCGGTACTCCTCATTATGGCTTTTCAGCCACCGTTTCGCCGCCGTAAGCTCGCAATCTTGCTTCTTTTCCCCATCCCCGTTGTGTATCATCTCCGCCATGACCGGCATAACTGATGTATTTCCGGGCTTCACTATCGTCCCCGCCAGCGCACTGTGGTAATACGTGGTCACCCCATCCTTGGTGGCGTGCAGACATCGGTCACAGTGGATATTTTCCGATGAATGGTACCATACCCCGTCCAGGGCTATCAGCACCCCACCGTCCAGCACCCGGTATCCCTCCAGCAGCCCCGCTTCCTCTGCGGTTTCCAGCGCCGCATTGAATATCGGGCTCAACCCCTCGGGCGCTATCCCGTCCAACTGCGTCCGTATCCACGTGTCCGAAGGCACATTCCGCACCCCAAACACCGTCTCTAGATTGCTCCGGCCCCGCTTTTCTTTCATCTTCCGTTGGTAATCCAGCATCGACTGGTGCTGAAAGAAAAATACCCCAAACGCGCTCTGCACGAAATCAGCCATTTTGTAGCGTTCGTTATGCCCGCTCCGCCGCTGGTCAGGCAGTTGCCCGCACACCCGCCCTATATGCTCATTCAACCTTTTGAATACTCCCCCGCCCATACTCCCTTTGTAGCATAAAATTTTGATACTTTGAATTGCTGGAACAAGCGGTGCGCTAACAGACAGAGAGATAATTGGACAGTCTCAAAAACGCTAAATCACAAACCCCATAGATTTGTATCCCTTCTGACGCCTTCCGTACATTCTGAGCAATACCGGGACTTTTTCATCCACATAATCGTAAACCTGAATTTCCTTCTTGCCATAGTAGGTGCGGTTTAACCTTCCGGTATATTGAATCAAAGTCCCTTTCCATGAAAAGGGGAAGACCAGAAACAGTGTGTCGAGACAAGGCAGATCGAATCCCTCGCCAAGATATTTTCCGGTCGCAAGGATAATCCTGTGTTCATTAGCTGGAACATTTTGCAAATTTTCCATAATGGTTTTAAGCTGTTTCTTCCCCATGCCTCCTTTCAGGACAAAAAGGTGCGGAATTTTACCGTTAAGCATTTCTTCCAAAATAGTAAGATGCTCTATCCGTTCACTTAAAACCAGACACTCCCGGCCTTCCAAATATGCAGCAAGAATATCACCGGCTATCTGATCATTTCTTATTTTGTCCAGCGAGAGGCTGTGGAATATATCATGAATGGCGGGAGTTTCGTTAGGTGCAATATTGTCCATTTGAGCAGGCAAGCTAAAAGAAGTGAAGCGGGGCAGTACTTTTTGAATAAATAGTGGGGCACCGTCATGACGGTTATCAGAATACCGTATCTCGCCGAGATTCATAAGAACAATAGGATGCTGCCCATCCCGCCTGGCAACCGTAGCCGAAAGTCCCAACCGGTAATGGGCGGGACATTTTCTGATAATCCGCTCAAATGATGAAGCGGAAATATGATGACATTCATCTACAATGATCTGCCCATAATCTTTTATCCAGTCTTCAACCGAATCCTTTTTCACTACGCTTTGCATAACGGCAACATCAATAATGCTGGTGCGTTTTTTCTTGCCACCGCTAATACAGCCGATTTCTTTTTTTTGTATACCGAGAAACTGGTTAATCCGTTCAACCCATTGATCCATCAACTGTTTTCGGTGAACCAGAATGATAGTATTAACCTTGCGCTGTGCGATAATCCAAAGGGCGATCACGGTTTTCCCAAAAGCGGTGGAGGCTGAAAGAATCCCTGTTGTGTGGAACATCAGTTCATCCGCCGCTTTCTGTTGATCTTCCCTCAGTTCTCCTAAAAAGTTTACGTCGATTTTCTCGCCATGATTCTGTTTGTCCTGCAATTCAGGTTTTATGTGATAATGGTTAAGTATCTCTTGCAGATTTTCCAAACAGCCAACAGGAAGGCCGATGTGTTCCGGGAAAAACTCGTAACAACAAAGTATGCGCGGCTTGTTCCAGGTGGGGAGCCGCATTTTCTGTGCGCGGTAAAATTCAGGGTTTGAAAAACAGGCCAATCTGAGTATTCGGTTACGCAAAACCGGCGGCAGGCCCGTATGGTTGATATAGATTTGATCCGCCAGCACCACCTCAACGGCGGCAGGAAGCGGTTCCGATATCACCGGTAATGAGCTTGCGTCACCTTGCGGGCGGCGGTCATTCTTTTGAGCCTGCCACGGTTTGTCTTCAACTTCACTCTCAACCGTGTTATATGCAACGGGCAGCAGTTCGTTTCGCAGGGCGGCGGTTTGAATAAGCGCGTCAACTTGTTCATCGCTTGCCCGCTGAATAGAAGCAAGAAAAGCCCACTGGTCAGGGTAGGGGACAAGTTCTTCATTCAGAAAAATGCTGTGATTTTTCTCCCGCGCCGTTTTTTGAAGCGGGAGCGCGATAAGATTACCCAATCCGCCCTTGGGTAAAGTATCCTGATTGGGGAAAAATCTGTCAAACGAGTCGAGCCCGATCTCAGGCCGCCGGTCGAGTGTCCGGGTCAGAAGCAGGGAACCGAGCTTTCGCGCTTTGATCGCCGGGACAGGATTTTCAAAAAAGACCCAGACATGAGCGCCGTTGCCCGACCGGGAACGTTCCAAAACGGCGGGTATCCCTTCAATTTGGCAGGTGGTCATAAAAGCTTTTACATCTTCCTGCCATGTCTGCTTGTCAAAATCAAGGGCCAGAAAATAACAGGTTGCTTCTCGCAAATACCCCACACCCATTCATTGCGGCAGACAGGCTGATAGCCGGATTTTCCGGTCTTTTTACTTTCAAACCGTTTTGCATACACATCATCACGCCCCCGAAACAGCGAACGGAAAAGGGAGATTTTGATTTGCGGGGATGAGTGATTGGTTATTTCCGGCAATTCAGGAGATGAAGCGGTTCTGCAAACAGCCGCCTGAACTTCTTCCAGTTGGCGTTTTTTATCAGTTAAGAGTTTTTCCAGCTCGGCGATTTCGTTCTGCAGGTGGACGACGGATGCTTCGGTCATGAATTGAAAGTACCTGCCTTCTTTTCCGATTTAAGCAGTTTCTTTTCCACCTGTTCCAGGGACTGTAAAAAATGTTCCTCCACCGGCGTTAAGGCATATTGGGTTCGTTCCTTGAATTTATCATATTCGGAATCGGCCTTTATTTTTGCAGCCTCGGCGCTGATCCTTCCTGCATGGCCGAGGGTTTCCCTGCCCGATAATTTCATAAAATCATCCAGTTTGGCAATCCAATCTTTCATATACATGGGGCTTTTACTTTTGGCCTGTAATTCCGCATAATCCAGATACAGGGTAACGATACGGTTAAGTGTATCAAGCTCGTCTTCGGAAAGATAGTTCTTTGCGAATTCGGCGTCATGCTTCTTGGGAAGGCGGCCTGTCCAGGTAGTTAAGCCCATAAAGTCCCGTTCCGCATTGGCCCTGTTAAAGACAACCTCGGCAGCGGTATGCCCATGGGCGGAAAAGTGCATTTTGTTCTGGATAGTCGCAAAAAAATCCTGGGTAATATCGGAACGTGGATCGTAATCTATGCTGGTGGCATAAATATCAAGTATTTTCCGGTAAAAGACCTTCTCCGATGAGCGGATATCTCTAATCCGTGCAAGGAGTTCCTCAAAGTAGTTCCCCCCTCCGCCGGATTTAAGGAGATCATCATTCATGGCGAAGCCTTTTATCAAGTATTCCTTGAGAACGCCGTTTGCCCAGATACGGAACTGGGTACCCCGCAGGGATTTTACCCGGTAGCCAACGGAGATGATGACGTCGAGGGAGTAGAAATTGGTCGGTTTGTCTGAATTAGGAAATTGCATTTTTTGCAAATTCCTTTTTTCCTCCAATTCGCCCTCGGCAAAAATATTTTTGATATGGCGGCTTATAACGCTTGTATCCCGCTGGAAGAGTTCAGACATTTGGTCTTGGGTAAGCCAGACGGTTCCGTTTTCAAGGGTTACTTCCAGCTTGGTAAGGCCGTCTTCGGTTTGGTAGAGGATTAGGTTGGAGGACAATAGGGGCTCCTTTTCAAAATAGATTGTTTTCTATCTGTCATGCATGTTAACCAGATTAAACGCACTGTGTGTACCGCTTTGTAATAATGAATCAATGATATCCAATATAGTTTTTCTTTGATCAGGATTAGAAACCGTATTTGAATAATATATTTCTAGATAATCCTCAAAATGATGCAATGTTTCTAAATATCCACGGGAATTTTGTTTAATCTGGTCGATAATTCTTTTTCCTATAGTGATTATTATATCCATAATATCAGACGGAGTTTCTTCAAGAATTCTGAATAAATGAAAATTATAATCATTGAAGGCAGGCGAATTCAAATAATCCAAAACAAGTTCTAAATAATTATCAAGTTCATCAGGCTTTATCTGTTCTAAAAAACGAGAAGATTCTTTTCTTACAGATTCATCCTTGTTACAAAAGGACAATTTCAATATCCTTATATTCTCTGAATATTTTTCAGTAATTTTCAAAGTCATACCTGCCATATACGCAATGATTTTATTGTAATTTGTATTCACATTGAAAGTAAAATTAAATAAATCTATATGTTTATCATGTCTAAAATATTCATATGAAATAAAATATACGGCAAATTGTTTTACCGTCTCATTCTGACTCATCCATAATTTTTGTATTACTGCGTCAGCCAATTCAGGCATATGCTGAGATATATAAAAATATAGCTCTATCGCACGATCAGTTATAAATGGTGCAAACTTAAAACTATGTTCACAGTATGGTGAATTCGCCGGGAAAACAGAAAGTTTTTCATAAGTATTTTTAAACAGCTCTTTGTCATTATTAAATACAGGTATTAATGATTCAATTATCATACAACGGACACTTATTAGTCTCTCTGTATCAAGAGCAAAATTAATGATATTCCACAAATATTTTATATGGCTATAATCTTCCCATAAAATCGCCGCTATTGCTCTAAAGGCATGATAACGTTCCCCAAATAAAAATAAATGCTTATTATTCTCGTGGAGCAACAATGAATTTATTGTACTTATTTTTTGCCATATCCTCTGCTCTTCATCTTCAGGGTTTTCCTCTTCATGTCCATTAAGAGCATAGTATTTTAGCATATCCAATACTTCCATGTCGTTTGCAATACCAGGGTTTTTTCCAATAATATCACATACTTCATTACCATGTTCTTTCTCGGGATAACCGTGTACTCTTTTTAAAAGTAAAATTGTATCCTGAATTGATAAATTTTCGGTTTGGGAAAGTCCAAAAAGAATACTATGTAGATATGGTTTTATATCATCGTTGGGAATTCCCGCTATTAGACTGATAAATCGGTTAGTATCAACTTTAAGTAATTCGGCAAAGACACCTCCCAGTTCAGAAGCTCCACCCTTCAATGAATCAGCCGGATCAAAAGATGTTTTGGATTTATATTTTTTCAGGGCAGCCAGCCATTGTGCATTGGTCATTTTCTTACATTTTTCAGGACTTATGGGCGATCCGATCCAGCCTCCCTCTGTTCGATGCGGCTCGGCAATTTTTCTTTTTATAAATTTTCTTCGTAATATAAACAGGCACTCTTTTGCTCTCTGAGACAAGCATTCTTCCCCTATAGTTTCTAAAACACACCATTGCTCATAACCAGAATTATTGAGTAGCTGCGTAGCATCTTTGCTATTTCTATGAAAACTATCTTCACCCATATAATTTATTTTGCTGACAATAAATTTGGCATCATCTATTTCCGGATAGTTTTCAAGGATTTTGTTTTCAATTATTGTTTGAATATCGTCAGCAATATATGGTACAGAGTTCTTATATGCAATCGCAAATATTTTCCATTGAGCGCCGGCAAATCCAGCCTGAAAAATCAGTGGTGATGTTATTATATTCCTCAAGATATGCGATAATTCTTGGGGTAATTCGCCTATTAATTCAAGAGTAAGATACATAAATATGATATGCGCGTATGGATCAAATAGATTCAAGCATGAAATAACAAAATCTTTATCAAGGTTTACAGATAAAATCATACTTTGTTTTATGATATAGACAAATTTTTCAAAACCATGCAAATATTTGTATTCATCATATTCATACATTGAATAAAAAGGCAAGTGATTTTTACCGTGTTTTATGTCTAAAATTGCGGTATTTACAGCATGGCAAAAATATTTTATTGATCCCTTGAGAATAATTAACGGTTTTTTTGATACTAATTCTTCTAATGTATATGAATCTGTAAATAAATCCGGAGCATCATTTTCAAAAGGTATATATTCATTATTAATTTCTATCCATTTTTGGAAAGTCAAAGATAATAATTCAATACATTCATTATCTAAATCGGAAGGAGAGTTTTGTATAATATGCAATACAACGTCTGCACCCTTGTTTTTTAAGAATATTTCGGTCCTATTATTAATGATACTTGATATCAAATTAATAATCTCATTGCTTGCAGCTTTCCTATAATAAATCATTTCCAAATTATGCAAGACCATAACTATATTTTCCTCATTGTTATTAACAAATTTATTAATGATGGCATAGATTGCTTTTGGATCAAGGGTTATATTCTCTACAAGAGAATGAATTATTTGTGTGCGATATTGTACTTCCTCAAAAAGCTGTTTGTCTACCCATCCTGATTCAATCAGTAATAACAGCCAATTATTTGTTGATAAAACAGCCTGATAAATTAAAATACCGTCATTTAATTTCAATATAATATTAAGCTCATTGAGTATTGGGTTTTCAATTGTCGATAACCATTGGCATACTGCTAATTTCATATGAAAACGAACATTGTCGTTTAAAAGGAGCTGTTCAAGCTCGGATAAATATCTGTTTCTATTATCAGCTCTGATGTGCTCAAGGATTTGACGTACTTGTGTTCTTCTAAAAAGATGCTGTTCATCAGATAACAACATCTTTGCAATTGTTTCACTACCGGATACAAATGATCTTGCATAAATGTAATCAAAGAAACTTTCATGGAAGAAGTGTACTTTATTATTATTTCCAATAATAAAATTCTCCGAAGATAAAATTTCAAAAGCTCCGGCAAAATCATCCAGGCAAACTATAGGGGCGTTTAATTCCTGATGTTCGCTCATCCAATGACTAATACTTGCTAAAGGACTGATTAAACTCCACGCTATGGACCTATTTTTTAATATTTCTCTTTGTTTTTCTGTTATAAGCTGATCAAAAAGTTGTTTCCGCGTAGTATATATAGAATTTTTATTCTCAATTCTAAAAAACAGAGCCAAGTTGACAGGAACGCACAGTAAGGTCTTTTGAGGGGTATTATATGCTTTTGTATTTATGCCCCTGCTTTGTAGTAACGGTTCAACATCTTTAGCCCAGTCAAGGGAAGGAACTGCTATTATTGTAGATTTATGTGCTTTCTGCAAATATTTTAACTGTTGATCGTTTTCAAAATCAAATGTCCGGCATGAAAGAATAATCTTGATATTTTCATACGTTATCGCTTTTAGGATCATATTAATAATCAGTGTTTTAAACAGTCCATTTCGTCCTGATACATCACTTATGGCATCTATCTGGTCAATAATAATCACAACCGGTTTATCCGGAAATATTGTCTTTATTGTGACAATCAGACTTTCATCACGGTTGGTCAAAGCCTTCCCCAATTCTTCTTCATTATGGCAATATAAATAATGATCTATTCTGAAGGCGAAGCAGGGAGTGTCTTCTAGCTTTAGTTTGTCAATCACTAATCGTATAATGCCTGATTTTCCGCTTCCTGCTACACCAGTTAGAATTGTGAGCGATGGTAAAATATTTCTGGTAATTTCTTGAAACAATATTTCTGTCTGTTCGCGGAAAATCACAAAACTGTCAAAACCAAATGGCAAATATGAATTCAGATAATTTTTTGTATTATTACAAAGTATATCAGTCATTCTTGATATATTAATGGTTGTATTTCGAAACACCAATAAGTTGTCATCATTGATTATTTTACAAATACTGTTTTGTGTAAGTTTTTTGTTATAATTATTTTTCAATATGTCTTCCAACACAGGAAATATTAATTTTGTATTTCCCTCAAATAGGAGAGAGGAAAAAGATTCAATAAAATCTTCTAATATATTTTCCGGCAAAAAATGAATTTCAATATTTTGCAAATCAATAAAGATGCGTTCATTTTTGTCTATTATTGCGCATATTTTTTCGAATTCTTCTTTTTCATTACTATTTAAGGATACTTCAAACTGTTTTATGGTATTAGCGATTTTTGATTTTCCTAATAGTTCTTTTAAATTATTTGCATCATTTTGTGTAAAAAAGAAACATTTTGCATTTATTTGATTGTTAAGGATATGAAAAAATGTATTGAACACGCCCTCAACAATCAACTTTCTTGCGGTCCAATTTCCATTAGGAGCATTCCTTTTAACTTGGCAGTAAGTAATAACTTTACCATCGCAAAATGAAAAATCGATACCATGCTGCAAACGGTCAATGGATTCATATTGCAGCCAATTGTATTTACCCTGAATAACATATAGAAGGTGCAGGACAGCACATTTTACTTCGTAACTATTACCTAATTTATTAGCTATTCCGCCTTGATTCATTTCTCTTCAAACACCTCCTCTTAACACTGCCCTTACAAGCCCCTCTATCCGTTCTTTCTAAGCCCTCATCTGTAATTCCAAAGTATCAACCATAGCAAGCGATTTTTCAACCCTGTACAATAACATACTTGACAGAATCAAGGCCAGGACTTAATCTGAATTTATCTTGAAATCAACCTCTCCGCAAAACAGCTTCGGATCAAAATTAAAAACCTTTTTCTCGGATCAAGTAACTAATACCTGGAAGCTGCTTTCGGAAACAGATTATTTTTTGAGCCGTACCGATGAATATCAGCAGTATGAAAATAAAATGCGACAGTTGCGGGCTCAGTTAAGCGCTGCGGGGAAAACCGGCGGCAAAGAGAAGACGCTAAAAGAAGTTCATGCGGAGCTGGTGGAACTTAGAAAACATTTACGGCTTTCGGGGTACGATCTTTCGTTGGGAAAATACCGGCTGGTTTTTGACGGGTTTCGGCATGATGACAGTATGGGGAAAGGTTTTAAACGGATTGTGCTTTTTATTTGCGATGATTTTTTTCTTTGGCTGACCGGCGAGGCTAATCATATTGAACTTGCTGAAATTCTTGAAGAGCAAATAACAAGGCACTCAAGGGCGACAGGAAAAGCAATAACCATAAAGGGAAAACATTATCTCTGGTATTTGCGCACCAAAGATGAGCTTATCATTTCGGGGGCTGATACCGAAACAAAAGAAGACTACAATCTCCTTAAAGCTCATGGGGAAATTTCAAGCCTTCTTTTCCTTAGCAGACTCAAAAGCCTGAACTAATGTTCAAGCAGTTCCACATCACGGTACAGGTACCGGAAGCTGCGTTTTTTTTCGTCATCTTCATAGTCATATAACCGATCCTGATGCCAGTGCCCGCAGAACCAGCCTTTGCAGGAAATCCGCGCATCCACCTTGTCGTTCAGTTTTGCAACTTCATCGGTAAACTTGGGTGAACCGGAAAAAAAGCTGTTGAACAATTTAAAGTTAATACTGTCAGGGCCGGTATGGGTCAGCACATAATCAAACTCGCTGTCGGACGCAAGTAGCTCAAACAAATCCGCCTCTTCCCGGGGTGACCAGTATTCTTCTTTCCACCAGCTCCGGCCGGGAATGCGGTACTCCTGATCGATTGAGAGGGCGCCGCCCATGACGAGAAATTTAAAACCATCGATATGGTAAACCTTGCCGCGCTTAAGGTAGGCTATCAGCGGCTTCTTCTCTTTTACCAGGTACACTTTTTCGCCAATGCCGATGTCTTCTTCGGGCAGGGTCATTCCCAGCATGGGCTCGTGGTTGCCGATAACGCTGAGCACCGGAAAGGGGCGATACGCAAGTACGCGGTAATTGTAGGCATCGATCCGTTCATTGCCAGGCCAAAGAAAGCCGCCATCGCCAAGGATTATATGATAATTGATAGTTTTGTATTTTTCGGTACCGTATTTTGAACGCAGGTATTTCTTTGTCAAAATTGAAAGCTCGCCCACAGCGTTGCCGTGAAAATCCCCGGATAACAAAACGGACATATCTATATTATGCAGCAATTTTCAGTATATTGAAAGATACTTGACATAAAAAACCATGCTAATTATAGTAAAATTTCACAACCTCACAGGAGAGATGCGAGAGTGGTTGAATCGGGCGGTCTCGAAAACCGTTGTGCCCGTAAGGGCACCGAGGGTTCGAATCCCTCTCTCTCCGGAGATGATATATATTGCCGGAAAAGTCTTTCTGATATTTTCAGGTACTATATATACCGGAAAATGGAGGGATTCGAACCGAATCCCTCTCTCTCCGGGTTTATTTTTTTTGGAGAGATGTCCGAGTGGTCGAAGGTGCACGATTGGAAGTCGTGTGTGCCCAAAAGGTACCGAGGGTTCGAATCCCTCTCTCTCCGTAGATTTTCTAAAAAACGAAAAATTCTCCTAAAATTTTATTATTAAAACAGCCGGAAAACGGAGGGATTCGAACCGAAGCGTTTTTGGTGTAATTTCAAGGCGAAAGCCTTGTAACCAGAAAGGCCGGTACAGGACGTACCGGGAAACGCGAAGGCGGGGGTGGAAGGAGTGGACAGGAAGTCCACGACTGGAACCCCGAATCCCTCTCTCTCCGTATTTTATCTTCCCTAGCAGCCTATTGCACTTGTAGATTTTTTGCGCTTGAGGCCGCAAAAAATCTCGATAAATGGGCTGCTTACGGAGTTTGCAGAGTAAAAAATCGCCTGAAGACGATTTTGGGAGGTTGAAATGCGCGAAGCGCAACAAACTCCTAGGCCCATTTTTTTTCTGCGGCAGCCTGGGTTGGGTAGTTTTCAATATACTGGCAGATGTTCTCTAGCCCCCCTTCGCCCCGGATCAGTATCCCTATAGAGGCGGCTTTTTCCCTGTAGGAAGGGTTGGTTACCAGGCCGACTACTTTTTGTTCAAGCTGTTTTTTTGATTTCCCTTTGACATTTACACTGCCGGGGCCAATGCCCAGTTCTCTGACCCGGTGGCTCCAGTAAAACTGATCCAGTATCAGGGGAACTACCAGCTGGGGTTTGCCCGAGCGGGCGGCGCTGTGGGTGGTGCCGGCGCCGCCGTGGTGGATGATGGCATCGCAAGAGGGGAAAATAAGGCAGTGGGGAATGGGACTCTCCAAACGGAAAAGGTTGTCCCTGTTTTGTAAATGAGCGCCCACCTCCCACCAGCCGCAGCTTACTACCAGTTTGTAATTATGCTGAATACAAACGTCAAAAAGCAAATTGGCAAAACGATCCCGCTGTTTTACGTTGCAGCTTCCCAAAGTAAAAAAGATGGTAGGCCGCTCGTCCTTTTTGATAAAAGCCAGGAGCTTTTCCAGCTCTGCCGCATCGTAGGGGAATATATCGTTAAAGCAATAACCGCCGATTTCCCACTTGTATTTCCAGGTGCTGTCGGTGCTGCCCAGGTATTTGCTGTACAGCAAATAATTGTCCGAATTGGACGGGGCGTGTTCCGCCTGATCCTTTATGGGAGACATACCCAGGGCTTTCCGGTTTTTATTGAGGGTCTTCTTTACCATAAGGTTAAGGCCGGTATTCAGGAGCCCCCAAAGAAAGGCTGGCCTGAATATAGGATGCGGTTTTGACCAGGGGAAAACCGGCGGCGGTATTTTTCGGCTAGGTATAAAGGGGCCGTAGGCTGTGCGAATATAAGGCTTGCCGCAATATTCGGCGATGCTGGGGGCGGCGAATTCGGTGTTAGACGCTAATAGCATATCATGTTCCGACAGCATGGGAATGAGTTCCTTAAATTGGCTGTCGATTACCCGCCGGGTCCAGTCCAGGAGATTTTTGGTATCCGGGGTACCCTCCAGCATACCGGCAATGTCGTCAGACGCCTGCAAGACATAGTAAACCCCTGAATCTTTCGCCTCACGCTCAAAAAGCCTCGGCAGACTCAGGGTTATTTCATGCCCCTGTTTTTTAAGCGCCACCGCCAGCCGGATATAGGGATAAATATCCCCCTGGGAACCTCTGGTAACAAGGAGTATCTTCATGATGTTGACCTCTTTACAATGCAGTAGTATATCGCGGCTTATGCAGCAATTTCAGGGGCGCAGTTAAATTGAAACGGTGTTTCATGCGGCGCCTGCTGTCTTTTCAACAAGTCCAATCTGACCCAGCTTTTCAATATCCAGGTGGTATTTTGCTTCAAGTTCCCGCAGCTTGGCTTCATCCACTTGAACGGGATTCAGCCGGGAGAGCTGTTTTGTTTCCCTGTTGGCCTTGATCAGCATGGAGATCATCTTGCCGGGGTTAAAGGTAATTGATGACATCATCCAGCAGCCGTGGGTACACCAGCAGTTCGCTGTATAGCCGTGGCCTATGGCCGCAATTTCTTTTTTCATCGCGTCACCTGACATAATCGCCTGCACATTGCAGTCGTAGTCCTGAACTTTGCCGATAGGATCCCGTAATTCGCAGGCGCGGAAGCGTCCGTCGTAATCGATAACCAGGGTAGTTTCCCCGGCGGTGCAGTCCATGTTCCAGCAACAGGGCTTTTCCAGATTCTTCGCCCGCAGGGTGTACATGGCCCGCATAAGTCCCACATAGAAAAATTTGGTCATACCCCGGCCGATAAAATTCATCCCCTCGCCGATGCGTTTCGCATAGAGGAGATAATAGGGGGCGATCTTGTCCTGAATCTCCACCAGTGATTTTTCGGTCAGTACCTTTATACCGTCCTCTCTGGTAGCTCCCCGGGCCGCTTCAATGGTATGAGTGGAAACGTTGAAACGCCCGTACACCCAGGTAATAAAATCAACCACCTCTTCCACATTGTACTTGGTGATCACTGTGGCAATATTTTTGAGCACATGACCATCATCTTTGAAATTGTCGTCGATTTTTTTCAGGGTTTCCGCAGCACGGTAGAAACTCGGTATACCCCGCTGGGTGTCGTGGGTCTGACCGAAACCGTCCAGGGAAATACTGACGGAAATATTGCACTCAGGGCAGCTTTTCCGCAGCCGGGTAAGCCATTCAATGAGCCGCTCAGTTTTGATACCGTTGGTAGGAAAATTGAGATCCGTAATATGGTTGTTTTTGTAGAACATCTCTACAATCTCGGGAAGGTCCTCCCGCAGTGTCGGCTCTCCGCCGGAAAGCCAGAGACGCTTGAAATTCCCTGCGCTCTCCGAAAGTTTCCGAATTTCGTCAAAGGAAAGGTCATCGGCCTTTTTCTCCATATCGTTAGCGTAGAAACACATAGCGCATTTGGCATTGCATTTTCCGGTGGTAAACAGGAACACTGATTCCAGTTCACGTTTTGAATTCAGGGAATTGAAGGAACTTCCTTTACGTTTTGTCTTCATTATATAAAAACTTCTCCTCGTTTTGAAACGTAGTAGTAGTATGCCAGAAATTATACTTACATGTCTATAAAATATGGGGGGAGTCCTAATTAGATTAATCGTAAAATTTAAGGGGGACTCCTTTGCATTCCCCTCTTTTTGTGATATACTTAACTTTATTTATTGGGCGGAAGGTAAATAGTAATGAAGAAAAACGGTTTGTTTTATGGGGTACTGTTTGGCATCGCATTAGGAATGGGTGTTATATCGTGCGCTACTTATGTTCCAATCAGCTCAGTGAGGCAGCCCACAATAAACACAACAGGAATACAACGGCTGAGTATCAAGCGGTTCGAAAATGTAAGCGGGGTTAATAACACTACCTCCGTGCAGCTTACACGGTATCTAACAGACAAAGCAACAGCGCTGATTACGGATACCGGAAAGTTTGAAATGGTAGCCATCACCGATCCAAATGCAGACGGGGTATTTACAGGAGAACTCACCGTCATTACATCGAAAGATTCGCGGGAAACACAAGAACTCAAAGATAGAAACGGGAATCCCTATACCCAAACCACGTATAAACGTGAGGTCTCCATAGAATTCTCGTATAGCATAATTAGTTCAAGGACTGATATGCCGGTTGGGAAGGTTTTAAAAAAGGGGGCAGAGACTTCTACCAGTACGGAATCGCCTAATAAGCTTGCTGATACGTTGACGCTTGCCAAGAGTATTGTTGATTCTCAAATAAGCGACTTATCCAAAGATATCGTTCCCTATATTGTCAGCGAGAATAGGAAGCTGATGAATGAAACTTCAAAAGACAAAGTTTTGAAGGGGAAAATGAAAACAGCTATGGCGCTCGTTAAGAACCGTAATTATGAGGAGGCCATAAAACAATACGACATAATTGACAGCGAAAACGGCAGTGTTGCCGCCAGGGCCAATGCCGGCATCCTCAGGGAATCCATTGCAAGCAACAACGCTGCCAATGCCCAATTGGCAGAACTTTTCAACGATAAAGACGGATTAACCGAGAAGGCGGTCAAACAGGCGGTTGATGCACTCAATTCAAATCTGCCATCCGGGACAAGTATATCAATTATGAAAACAGGTACCACAGATCGCGCCAGGATTGATTATGTTGTAGACCAGTTGACAAAGACTATTATTCAGGCGGGAAAAATTACGGTAATCGACCGTTCGAATCGGGCTTTGATTGATGCCGAGCAACAATTTCAGTTATCCGGCGCTGTAAGCGATGAATCGGCAGTCTCTATAGGTAAACAGCTTGGCGTTAAATACATGGTGCTCTGCTGGATAGGCGGCGAGAAAAGTCTTCGTCGACTCTATACAAAAGCGCTGAATATAGAAACAGCACAGATTGAGTATCAAAATGATGTTGAGATATAAATCATATTATGCTCTTTGAAATAAGGTATGATTTTATATGAAATATAAATGACGATTGACTGATTGCCATATTACGAATTCTATGATAAATTTTAGCTATTATGAGTAATTCGGCAAACCCCAAGAATACGGGACCTGTGGCAATCTGGCAGGAATCACATTCGGTACGCTTCGGCGTTATTGACCGCTCTGACCGCTTAACCCTGGATGCGGTATTTCAGTTTTTCCAGGAAGCGGCAATCAGTCATGCCGAAAACCTGGGCGTGGGCCGCGATGATATGGCCCAAACCGGCCAGGTCTGGATTTTGTCCCGAATGTCGGTGCAGATTGACCGGCGGCCTGCCTATGGCGAGGCCATAACGGTCCGTACCTGGCCAAGGGGCGGAGAAAAACTCCTGGCCTTGCGGGATTTTGATATACGGGACGCCGCCAATGTTCCGGTGGTGCGCGCCAGAAGCGGCTGGATCATTCTGGAAAAAGATAAACGCCGCCCTCTGCGTCCCGACTCGGTTTTAGGTACCCTGCCGTTAAACAAAGACCTGGACGCCCTGCCCTCCGGCGCTGATGGTCTTGCAGAACGGAGTAATCTGAAAAAAAACGCAGATCGCAAAGCGCTGTATACCGATGTGGACTACAACGGCCATGTCAATAATGTCAAATATATTCAATGGATAGAAGACATCCTGTCATCCCAGCAGCTTGAAAAAGCCGGTCAGATTCGCCTGGACATCAATTATTTGACCGAGATTCTTCCTAACGAAAATATCGCAATATGGTCATCGCCTTTCACGGATGATAACAAAAACGGTGCGGCTGCACCTGCCACAACATCCTTTGCCATTGAAGGCAGAAAAGACGGAGGGACGCCGGCATTCAGGGCGGAAGTCCGGTTGTGGGAAAATGCCGCTCAATCAGCCCCGGTAAAATATTCCAAAAAAATCGGCAGCCCGTTTTTAAGATTTTTCTCCAATTTAAGCAGGAACAAAATGTTTATGAAGGCGCTTGCGGCTGCCCTTCTGCTCTCAATCGCGCTGAATGTACTCCTTCTGTGTTTCACCTGCTCAAGGTCCACCGAGTTTGCCCGTCTGCGCGTCATAGAATCGGAGTGGCTTGCCACCGAAGGTGCCAGGATTGAAGCGGAGCGTCTGGCAGCCGAGGAAGCTGCCCGGCTTGAAGAGGAAGCAGCCAGGCTCGAAGCTGAACGTTTTGAAGCGGAGCGTTTGGCTGCGGAAGAAGCCGCAAGACGCGCTGCCGAGGAGGAAGCTGCCCGCCTGGCCGCGGAAGAAGCCAGACGCCGCACAACCGGGAGCACCCAGAGCCGCCCTGCTTCGCAGCAGCCAACCTACACATCCGAAACAAGCGCCACCAACGCCTTTGTGGGGGTTTGGGCTACCAACAATCAATCGGTTATTTTCAGATTCCGGGACAACGGCAATGTCGAAGTGCTCAAATACACCATTGTTGACCAGGTGGTAGATGTGCGCTTCCGTACCAACCGGGGAGTAACCGGCGGCGGCTTCTACGATCTGACCAATCCAGAAGATTTTACATCCGACTATACCGGAACTGGAACATATACGGTAAATAAAGATGAGGTAACTTTCAAACTGGACATAAAGAACGACCAGGGAACAACCAGAGCCATCAATCTGAAAACCAGGTTTTTCTTTATGAACTCGAACAGCACCCTCAGGCTTGCCAACGGAGTTTCCCGAAAGTTTATTATTAACCGGCAAACACGGGAAACCATTGACAACAAGGATATTGTAACAACTTTTAACCGGCAGTAAATGGGCGGTTCAACTTTTTCCCATCCGCCGAGCGGTAGGGGTTTCGGCGGTTCTTCAGATATGACTGATAGGCGGCGCTGCTCTCGTAATAGCCGTCAAGCCCCTTGAAGGATGAGGACTCATCACAGCGGTACAGTTCCAGCAGCGTGGGAAAAAGCGGCGAGGCCATTATTTCGCCGGTGCGGATCAGCGGCAGCCGGGGCAGGGCAGCGGGGAGCATATGATTCTTCACCAGGTAGCAAACGTCGCTGATCAGGGATGCGCCAAAGCCCAGGCGCTCCAAAAAACGCCGTGCCTGGCGCTCGCCCAGTTCGGCATGGCCGTTAAACCGGCGGCTGCCTGTTGAAGCGGAAAGGGGCTTGCCCACATCGTGGAGCAGCAGTCCCAGAGAAAGCCGGAGATCCCAAGCGCCCCGGAGACCGGTTTTCCGGTAGCGGAACGTTTCCAGGGTGTGCTTCCAGGCGTTTCCCTCAGGGTGAAATTCCTTGGATTGATCCACATCGTCCAACACCGCCAGCTCCGGCCAGAACTCCCCGATAAAGCCGCAGCTCTTGAGGAGCTCCAGCCCCAGGCCGGGGTTAGGCGCGGTCAACAGCCCGGTCAATAAAAGCCGCTGCTCCTCTTCCCCCGGCGCCGGGCCTTCCGGCAGACTCCGGAACAGCCGCGCCATTTGTTCAATGTGCCCATCTTCTACAGAAGGCGAGCCTTCTTGAGAAAGCAAGCTTTCGACATCAGGAAAATATTTTGCCAAAATCAACGCGCCGTCTATCAGCGCCCGGCTGCGTTCCACCCTGGGATTAAGACCGTCCCGCAGTACCACAAGCGGTGAATTTTCAGATAACGAATCTTTGGAGCGAGGGGTCAGTTGAGGTGTGGGGCTGCGGCTCTTGCGGATTTGCCGGAGCAGAGGATAAATCCCGCAAGGATCATAAAAACGACGGGTTTTCCAATCCTGATAAAACTCAAGCAGTTTGAAGGATGGCTGATGATTTTCAATGGGGAAGGGGCGATCCGTATTGCACGCTTTTTCAGAATCAGCGCAGTCAAAGTAACAGGAACCGGAACCGGAGGCATAATCCAGCGCGGCATCGGCGATATCTATGCCGGGGTAGCGCAGGTTCTCAAAAAACCGGGCAAGGTCCGCCAGGCTGGCCCCGGTAAGAACCCGCAGTTCAGCACCTGCATCACGGCCCAGCCAGGAATCAATGGCGCTACAGCCCCGGAGATATACCGTAAAACCGGCTTCACTCAGCGCCGCAAGAATGTCGGCCTCGTCCCGTAACAGAGAGGTATTTTCGGTATCCACCGCTTTCACGGCGCGGGCTTCGGGCATGACGCATCCTTGTTTTAAGCATAGCGAAAAATCGCATCGTTCTCAATACAAAAAACCAAAGAGCCAGAGGGGTATCTTTTTACCAAACCCGTACTCAATATCGTCTGCGGCAATGTAGGCTTGCGAATTTTCACCGCCGCCCTTGAGCTGTTTGCCGGTTTTATTTTTCCCGCCAACTTCAATAAGATATTTCTTGTCCACCAGAAAATCCCCCGATTCAGGAAATTCAATCGTGTGCTCATAGCCAAGCTGATTCGCCAAAAAAGTTTCCCGCACATTGCCCTTGTCCCAGCGTGCAGCGCCGAACAGGTACATCAGATTGGTATTCTCCAAAAAGAGCTTGTCCGGTTTTTGCAATATGCCGATTCCTTCCGCCTGCTTGTAAAGGTTGCGGGTTAGCCGGGCTTCTTCAAGATAACGGAGATACGAAAGCAGAGTCTGGCGGTTGATCCCGATACGCTCGCCCAGTTTGCTGATATTCGGAATAAAGGGAGCAGACTCGGAAATTATACCGAGAAGCTGTTTCAGTTTGGGAACATAGGCGATTTCCACTTTTCGCAGCAAGGGCAGTTCCAGTTCCAGAATCATGGAAACTGTTTCCTCAAGCCGCATGGAATAGGTGTCCAGACCCTCGGCAAAATAGGGATAGTAGCCGGTTTGCAGATAGGTACTAAAATATTTAAAGGGTTTTATTTTTGCACAGATTTCAGCGGAGAGTTTTTCGTGTTTTGAAAGCACATCTTTAAAGCTGATTACAGGAAATTCTTTGCCCGCCGCAAGGTGAAGATACTCACGAAAGGAAAGCCCTTGTATAGTGTAGACCACCGCCCGCCGGGAAAGATCGGCCCGTGAATCGAGAATTTCCAAAAGTGATGATCCGGTAAACGCGATGGAGAGATCGGGATAATCGTCATACAGATTTTTTATCACCCTGGGCCATTCGGGATATTTGTGCACTTCATCCAGAAACAGGTGTGTTCCCCCCTGCTTTACAAAACTATCCGCCAGTTCCGTAAGCTCGTGCCGGGCAAACCAGAGATGGTCCAGGCTGACATACAGCGCCCGGCCCGGCTCTTTTCCAAAAGCCTGTTTGATATGCTGCAACATGAGCGTGGTCTTGCCCGTTCCCCTGGCCCCCCGCAGGCCGATAAGCCGGGATTTCCATTTGATTTTCCCATAGGCGCTTCTGACTATATCAAGGGATGTGGCGGCTACTTTCCTGCGGGAAAGTTCCTTGAGTTCTTCCATGATTCAAGTATATCACAGCTCGGGTAAATTGTACAGTGGAATAATCAATTTTTATATTATTTTGTTTACCAGAATGAACAACTATTGAAGTATAATTTTACCGGATAAATTGTACATCAGAGTAACCAAAATTCGATGAAAAATGGTTACTCTGGTAACCAATTACTTTCCAGGGGCAGAATGGGCATAACCTGACCGTTCCGTTCAAGCCGGTAGCGGAGATCCGCCAGCAATGGCATGGGGAGGAACAGATCCGCCAGAAAGGCCGCCGCCGACAACGTTTCGCCGCTGCTACCGGAAGCCGGCATACTGCTTGTGGGGCTCAAAATGGCGCTAAGGATGGGGAGACGATTCAGCAGCCTATCAATGAACCTGGGTTTGGGATATTCGCTGTAAAGGACCTTTTTGTTTTCAGGTATCCCTGCCAGATCGCGGGCAATTCGGATTGCATCTGAAAAACCACCTATGCTGTCGATAAGACCGGCATTCAGGGCGCCGATCCCCGAAAAAACCCGTCCCTGAGCAGCGGCTTCCACCCGGCCAATGTCCATATTCCGGCCGGACGCAACCTTGGCGACAAAATCGCCGTACATATCCAAAATATAGCCCCGGTAACGAACTTCCTCGACAGGGTTGAGATCCCGTCGGGGCAGAACGATGCCGGTCATTAGATCGGCGTGCTCGCCCCGCTGGAGGGTATCCACAGTAAGACCCAGCTTGTTGTTAAGGCCCTTGTCATAAAACCAGCTTCCAATGACGCCGATGGAGCCGGTCAGGGTATAGGGCGATGCAGTAATGTGGCTGGCGTACATGCCTGCCCAATAGCCGCCGGAAGCCGCCACCGAGCCCATAGAAACCACCACCGAGATTCGCTCTTTGGCGGACTTTACCGCCTCGGCAATGTAGTCCGCCGCTTCGGCGCTTCCACCGGGCGAGTTGATTCGAATCACTATCGCCCTGACCCGCTTCCGTTCCGAAACTTCCTGTATGGTCCGGGCGAGGCTCCTGGCGGCCATGCCCCGCTCCATGTCGGTCTGACCGTTGGCGTAAATCACGGCAATTACCGGGGGCTTGCTGAAAAGACCGCCTGCCGTACCGGGGCCGTAAAAAGCTTTACTGTCAGTCAGGCTAGAATCAGAATCGCCGTACAGAACAAAATGCTTTACCTCGGCGCCCTCAATCTCCTTGATAGCTTCTTCCACCGCGCTTTTTCTGCCGGTACGGTCAACCAGTTTCCGCTCAAGGGCGCTTCTTGCGGAGTACAGAAATTCCCGGTTTAAAATGGCGTCAAATTCTTCGCCTGACCAAGAGCGGGCCTTCATGAGCGTATCACGGGTAAGGGTGAATACATCTTCAAGCCATTCGCCGTATTGCCTGCGGTCAGCCTCGGATATGGCGTCTCTGGTAAAGGTTTCCGCTGCGGACTTGTATTCCAGATAGCGCAATTCCCTTGCGCCTATTCCCAGTTTTTCCAAGGCGTGTTGCGCATAACCCCTGCCCCAGGCGTAACCCATGAGGCTCAGAGTACCCTGCTCGTCCATTACGATTTTGTCCGCTACCGTGGCCAGACAGTACAGGTCAAGGTCAGCCGCACTGATAAAGGCGCAGATTTTTTTCCCCTGGGACTTGAACTGCTCCAGTGCTGTGCGCAGCTCCCACAGATTTTCCCGGCTGGTATCAAAAGCCGAAATGTTAAGGATGATTCCCCGGATGCGCTTGTCCTGACTGGCCCGCTCAATCACCCTGAATACTTCCAGCGCCGGCCTGGGCTGCGCCGGGAGGACTCTGCGCTGTATCGCCTGGTTATTCAGGTTGAGTTCCAGATAAATATGCTGAGAGAAAATTGGAAACGAAATCAGACAGTATACCCCCAGGATAAAATATTTGCGCCGCGATCCATACTCCTTGCGCCTGACACTCATTCCTTCTTTTTTCCTTTTTCGGATTTTTTGCTCTTGCCGGAAGTTTTCTTCGCGGCGGGTTTTGCTTCGCTTTTGCCGGCGGCCTTCTTCGCCGCTGGCTTTGCGCCGCCTGTTCCGGCTAAAATATCAATCAGCTCATTCAGGCGGTAACCGGATTTCTCCTCCGCCTTTTCCAGAGCTTCGGTAAGTTCCCCAATACGGGCAATTCGCTCAAGCCAGGGCATGGCGGTCGCAGCTTCAATCTTTGCCGCATCAGCGGATTTTGCGGCCCTGGCAGCACCGCCTGTTTTGGTCTTCGGAGCACCGGCCTTCGAAGCAACCACCGGCAACAAGGCGGGTTTTAAAGCGGCGTCGCTTTCCAGTGCAAAGAAGAAGCTCCCGTAGAACAGGGTATTCTCAAAGCCTTCTTTGTTGAACCAGGTAACATCCTCAAACACATTGATTCCAAGCTGCCGCCTGAAATCGTCTGCCTGATAATTTTCTTCAATCAGCATGGTACCAAGCTGCCCGGTATCAATTTGTTGATTAGCGTTGAACAGCGCCGCCATATATGGCGCAGCGTCCGCAGGGGCAGTCCGGGTGAGTACAGCCCTGGTTAAATCCGTTAGCCGCCATGCCTCAGTTTCAGAGGCGCCGATGGTGCGATACAGATCCCGCAGCTTCCGGTCAAGGCGCCAGTGATCAAAGCCAAGGCTCACCGCATGGGAACCTGCGGCGCCTTCGCCAATAATGGGCCGCAGCATGGCGAGCAGGCTGTAGCCCAGGGCGGCGGCGCAGAGCACTTGCCTGTCCTGAATAACGCCGGCCAGTTTTTTCAGCAGACGTGTTGCCGGGGTATTTGCACGGGCTTTGGGTAAATCCGCATACTCTGCAATTTTGATGAGCCTGTCGATATACCCCTCAAATTCAGCCCATAGTTTTTTATTGTCAACCTTTGGAAAAACCAGGTTGACGCCCTCATGTTTGGGTACCCAGGGGTCAAATTTACCGTCAGCGCCTTCAATAAAATGCGCCGCAGTCTCAAAAAACGTTTCTGCAGGCGCTTTGAGCGATTTGACAAGGGATTTCATCGACTCGCCATTTGCTCCCTCTGCAAAAAATCCGTACAGTTTGGTTACAATTTCAGGCTTGAACAGTTCGGTAAAGCGGTAATACAACTCGCCCAGGTAAATATCCAAAATCGCCGCTTCCGGATCAGGCGTGCCCCGGCCCTGCAATTCATAGTGCAATCGTGCCCAGCGGCCGCGTGCGTCATCTTCAACTTCGTGAATGTCCAGAAAAACCTGGGTCTCGTAACCCTTAAGCCCCACAAACAGGCCGTTTTCGCAGATCTCTTTGGAAGAACGAATGAACCACAGATTCGACTTTTGTTCCCGCAGCAAGGTGAAAAAAGCGCTGCCGCCATGCAGCCCAAGGGCTTCGCTCAAACTGTCCCTGCGTGCGCCGCCGTCCTGGGGGATGGCGGGATCGCTCATTTTGATCCACCCTGAAGTTTCGTAATAGGAATTGTTGAAAAAAATCAGGGCCCTATCTTCATGGCCGTAGGCCCAGGTGTGGTTGGAGTAGGCAAAGACATTTTCATTTACCGATCCGCCGGAACTGAATAAATCGTAAATTCTGAATTCGGCGCTGCCGGAAAAAAGCGCCCGCCGTTTCATCAGGGGGAAGATCTCCCGCTCATGGCGATCCACCAGATACTGATCGGGCTGCTCGTCCTTATAGGCGCGGCGATACTCCATACCGTACTTTTCCTCAAAACCCTCGATTTGCCCATGACCGAACATGGGCAGCCCCGGCATGGTTACCAGCAGGGTACAAATGCCAAAATATTTGTCGCCCTTGCCAAACTGCGCCACCGCAGTTTCCTCATCGGGGTTGTTCATAAAATTGACAAAACGTTTGAGAATTTCAGGATCAAACTCCAGGGTGTTTTTTATCGTGGCGCGGTATTTGGCGTTCTCTTCATTTTTGAGCATATTCATAAAGGCCGAATTGTAGACCCGGTGCATACCCAGGGTACGCACAAAGTAGCCTTCCATCATCCAAAAGGCTTCCGCCAAAAGCAGCGTGTTAGGCGCTTCAACGGCACAGCGATCCACCACTTCACGCCAGAACTCGTTGGGGATACGCTGATTAAATTCTTCGGTGGTGATTGAATGTTCCGCCCGGCTGGCGATTGCGCCGCCGCTTCCAGGAGCGGGGTACCAGAGCCGCTGAATATGTCGCTTTGCCAGAGTCATTGCCGCATCAAAACGCACAATCGAAAACTGCTGGCAAACGCCGATGATGGTACGGATCACCGCTTCCCGCGCTTCGGGATTGAGAAAATCGATCTGGGCGGTATCGTTCCAGGGCATGGAAGTACCGTCATTGCCGTGGTAGATATAGCGGGTCTCGCCGCTGTTATTATCAATACGTTTAAAAACCACCGCCGCGTCGCTGCGGGTAAAATAATGCTCCTCAATCTGAACGGTTACGTCATCACGACCAGAGAGGTTGCCGCAGTTGTAGTTGTAAGTGGGGAAGGGCGGATAGGGAAGCTGCAAAAAGCGATCCGGGTGCTCTATGACCCAGCGGCTGTCGATGCCGGTATGGTTGGGCACCATGTCCGAGCCAAGGCGTATGCCCCGCCGCATACAGCGCTCCCGCAAATTGGTAAGCGCCCCCCAGCCGCCCAATTCGCCGGCAATGTCGTAATCGTGCAGGCTGTAGGCCGAAGCCGCCGCCTCAGGATTGCCGGTCCACTGTTTGACAGTCTTGCTGGCCTTACTTCGCTCCCAGAGACCAATGAGCCAGAGCCCGGTAAAACCCCGGCGGGACAGGGTATCCAGTTCTTCATCGGGAATCTCATCCAAACGGGTAATTTCCCTGCCGTATTTTTGGGAAAGCTGAAAAAGCCAAACCAGGGTACTTTTCGCCATGAGTACCGTCCGGGGCATCCAGTCCTGGTCAGGACTAAAGCGCTCGTATTCATCCAGGCCGGCAAAACTCATCACCTCACTCGGGCCGGGGCCAAAGAAACTCGGCTTCTCTTCTTCTTTTATAACATCCAGTCCGACAAGCATACGGCTCATAAACTTTGTAAGGATAAGCCCCCAGTGCTTGCGCATATACTCAAGCTGTCCCGCCAGCGAATCAGGCGAGGCCAGGGCCGGCGCCCGCAGCATATCCCACAGATTTTTTCCGTCAGGGCCAAAGGGCGGCAGGTCTTTAAAATGCGCCTTTAATTCCTCAATGGCGGCGGGGTAAACCGTGTGCCTGGACAGATCCTTATCATCAAAAAGAAACTTGAAAGGTTTGAACGCAGGATTGAGATTCGCCAGCGAGAGGAGCATGGTCTCCTCAAGGGAAAGGGCACGGCAGCTTTCGCCATCCTCGGTACTTTCCAGATATTCGGGCGCCGTCTTCTCCCCTTTGTACACCGGCATGGGCGGGAACTGCTCGGAAAAAGCAGTCAGCAACCCCTCGGTTCTGGTCTCGCCCAGCTTGTTTCCCAGCCGGGACAACGCCGTATCAAAAGCGTCAGGCTGCACCTGCTCCCGGTACATGGCCACCAAATAGTGCAAAATCTCGTCTATCAGCCCCATAGCGTAGAGCTGCCCTGCCCTGACAAAACGCTCCGGGTGGGCAGGATCAAGCTTGGCATTGAACTTCGTCGCCAATTCCCTGGTCTGCCGCATATCCGCCAGGAACACGTTTCCGGTAAGGGCGAACAGGCTGTCCCGCAGGCCGTATTCCCTGCGTATTTCCCGGTCAATATGGAATTCCATACGGACCCTTCTAAAAGCAGCCCTGAACCCGCCCGGGCTTGAAAGCGCCACTGTCGAAACACAGCGCTTTTGCTCCAAAATAGCGAGTTTTAACCGATTTTTTTTCATAGACGCTCCTTACCTGAGCCAGAGTTTACAATGCTTCTATTATAACACGGGAGTCAGGAAATTGCACAGGGTTTATATCCCTTGCGCACAGAATTATGTATGTATGCAAGACAGGTTGTTGATTATCGGTCTAAAATGTACCATATTGATTTCATGGATGAGGATATTCGCTGGAAACAGCGCTTTCAAAATTATAAAAAGGCCATTTTGACGGTACAAGACGCTGTTGAGCTTTCCCGGCAGCGGAGCCTGAGTAATCTGGAAAAGCAGGGATTGATACAAGGTTTTGAGTTTACCTTTGAGCTTGCCTGGAATGTGATGAAGGATTTTCTGGAGGAAGAGGGGATTACCGGCATCATTGGCAGCAAAGGTGCGATTCGCCATGCCTTTAATCGGGGCATTATCCCAGATGGGCAGGTGTGGATGGATATGCTCAAAGATCGCAATCTTTCGGCTCATTCCTACGATGAAAAAACCGCCGAAGATTTAATTCGCGCCATTGTCGATACCTACTATCATCAGTTATCCCTTTTTGCAGAAAAGATGAATATAGAGGAATAGATGCAATACGGTCTCCCTGACAGAACCCTTGCGACGCTGGAAACGGTTTTCCGCAAATATCCGGGGATCAGGCAGGTCATTCTCTACGGCAGTCGGGCCAAGGGAAAATTTCGGGAGGGTTCCGATATCGACCTGAGTCTTAAAACGGATAAAACTTTTTCCCGCCAGGATCTTTTACACATTTCAGGTGATCTTGATGATTCAGATATGCCTTATTTTGTTGATGTTTCTATTTACCACCAAATTTCCAACCCCGATCTCATAGCCCATATCGACCGGGTGGGGAAAGTGCTGTATACTGTTTCTGAATAAATAAAACTTGCATTCGAGTCTCTGGGCTTGCCTGCAAAATAATTTTACCCCTATAAACAACCCCCCTGTCATCGACAGCGGGGGCAGCGAACCTGCGGCATTGATGATCAATGCTTTGAAAATTTGATGCCGGTTAGCCCTTCGCTTGCCTGTGCTGTGCGACAGATGCGTTCGCCAAACGGACATCTTGTTGCTTTACCAAAACGGCCAGCGCAGAATATGCGCTCTTGATTTGAGCATCAATATAACCCATTGTAGTGACGGCAGAATCGCTATCAAACAAATAGTTATACGGTATATAAATGATACCATTGGCGTATGAAGACGAACCGCTTTCGATAATCACGAATTTCTTCACCGGATACGTATCAATTTTTTCTTTTACACCATCTTCAGTTTTTGTGCCGTTCCATTGCCCATTGACAATTTTCTGTGGTGTCATAGACGGCATGTCAGAATAATAATCTTCAGACGTCATTTGCGCATCGGTCTTGGATGTCGAACGATTCTCAAACGGTATGCCGCCGCCCAGCGGGTTCAGATTCGCATACATCGGCTGGATGACCGCGTTGGCGGCCTTGGTTTTCTCGCCGATCGTGACGGTGCAGGTTATCGTTTTGTTCTCGTCGTCTTCGACCATCGTATATGTGGCCGAATTACCCGGATTCGTTCCCGCGATTCCCGTCCATGCATAGGATGGCGCGCCTTCCAGCTCCGTATCGACGTTCGCCGTCACCGTGTGGCCGTCGCCCCATTTCGCATTGACTGACCAGACCAAAGAAACGATGAACTTCATTCCAGTTGGATCGTCATTGGACGGATTGGGGCAACCCGTGAATACCAGGTTAAAAGCCAGAACCGCGATACCAATCGCCGTCAATTTTACCGTTTGCATAAAAAACTCCTTCTTTGCGGATTTTTCCCACACGCAGGTCTATTCCCCGCCGTCAAATTTGTTTATGTTTACCGCATTGCGGGTAAAACCTTTTTTACGGAATAAGGGCGTTTACCAAATGTCCCCACGATCCTTTCTTGCCCTCATTTTCATATTTCCCTCCTAAGAAATGATTTGTTTTCTGGTAATAAACTCCAAATATCCACCGGCTATTCAGAATGTATTACCACTACTATATGACTAATTGTCATACTATATGAGTATTATATGACAAATAATTGGTTGTCAATAACGTTTAGGAATATAGAATGAAATGGATATGACTAATAGGTGTATCTAATGACCGATTTGAGACTATTGTTGGCTTCCAATATGCGGCTTTATAGGGGCAATCTTGGCTTATCGCAAGCAAAATTAGCCGAAAAAGTAGATACTGCAACCAATTATATTGCTGCCATTGAAGCGGGGCGCAGATTCCCTACAGTGCAAATGCTTGAAAGGATAGCAGATGCCCTAAAAATAGATACGCCTATGCTTTTTTCAATGGAATCTATACAAATTTCTTCAATAAATACCCTCCATGAAGAAATGATAGGGGATATTGCGGAGATTATTTCTGATTATATGGCAAAAAAACTGGGAAGCTTGAAAATGAAACAAAATTTCGGATCATAGCGGCACCATCCATCGATACAGCTTTATCTTACTAACATTTCCATATTTGTTTTCAAATAAAATTTTCTTGATAAATAGCTTATTATTAGGTTATAACCGAGTAAATTCAATATATTTAGTAGTTATCATGGTTATAACCTAATAACTATTGACATTACCCCCTGAATTCTGGTATAACCCAAGTATGCTTGAACGTACAAATTACATTGAAGACTTAAAGGGCTACATTGATAAGCCGCTCATCAAAGTTATTACCGGAATACGCCGCTGCGGGAAGTCAAGTCTGCTCTTACTGTTTCAGGAGGCGATTTTGGCGCGAACCGATAAAAGCCACATCATTTACCTGAATTTTGAAGATTCCGAATTCGATTCCATCCTTACATACAAGAACCTGAATACCTATATCACCGCAAAAATAACCGATTCAAAGCGGTACTATATTTTTCTGGATGAAATACAGATTGTGGAAAATTGGGAGAAAAGTGTTAACTCTCTGCGGCTCAAAAACACCGATATCTATATTACCGGCTCAAACTCACGCCTCTTGTCTTCCGAGCTTGCCACCCTTTTGGCGGGCCGGTATGTCAGCTTTCACTTATATACCCTGTCTTTTGCGGAATTTGTGGATTTCAGAAAGCAAAGCGGCCTCAGTGCCGCAGGCTCTGACGAAATTATCGATCTTGATAAAGAACTGGATGCGTTTATTGAAACCGGCGGCTTTCCTCTGCTAAGCGTTAATTCTTTTACCCAAAGGGAAAAGCGGCAAATCGTCTCCGACATCCATTCTTCCGCTGTGCTGCGGGATGTGGTACAGCGCAACGGGATACGGAATACCCAACTGCTGGAAAAAATAATTGCGTTTTTGTACGACAATGCGGGCAATCCGGTGTCGCTCAAAAAAATTGCCGATTACCTGAAAAGTCAAAAAAGAACCGCCGATTTTGAAACCGTGTATAACTACATCACCTATCTTGAAAACGCTTTCATCATTTACAAAGCGCCCCGGTACGATATAAAGGGTAAGCGGCTGCTTGAGACCACCGAAAAATATTATCTGGCCGATCATTCACTGCAATATGCTGTCCGGGATATGCGGCAGGAAAATATCAGCGGTATTTTGGAAAACATCGTGTTTATGGAACTTGTCCGCCGGGGCTATCGTGTGTATGTGGGAAAACTGGAAACAAAGGAAGTCGATTTTGTGGCGGAAAAGATAAACGGAACCGGCACCTTGTATATTCAGGTCTGCTTGAACTTTTCAAATCCTGAAACCAAAGAACGGGAATTCTCGCCCCTGCGGGCCATAAAAGATCATTGGCCCAAAATGGTTATTACCCTCGACAAATACTGGCAGACCGAAGAGCAGGGGGTGATGGGTATACATCTGAAAGATTTTCTTTTAAGAGGGGATGTATTTTCTTTCTAGCTTCACCCTCACCTCTATATTTGCTACAATTCCTCCATGACTATTCGGGAACAACTTAACTCCATCGCCGCCCGGCGTATTCTCATTCTTGATGGCGCAATGGGCTCACTGATCCAAAGTCTCAAACTCAGCGAGACGGATTTTCGGGGCAGCCGCTTTGCCAATCACCAAACGCCCCTCAAGGGCTGCAACGACCTGCTCTGCCTTACCAAACCCGATGCGATCAGCGCCATCCACGAAGCATACCTTGCAGCCGGCGCCGATATTACCAAGACTTGCAGTTTTAACTCCACTTCAGTGTCCCTTGCAGATTACAGCCTTGGCTATCTGGCCTACGAGATAAGCGCCGCCGCAGCCGCTATTGCCCGGAAAGCGGCGGATAAATTCTCCACAGCGGACAAGCCCCGCTTTGTGGCGGGAAGCATAGGCCCCACCGGAAAAAGCGCCAGTCTCTCCCCGGACGTAAACGATCCTGCCAAACGGGGCATTTACTGGGACGAACTTGAGACCGCCTATTACGACAACGCCCGGGGTCTGCTGGACGGCGGCGCAGACATCCTGTTAGTTGAAACTATCTTTGACACCCTCAACGCCAAAGCCGCCCTGTTCGCCATCAATCGTTTACAAAAAGAACGGAATACTGATATTCCCGTAATGATCTCTGCCACTATATCAGGCTCTGCCGGAGCTGCGACTTCGACGGCGGTTCCTGGCCGGCTCCTTTCCGGCCAAACTCTGGAAGCCTTCTGCGTATCGGTGCTCCATGCCGAGCCCTGGGCTATCGGCCTTAACTGCTCCTTTGGCGCAGAAAAACTCCTGCCCCATATACGCACGTTAGCCGCCATCGTCACCAAAGCGGCGTCCGGTAAAGCGGCAACCCCCTGCCTGATAAGCGCCCACCCCAACGCCGGACTGCCCAACCAGCTCGGCACTTACGACGAAACCCCGGAAATCATGACAGCTAACATCGAACCCTATTTGCAAGAAGGTTTGGTCAACATCATAGGCGGCTGCTGCGGATCCACCCCTGCCCATATCGCCGCCATCGCCACCAGGGCGGCATCTGCAAAAGCCGCCTACCCGCCCCGCTCAAATATTTCGCAATGCCCCCCGCAGCAGAGCCGCCTCGCCGGTCTGGAAACACTCGAAACCGGAAAAGCTATACGCCCCCTTACCTTAATAGGAGAGCGCTGCAACGTTGCCGGCAGCCGCAAATTCCTCCGCCTCATCAGCGAGCAAAAATACGCCGAAGCTGCGGCTTTTGCCAGGGAAACGGTGGAAGATGGGGCGGCAATTATCGCTGTGGGAATGGACGACGCAATGCTTGACGCAGAAAAAGCCATGTGCTCCTTTCTCGATTTCGCCCTTTCAGATCCGGAAATTGCCAGGGCGCCTATCATGATCGACAGCTCACGCTGGAATGTAATAGAAGCGGGTCTAAAAAGGTTGCAGGGAAAGGGTTTGGTCAATTCCATCAATCTGAAAGACGGAGAGAAAGAATTTCTTCGCAGGGCTATGCTTATACGGCGCTACGGGGCGGCAACAGTGGTTATGCTTATTGACGAGCGGGGACAGGCGGTAACCTTTGAGCGCAGAATAGAAATTGCCGGCCGTACCTACAAGCTGCTCTGCGCCGCGGGTTTTCCGCCGGAAGACATCGTGTTCGATCCCAACGTACTCGCCGTTGCCACCGGCATAAGCGAACACGACTCCTACGCTTTGGATTTTATCCGCTCCTGCGCCTGGATTCGGGACAACTGTCCCGGCGTCCAAATTTCCGGCGGCATTTCAAACCTGTCTTTCAGTTTCCGGGGCAACAACGCCGTGCGGGAAGCCATGCACAGCGTCTTCCTTACACACGCCGCACAGGCGGGCCTTACTATGGCCATTGTAAATCCCGCCGCCCTCATCCCCTACGAAAGCATAAACGAGCCCCTGCGCAGCGCTGTGGAAGATGTCATCCTGAACCGTCAATCCGGATTGGCAGGCCGCCCCAATGCAGCCGAAACTCTTCTGTCCATAGCTGAATCGTTAGCTGCAAATAAATCGAAAGACGCGGCAACCGTCCCGCAAAAAAACCAATCCCTTAATTGGCGTAACATGGACATTGAGGCGCGAATCATACACGCAATGGTCAAAGGGCTGGACGATTATATCGAAGCGGATATACCGGAGCTGCTGAAAAAATACGAACGTCCCCTGTCCATTGTGGAAGGCCCCCTCATGGACGGCATGAAAGAAGTAGGCAGGCTTTTTGGTGAGGGAACCATGTACCTGCCCCAGGTAATCCGCAGTGCCAGAGTAATGAAAAAAGCCGTCGCCATTCTGGAACCCTGCATCGAAGCCGAAAAAGCCCGCACCCCGGAAGTCTCCCCCTCCATTATTCCTTATTCCCTATCCCCCAAAAAAGTCTTGCTCGCAACAGTAAAAGGCGATGTGCACGACATAGGTAAAAACATTGTCGGCGTTGTGCTGGGCTGTAACGGCTATCACATCATCGATCTGGGAGTGATGGTTCCCGCAGAGCGGATACTCGAAACCGCTGAAAAAGAAGGGGTCAGTATCATCGGTCTTTCCGGTCTCATTTCCCCTTCACTGGATGAAATGATCAATATTGCCGGAGCGATGGAAAAACGAAAAATGACCATCCCCCTGCTGATAGGCGGAGCCGCCGCAAGCCTGGTACACACCGCCCTGCGTATCGCGCCGGAATACTCCGGCCCTGTGGTTTATGTTCCCGATGCGGGCAAATCCGCCGAAACCGTCCGGGCACTGCTTTCCGATACCGAAAAATCCCGTTTTCTGGAAAATCTTGAAAAAAGCTACCAGGAAGCCGTAAAACGCCACCAGGCAATCCAATCCCGCCTGGAGATTCTCCCGCTTGATACCGCCAGAGCCAATAAAATACCGTTGGCTTCTTACATACCGGTGGAACCTAAAATAACCGGCATCATCGATTTGAATGATTATCCCTTAGAAAAGGTCATTCCCCATATCGACTGGTCATCGTTTTTGGAAAGCTGGGAGCTCAAAAAGGTGCCAGGCACCGAATTGCTGGAAGATGCAAAGGCCCTTTTGGAGCAGATTAAGGCCGAAAAACTCCTGCAGCTCAGAGGCACAGCGGGAATTTTCCCTGCCGCAGCCGATGGCGATGACATTATTCTGTTTAATCCTGTTGAAAAAGCCGTGCCGGGCGCAAAAACCGCCGAAATCGCCCGGTTTTGCTTTCTCCGCAGCCAGGAAAAAAAGCCCACCGGTATATATAACCCCTGTCTTGCGGATTTTCTCGCCCCATTGCCCGGCAGCGCCGTCCCTCGCCCCGAAGCAAATGCCACAGACTGGCTCGGCCTTTTCGCCCTGAGCGCCGGTTTCGGCATGGAAGAAAATGTCCGCCGGTTCCGGGTAAGCGACAACGAATACGACGCTATTCTGCTCTCAACACTGGCAAACGCCCTGACCGAAGCCTTTGCCGGGGAAGTCCATCTCCGCTTACGTCAGGAATGGTGGGGCGGCGCCGGCATACGTCCCGCCTTTGGCTACCCCTCAAGCCCCGACCACGAAGACAAACGCATCGCCTTTGAGCTGCTGGAAGTACAAAAACGCTGCGGTCTGGAACTTACCGATTCAGCAATGATGATCCCTGCCGCCTCTGTGTGTGGCATGATCTTTGCCAACCCCGCCTCTTATTACTTCGGGATCGGCGCAGTGGGAGAAGATCAACTAACAGATTGGGCAAAGCGAAAAGGCATCAGCGTGGAGGAAGCCCGGCGGCGGGTGGGGAAATGATATTGATTCCCCACTATCAAAATCCCCTTATAGCCAGTATCAATAATTCCCGCATTGCCCTCTATATACGTTCAGATAAAGACAAAGAAAAAAAAGAGCGCTATTATTAATATATGACATTACAAATGGATGCATTAATCCTTGTGTTAGCTCAGGCCCTGGATATGGTGGAGATCTCTTACCTTGGGGCGAGTACCAATCATGGAAAGCGGATTGCGGTGCTCTGCGCCGCTATGGGGCGGCATTTGGGTATAAAGGGAGACGAACTTTCTGATCTGGTTTCCTGCGCCCTGTTACACGACAATGCCCTGACTGAATTTATTCTGCTGCAGCAGGGACGGGAGGAAGACGCCGTTTACCTTGGCGCCCACTGCGAAATCGGACAGCGGAATGTGGAAGTTTTGCCGTTCAAGGGAAATATCAGCGGCTATATTCATTTTCACCATGAGCGGGCCAACGGCCAGGGGCCCTTCAAAATGTCCGAAGGATACTACCCCCTGGGCGCGGAGCTTATCGCTGCGGCGGACATGATCGATGTGGAAAGGCACTTGCAGCGCATTGCCCCCGTCCTGCTGCCACTCCTTCGGGAAGATATTGAGGATGATATTCACCATCGTTTTACCGGCCGGGCCGGAAACGCCCTGCTGGCGGTTCTGGATGAGGAGCTTCTGGCCTCTTTGCAGGATGATCGGATTGAGGAGACTATCCGCCGCTCGGTGCCGGACTGGACTATGGATATGGAAAATCCGGCGCTGGTGCCCATTGCTGAACTTATCGCCCGTATTATCGACTACAAATCGACATTTACCAGGCTTCACACCCAGCAGATCGCCAACCGCGCCTGGGTAATGGCGGAGTATTACGGTTATAATTTAACCGATAAGATTCAGCTTTACCTTGCCGCAGCGTTACACGATATCGGCAAGCTTGCCATTCCCTCTGCGGTGCTGGAAAAACCGGGCAAACTTAACGATGAAGAATTCGAGATTATCAAAACCCATATTGTACATACCCGGAATTTGTTATGCGCCATGAAAGGGCATGGGCCCATAATCGAATGGGCGTCGAATCATCACGAAAAACTTGACGGCTCCGGCTACCCCCTGGGCAAGACCGCCGCAGAGCTGGACTTTAATTCCCGGCTCATGGCCTGTATAGACATTTACCAGGCGGTAAGCGAGGAACGCCCCTATCACCCCCGGCGCAGCCACACCGAGACCATGCCCATACTCAACAGCATGGCGGAGAAAGGCGGCATTGATCCGGCCATTGTCAGAGATATGGACAAAGTGATGGCGTCTTATTCGCTTAAGGATGTGGAGACGCCGAAGCTGTAAAAAGCGTTCAAGGCTTTAATACCTGTTATCAAACACCCTGGTCGTCTTCTTCTCGCTGCGCGGGAGCTCCCCCATGCCGACGGGCATGATTTTCGCCGTAATGCCGATTTTTTCCTTAAATGCGGACTGCACCGTTTCGACGAGGGCTTTAATCGCATCATCGCCTTTTACCGGCGTTTCAAAAAAAAGAGTTACAATATCTTTGCCGTTCAGATGATCGATCATCACCTGATACTCACTTGAAACGCCGTCAAGGGCCGCGAGCATTTCATCAATTTTACCCGGATAGATCATCACGCCCTTTACTTTTACCATGTCATCGGAGCGGCCGATAAGGGTATCAATACGCGGATAGGGGTTACCGCAGGGGCAAGCGCCGGGGATTTCGCGGGTCAGGTCATGGGTGCGGTAACGGATAAGGGGGGCCCCTTCTTTTACCAGAGTGGTGATTACCAGTTCGCCAACCTGTCCTTCATCTACACGGTGTCCTGTGTGGGGATCGATGATTTCATAAAAAAGGTAATCGGTCCACATATGCATACCGCAGGCATGATTGCAGCTAATGCCGATGCCCGGCCCGTATATTTCAGTAAGACCGTAGATGTCGTATAACAATACGCCAAGTTCATTGGCGATACGTTTGCGCATTTTATCTCCCCATCGTTCCGAGCCAATCAGCGCCTTTTTAAGATGTATTTTGCTTTTTACCCCGCGTTTTTCAATTTCTTCGGCAAGGAGCAGGGCATAAGAAGATGTGGCGGTAAGAACCGTTGACTGCAAATCTATCATCATTTTTATCTGCTTGTCGGTATTCCCAGGCCCCATTGGGATTGTCATTGCACCTAACAATTCAGCGCCAAGCTGAAAACCTATACCTGCAGTCCACAAGCCGTATCCGGGCGTTATATGCACACGGTCATTGGGTGTAACACCGGCTGTTTCATAGCATCGCTTGAACATGAGTGCCCAATCATGCACGTCTTTTTGCGTATAGGGAATAATAACCGGAACGCCGGTTGTACCCGATGAAGAATGTATACGCACGATTTTTTCATCCGGCACGGCGCACAGGCCCAGGGGATAGGTGCTGCGCAGGTCTTCCTTTTCGGTAAAGGGCAGCTTTAAAAAATCATCCTCGCTCCCAATGTCCCTAACGCTGATCCCTTCAAAATGTTTTTGATAAAAGGGGCTTTTCATGGCGTGTTTTATGCTTTTTTTGATTTTTTCAAGCGTTTCCTGCGTCATATTCATATCATACTCCCTGGATGCCTGCGAATAAGGCGTGCCCTGTTTTCAGGGCATTTATGTTTTGCTCCACAAATTGTGGTTTTATTTTTTTTCTGATAATCGCTTCAATGTCGGCTAACGAAAAGGGGAACAGGTTCGTTTGCATGGCGCAGCCCACCAGGGCGGTATTCAGGCAGCGCTCCCCGCATTGGGAGGTGAGTTTTTCCCCATCGGCGACATGGAGCCGCTTTATGTTGGCGTGAAGCCACTCAAGCAGGGCTTTCTTCTGGTACGTTTCTCCGCCGGTAACGGGCTGTATGATGCGGTCGCACACAACCATAAAGCCATCGGGCTTCAGAAAATCAGCGACCCGTATTGCCTCGCCCGCCTCAAACGCGATGACAATATCTGCGTTATGCGGCGGAATGAGGGGCGAAAAAATTTCGCTACCCGTATGCCGAACATTTGGGTCGATACGCAAGTGGCTTATCACCGAGCCGCCCCGCTGGGCCATGCCGATTGTTTCGCTCCCCCGCACATCAAACCCCGCCGCGACTGCGGTCTCTCCGATAAGGCGGGATGTTAGGATAGTCCCCTGCCCCCCAAGTCCGGCAATGATAAGATTTAGCATTTTCCCCTCTCAATCGCATTTGCGGGGCATACCACCTTGCACAGATCGCAGCCGGTACAGAGCGCGGTCTCTATGCAGGCTTTTCCTCCGGCTAAAAAAAGCGCCGGACAGCCCAATTTTTTTACGCACAGTCCGCAGCCGGTACAGGTTTGCGGGTTTACAACGCAGGCCGTTTTGTGTTTCACCAGCGCCACGCAGGGGCCCTCAAATATAATGACCCGCACGCCTTTTTGTTCCATGGCTTTTAAAACGGCCTCTTTCGCCTGATTAAAATCAAAAGCATTAACTCGCTGCACCGAAGCAACGTTGAGGGCGGAAACCACCGCATGAATATCAATACGGGGCGCATCATTCCCCATGAGGGTCTTTCCGGTTTCCGGGTGAGGCTGCCCGCCGGTCATTGCGGTGGTGCCGTTATCCAGCACCGCAACGATAATATCGGAGCCATTGTAAACCGCGTTGACAATGCCCGGAATGCCAGTGTGAAAAAAAGTCGAGTCGCCGATAAATGCAAAGTTCAGCGTGTCAGGTTCAATGCGGTTTAAACCCTGGGCCATAGTTATACCCGCGCCCATGCACAGGCAGGTATCGAGCATATCAAGGGGCAGGGCGTTGCCAAGCGTATAACATCCGATGTCCCCGGAAAAAACGGCCTTCCTGCCCCGCAGTGAATGTAACTTGACCGCTTCTTTTACCGCGAAAAAAGAAGCGCGGTGCGGACAGCCAGCGCAGAGCAACGGCGGACGGATTGGCAGGGCGGGTTTCGGCATGGCAGCATCCGGCGTTGCATTTTGACTGTCAATATTTGCCTGCTCCTTCAGCCTTTGGCCTAACAAAAACGAAGCGATTGCATCGTGAACCAGGGCGGGATTATTTTCACCGGCAACCGGCATATCCCCGGTCAGTTTGCCCTTTATTGAGCAGGGAATCTTATGCGCCCCGCAGAAAAAAATCAGTTCCTTTTCGATTACCGGATCGAGCTCTTCGATAACCAGCACTTCATCAAGATCTTTCAGAAAGACCGCGACTATATCTGAAGGCAATGGATAAGTTGCAATTTTGAGCGCCCGGTAATTCGCGTAATGTTGCAGCGTTTCCATAGCATACTGCCAGCTTACACCGCCTGAAACAATGCCCCTGCGCGGTGTACTATCATTCTCATCATGCTTTTCAATCAACATATTTTTTTCATAATGGGAAAAAGTTTGTTCCAGCAATTTTTGACTTTCCGCTATTTTCAGGTGGTTGTTATACGCAAGTTTCGGGAAGATCACCCATTTGCCATTGTCTTTGGTAAACCCCGCCGGAGCGGGACAGTCAAGGGCGTCCAATAAAGCAACCGAAGCGTAACTATGGCAGACCCGCGTGGTTGGCCTGAAAAGCACCGGCCGCTTGATTTCATCGGAACAGGCAAAGGCATCGGCGATCATGGTATAGGCTTCTTCCGGCGTTGAAGGATCAAAAACCGGAATATGCGCATAACGGCCAAAGTGACGGGTATCCTGCTCTGTCTGCGAGGAGATGGGCCCGGGATCATCGGCCACAACAATGACCATGCCGCCTTTTATGCCCACATAGTTAAGCGACATCAGCGGGTCTGAAGCGACATTCAGCCCTACCTGCTTCATGGTTACCATGCTCCTGGCCCCGGCAATGGCCGCACCCGCTGCCGCTTCCAGCGCTGATTTCTCATTCACCGACCATTCGGCATACACGGAATCGGGTTTTTCTTTAACGAGAGTTTCAAGTATCTCCGACGAAGGCGTCCCCGGATAGCCGGACGCAAAACGGACTCCCGCCCTGATTGCGCCTAACGCGATGGCCTCGTTCCCCATAAGCAAACGTTTCATTATAACTGCCTCTACCATGTTTCTTTATACAGAAACATCAAAATCTTGTCAAGGGGGGCTAGCGGTCATGCCTTTTCCGACATACTGTCGCATTTTCCGTCGCCCCCCTTACGCTTCGTAGTCCTCACTCGTCGCTTCGCTCCTCGCTCCGGTCTACTGCGCTATCCCCCATTGGTAAACCAAAACCGGTCCGCCAGCTTTGCTGGCCGTCAGCAAAGCTGGCGATGGCAGCGGGGCTCCTCAAGCACGCCTTTGTCTTTGTTTATCAAAGATAGGACACCGGTATGATCATGTCTTCACCGCTTAAAGGCATGAGTTGGCTATACGTGCAAATGACTCCGCCCGTTCCCCGAATTACTCCGGGGATAATATCAAGGAAACGAAAAGCCCTTATATCCTTTGAACTGGGGTCCCCATGTTTTTTAATTTCCAGAGGATAAAGGGTTCCATTTTCGTAGATGAGAAGGTCAATTTCATTTTGCTCTTTATCGCGGTAGAAATAAAGGGGTGGCTCCCTGCCGGCATTGGTATAACTTTTAATTATCTCTCCTATTACAAAGGTTTCAAAAAACGAACCTGCTGCAGCGCCCCGTTCCAGTACCGTGGAGGTATTCCAGCCTGAAAGGTAACAGGCCAGTCCGGTGTCTAAAAAATATACCTTTGGGGTTTTTATTGCTCTTTTAAGAATATTATTATGATAGGGTTGAAGAAGATATATAATATTTGAGGCGAGAAGAATAGAAGTCCATCGTTCTGCAGTAGAAGGACTGAGCCCGATATCCCTCGTTATGGAAGTATAATTTAATAGTTGCCCGTTATGCGCCGCCATAGCAATCATGAATTTATAAAACATATTGGATTCTCCAATATTAACCAACTGCTTGACATCCCTTTCAATATAAGTACTCACATAAGAAGAATAGAACATTTCCCAGTCATTTTTTAGGGCATGGATTTCCGGCAAGCTGCCTTTTTGAATAAATTTCCAAATATCCTTATTGGAAGCGGCTTTGCCGGGGTTTCGTTTTTTATAATAAGCATTGAGTGGAATAAAAGGGAGCCTGCAATTATCTCCAATCAATTCCCGCCGGGATAAACCTAAAAGATTTAAGATACCTATACGCCCACTCATGGATTCCGAAACATTTTTCATTAACGCAAACTGCTGGGACCCGCTCATAAAAAAAAGACCTTTCCGCCGATAACCGATTTTATCGTATTTTTTACGCGTTTTTTTATCATAGTGATTAAAAACATCCTTGTCAGAATAAACTCCGTCGGCCATAAGCTTCATGTGGGTAAAAAGATTTGGGGCATACTGAACTTCATCCAGTATCACCGGAGGAGGATAATTTTTAAAGATAGTATGAGGTGTGGTAAGGGCCATATCGTGAAGAATCACATCATCCATGCTTATATAGGGCAGACGGGGATAAAGCTCCCTGAGCAATCTGGTTTTGCCCACCTGACGGGCACCGGTAACAAGGACTGCGGCAAAATTTCTGGCCGCCCTTTTTACGGTATCTTCCAGATGACGGTGAATATAACTCATTTGACTAATCTGGCATACAATACTGGATTAGTCAAGGTTCCGATATAAGCCTTTGGGGCATTTCGTTGCTCAGTATAATCCCGCCTGCGAAAACCGTAAGGGGCGCTACCAGCAACAGGCCGAAACAGCCGACCAGCGCCCGGCGGGAAAGCCCCCCACCAGAAACATGATCAGTGCGGTAATAATCGTTACTGTTATGCATGAAAGTTAATTGAGGATTATTAAAATTTGGTTTGTTGGAAATGAAAAAATGATGAATTTGCTATCAAATGGGCGGGGATCGTTTCAGTCGCATTAGATTGACAGATACCGTAATACTGCTTAAACTATGTGATAATTCATTATTGTTCGTAATTTAAGAGGTGCCGAATGAAAGTCAGATTGAAAATTATCGGTTTCCTGGGTCTTATGATCTTTGTGGTTTCCGGCATACTCCTTGCGATCATGATCCGCAGTTCCAGAGTCATAAAATCCCATGGCGATGAGATGCTTGCCGAGCTCAACAAAAATATCGAAGAAAACGTACAGCGGGAGCTGCTGGATCTGGCGGAAAGCATCAGCGACTATGTCCTTACCCTGGAGGGTGAAATTGACCGTACCATGCTGAACGCGGCCCAGACCCTTTACGAGGCGGATCGGCTTACCGCCGGAAGGCTCACTCTGGCGGATCTGGAACGTCTGCGGCGGCAAACGGGGATGTCGGACTTCTACCTGGGGGGCAGAAACGGCGTTTTTACCCTCAGCACCGAGCCGGGCGCGGCGGGGGTTTCCCTTTTTGACATTTGGGACGGCTACCGTATGCTGGTCAATGGCCAGTCGGACTACCTCCCCTCGGACATGAAGATCAAGGTGGAAACCGGGGAAATTTTCAAATTCACCGCCATCCCCCGCGCCGATGGACGGGGTATCCTGGAATCGGCGCTGAACGCCAACGCCATCAAAGAACACCTCCAAACCTATATCAATGGCGACAACGGTATCAAGTCAATGAATATCTTTGACAACACCCTCCTTACCCTGACCCAAAACCAGGCGCAGGGACAGACCCCCAACTATGTCAAAGGAAATACCGCTGTCCAGGACAGCGCCGCTGTTTCCGACCTCTTTAGCGATTCTTCCAAAATAAAACTCACCATGGATCAGATGGCTAACAGTGCAAGTCTCTATTACCCGATAATCGACAATGGCCGGGTGCGTTATGTGATATTTGTTGATCTTGATACCTCCGGTTACTTTGCCATAGCCCGCCTTATTGAAGAGCCGATCCAGAGCCTCATCCATGAGAGCGCCCTCCTTAACATGATTTCGCTGGGGGGGGTGCTTGTTGCCCTGGTGTTCTTTACCGTTCTGATTGGCCTCCTTGTCAGCCGCCTTTTGCGGCCCCTGGGTTTTTTCAACACCGTGCTTGCCTCATTCTCTGAGGGCAACTTTACTGTACAAGTTCCTGAAAACATGGCGCAACGAAAAGATGAAATGGGTGAAATGGCAAAATCATTCCGCAACGCCATTGAAAAAATGAAAAATCTGGTTACGGTGATTCGGGATCGGAACGTTTCCCTTTCCGGCGTTGGCGGGGAACTGTCGCAGCGCATGGAACAAACCGCCGCAGTGATTAACACCATTACAGCTAACATCAGGGGCATGAAGGGACAGACCGAAAAGCAGGCCGCCAGTGTTGTTGAAACCGGAAGCGCCGTAGAACAGATCATTGAAAGCATCAACGAGCTCAACGGACAGATCACCGTCCAGTCGGGACACGTTTCCCAATCTTCCCAGGCCATCGACTCCATGCTGCGCAACATTCATCAAATAGTAGAAACCTTGACCAAGAACACGGAAAATGTCGCGCTCCTTGCGGAATCTTCGGAAATCAGCAGGAACGATCTCCAGACCGTTTCCCAGGATATTCAGGAAATTGCCCGCGAATCCGAGGGCCTGCTGGAAATAAACTCGGTAATGGAGAACATCGCCAGCCAGACCAATTTGCTTTCGATGAACGCCGCCATCGAGGCCGCCCACGCCGGGGAAGCGGGCAAAGGCTTTGCAGTAGTAGCCGACGAAATCCGCAAACTCGCCGAATCTTCCGCCGAACAATCCAAAACGATCAGCGGAGTGCTGAAAAAAATCAAAGCCTCCATTGACACGATCACCCATTCAACAGCGGTGGTGCTGGAGCGTTTTGAATCCATTGAGCGTGAAGTAAAAACAGTCTCTGACGAAGAAGAGCGTATCCGCGCCATGATGCAGGAACAGGAAACCGGTAGCCAGCATATTCTGGAATCGATCAATAAGCTCAACAGCATCACAGACCAGGTAAAACAGGGTTCCGGTGCAATGGCAAGCCGTGGGCAGGACGCCATCCGGGAAAGCCAAAACCTTGAAACTCTTACCAGTGAAATCTCCGGCGGCATGAGCGCTATGGCCGGCAGTACCGAAGAGATCAACAGTGCCGTCCAGCGCGTTATCGAAATAAGCGCGGAAAATTCGAGCAATATCACCACCCTGAGCGGAGAGGTGTCAAAGTTTAAGGTGTAAAGGTGATACTGGTCACCACCGCCGACAAGGGGAGCAAGATGATGGCTACCAATAACAATGGGAATTGTTATCTATGCAGTGAAACACTTGGCAAAACCGCGATGAAGAATCACCTGTTAAAAAAGCACGGCGCTTCCGATGCCGGACAAAAATGTTACCTGCTTAAAGTAGAGGGCTCATATGAGGATTATTGGCTGTATCTTGATGTTCCGGTTACAGCTTCCTTCTCGACCCTTGACACTTTTTTGAGAAAAATTTGGTTGGAATGCTGCGGCCACATGAGCTCTTTTTTCAATCCTGATAACATGATGTACCGTTCTGAAATCGGAAAAAGCCGCAAATGGGAAACTCTTGCTGTTGGAGAAAAGATAGGGTATCAGTATGACTACGGCAGCACAACCACTATGCTTGTCACGGTAGCAGGAGAAACTATAAGAACGGCGCAAAAAAGTGTGGTTCGGCTTTTAGCGCGGAATGTTCCGCCGGTTTTTCAATGTACAGTGTGCGGGAAATCCGCATCACTTGTCTGCACAGCATATCCGTTTGACTCAGACAACCAATTTCTCTGCGATTCCTGTTTTGATGAAAATGAAGATGAATATATGCTTCCCATTACCAATTCGCCCCGCACGGGTATTTGCGCTTATGACGGTGGATTGGATGTTTTTGAGTTTAAGCCCTTACATGGCGGTTCTTGATCGTTTCTTTGATGATTTTTTCTAATCCTCCGGGAAGTAGTCACTATCCAATTTTTTGATTTCATAGTTTTTTTCCAATGAAACACCAATATTATATTTGATCATCAGTGATAATAACTTTTGTCGATTTATCAATACAATATTTTGTGACTGTAACTGTTGTTCCGCATCTTTGGGAAAATCTGTTGATGTTATAAACACACCTTTTTTAACATTTTTTATTGCCAATGAGCCTACAAAATCCCTTACCATAGACGCAGTTACCCGTGTATCCCCGGTGAATCTTTTTGCCTGAAAATATATTTTCTCAAGCCCCAGGGTGTCTTGATTTACAAAACCGTCAATGCCTTCATCACCACTTTTTCCGGTTACATTGCCACGCCCATATCCCATATTTTGCAACAAGTCCAAAACAATTTTTTCGAAAAATGCCGGACTGTTGTTATTTATCTTTTCCAGCAATTTTTCAGCCAAATCATTATTTAGTATCTCAATCCCGGTTTCAATCATTTCCAAGGGTGGATTTTCTTCAACTTCTTTTTCAATAGCATTATCTTTTATGTCAACATTTTTTCTTCTGTTGATATAATATTCCTTGTACTTTTCAAATTGATTGAGAAAATTCATATTTATATCTGCTGGGTTTTTTGCAATTGTATCACTGCCGAGCTGTGTTATCTTCACATAACCACGCTTAGGATCTTCCAATAATCCGGCGATTTTTAGATGTGACCGCGCCCAGCCAACCCTGTTATCAATAATCTCCTGTTTACCACTGGGCAATAATTGCCTTCTTTCCTCATCAGTTAATTTAAAATGCTTGATTATTACATCCGTTAATTCATCCATTCGGTGTTCTTGTGGATTATCGGCGCAAAATTTTAACAAGGGCAACATTACCATTTGGAAAGTAGGGATAGACATAATTGCCTCCTATTTTATGATTATTTAACAAGGCATTTGCTATGTCAATCTCTTCCTGGTACTTTTGCTAATGTTTTTGTCAGGAAATCAACCAACCTCGTCGCAGAGCGGACGGGGTATGGTTGTTTAAGTAAGGTATTTGTCTCAGGGTACATACCCCTTTTAACGCCCCGAGGGGCGGGGTATGTACCCTTCGCATACAATCAAACGCGGCCAATTTTATCTCTTCTTTTAATAAGTATTGTCTTTGGCTCCATCTTTTTAAGGATCTACTTTCATTTTCTATTAATGGACATATCTTATCAGTTGTGATTCGCACATTTCGCAAGTTAAACATGGCTCTTCAATATCTTCTACATCGATACAAGTCCAGCCTTTATACGGAACTCCGGGTTCTGACCACTTACCTTTTTTATTTACAAAAAAATATTCTTCATTCATCTTATCAATCATCCCATTGATTTTCTCGACAGTGTCGAGAAATTTTTTTTACCAAAGGCGGCAACGATTATTCGTTGTTTTTAATGATTTCTGCTCTCAATTTTTGAATGGGAGCAAAGTTTTTTATTTCTAATGCATATTTTATGGCTTGGTCTACATTGGCATTGGTAATCTCAAGTTCTTTGGGATATCGTGGCTGTACCCCGAATTGCGTCAAATAACTGCATTGCGGTAAAATACCGGAAAAATCACTCAACTGTTCAGCACATAAATTACAAAGATTGGCTAAATCATGTGTTTTTGGAGGCATTTGTTCTTTCGAAATCAAGAAGCCTTTAAGATATTTCTCTGCTGCCTGTTCGCAATGATAACATATTATCTCATAATGCTGCGGGCGCATTTCTTTTAACAATAAAACGGTATCAATATCATCATCAGCAAATTTGAACCATTCGGCGACCAATTCTTTATCCATAGATTTTTACCCCTTCTTGGGCTATAATGCTTTCCAGAGTTAATCTATTCTTGCGGTTTTCAAATATACTTTTTTTCCCTATCAGTAAATCAATAGGAAGAGTTTTTTTTCTGGATATAGCAAACCGGATTTTGGCTCCTAGTTCTATTATGTCAATCTCGGAGTCTGGCACTACGACATAAATATCAAGGTCTGAATCTTTATTGGGTGTGCCATTTGCATAAGAACCGAAAAGGTATATTGATTCCGGAGTGGTATTGGCTTTTATGGTGGTGGTAATGAAATCAAGATCGGTTTGGATTTTGTTATTCATATCAAATATTCCATTGTGATATAAGATTTTAGGTTGGTCATTGTCTTTTTCCCCATTTATTCTAATTTATTATAGCTCCAATATTTATCACAAGTCAATTCATGCAGAAAGATGTTTTAAAGATCTTTTTCGCCATAGGTATCGGAGAGAACAAGAAAACGGAGATGCAACCAAGGCAATTTTGCACACAATATCTGCAAAATTACCTTGGTGTACCATTTTTCATATCGTCAATAAGGGAACCTATATCTTCCGCGATGGCAAGACCGCCCATTGTGTGCAGAGCGCCATAACACGAAACAATATAGTCAAGGATGTTATATTTTTTGAAAAGATCGATAAGCTCTTTTCCTGTTATGCGGTTTGCGGCTTTGTATTCTTCCATGCAGTAGGCGATAAATTCGGCATTATCGTTCATCTAGGCCTCCTGGGGAAAATTGATGGTTCCCGTTTCAAGTTCCTCATTCAACAAATTAGCCAGCGTTAATTGGCTTAAATGCCACAGCTTGGTGGACTCCACTTCCAGTTTACTGTACAGGAAAGAGGAATACAATAACTCAAAAGCTTCCTGCTCGTCTACATGGCGGCTTTTGACTATTTCATTGATGACGAGGGGAATGAGCATTTCCAGGGTTGCCTTGAATTGGGTATCATCCATTGTCTGCCTCCACAAAACCTGAATATTCCAGAAAGACAAGGGAACGCTCTGATGCAAAGGTCATTTGATCGAATAACTGATGGACTTTTAATCTGCTGATAGTTTCCGTTTTTGTCAGTGTCCCTGTTTCAAATGCGATTAAAGTACGGTATATGGTATCATTCGCTACCGGACCGTAGATTATATCATATTTTTTACCCTGCCATGCGTTTCGCCGGTTGGCAATAACAAAATCAAACCATGCTTCATCAGCGGAATCGAAGCGCAGTATATCAAGCTCTCTTTTCATTGTTTCATAGCCCGCTTCTTTCAACATTTTCTGAAAAATCTAACATCAAATGATAAATATATTTTATTTCTCGCTCAACTAAATGGCTTGAGTAATAAGAATAATCGAAGCCAGGGAGTATCTGTTTTTTCATAAGTTCCTGCTGTGTTTTTGATTCAGGAAATGTTTGTAAAATCTGATTAATAGCATTATTATTTTGTTCAATATCCATCTTTACAACAACAAAACCTATCATCCCTGCGGTTTCTCTATAAAACGGATATGTCTTTGATAAAAATCGTACAATGCCTTCATATACATATTCGCCATTTAGTCCTGATTTTCCAGTTTGATTTTTATTATCCAGTCGTTTACATTCAATAATATAATAGCTATAGTCATCAACATAAGGTTTCATAGAAAGTATTCGAATATCGGCTCTACCATTGTTTTCAACCGTTTCTTTATCAAATAGATAATTTCCTAATGGAGGATGTTCTGTTTTAAACTTCGCATTTTTTAGATAATTAGAAAGCATAACATTTCTGATTTCATTTTCATCATTGGAAGGCAATAGTATTTTTTCTTCAACTATACAATAATAACAGGCTATAATTCCTGCAAGTATTTCCTCAAATTCATTATTACAAAAAACAGTTTTGTACCTGAATGGTGACGCATTAAGGGGCTTATTGTTCATAGTCATTTTCTCTTTTCACTTGATGCATTGCGTCAGCAAATTCCTCTATATCTAAATACCCAATCGCCTTATGCCAGAGCCGCTTTTCGTTTGGCTTGAAAATATAAAAATATTCCTCTTCAAAACCACGCACATCTTTTTGCACGAAAAGTTGTTCGGTAATTTTTTCCACCCCCAGTTCAATTATTCGTTGAAGTATTCCGGTTTCATCAATTTGTTTATTTTCCCAAAGTATGGTCTCTTTATACTCTGGCCTTATGACAACCCTAAAAAATATTCCTATAACTTGATTAGTATACCATACTTCAGCGATCAATTTTTTATCAACAGATTCAAACCTTTTTTCAAATCGATTCAAAAATAAATTTGCATAATCTTGCAATATTTTATCTTTAAATTCACAGGGTAAAAAAAGATTATCATATCCCTTATGCTTCATTAATATTGGAATCATTACATTTTTACTATAATCAACCAATGTTTGTTCAATATCATTCAACTGGAATAATTTAAAAATAGAGAAATCAATGTTTTCTTTCATTTTGTCAATATCATTTTGATTATTTTCAAAAAGTGCTGAATTAGTTTCTCTTTTCAAACTTTCTATTTTTTTCGCATAGTTAATTATATCTTTCGAATACGAATACGGAAATGAAAAACGCTCCTTATCGTTTATTTGCTGCTCAATCATAATACCAGCCGTCGATGATTTATGAAGCATATAATAAGCAAAAAGCGTAGAATTCATTAATCCTGCTAATAAATAATAATTATCTATATTCTTATTATTCCTGAATTTAATTGAAGTTACTTTATCTGTAAAAAGTATTTTTTGAAATGAAACGGCAGATACAGACTCTAGATTTGTATTTACTGTTTCTTTTACTAATAACATCGGTGGAGAAAACACATCTTCGCAAATTTCACCATTTTCTCTATAAATATATCCGACTTCAGGGAGTTCCCATTTATGATGATTCAGTGGTAAATAAAATTGCTCGATCTCTTTTTTCTTTAAATCTAAAAAATCAAGCCCCAATAACCTATCAGCATTAATCTTTTCTTCTCCATCAACTCTTTTTATACCCTGACTAACTAAAGTATCTGTTTCTTTATCAAGGATGTTTTGTATCGAATCAAATTCATCTTTTAATCTTTTAATGAAATTAAAATCAAAATATGAACCATATACTAAAACCTTCCACATCCAATCATCTTGTTTCAATCGATTTTGTTGTACACTTTGAATATCATACCTGCTAACTGCAAATATTTTAAACAAAAAGAAAAACCTGCTTGGTTTCAATGCTATATGTTTTATAATATTTGAATCTGTATTTTCCCCGTGGGCATAACGGAAAAACAATACACAAGCTGGTGATATTGCTTTAGTATTTGACCTATTAAAAACTTCTCTTCGTACAGGAGCAAGCTCAAATACCTGTTCGATTAAATAATGTTGCAAAAAATATTTTCTAAAATCATTGCTTTGTAAATTATATAAAGCTTTGCTTGTAACAATTAAAGCACATTTTGTGTTTTCATTCGAGAAATCACTGCTTCGTAATAAAAATGCCTGCGCTATTTCTTTATTTCCAATATCAATAAAAGGTTCACCTTTGTCTTTTTCTTTATTTTTACGTATTCTTATATACTCAGTATACAATGGCTTTTCTTCATCATTTCCACGCCTCCAGGGTGGATTACCAACAATGAATAAAAATTCTTTATCCTTCAGGATTGTATTAAAAGCAGCTTCCGTGTCAAAAAAATTGTCGCAGAAAAAATTAGTATCACGAAGGTTAGGAAATTTAAATGTTGCTATTTCCGGAGGATTCATATAATCAAGAAAAGTTAGATAAACAGAAAAAATAGCAACCTGTATAGCGCTTTCGTCTTTATCTATTCCAAAAATATTGTCCTCTGCAATTTTTTTTATGTCTTTTTTGAATTTATCAGCCTTAAAATGTTTATTTGCATTATCTGCAATATATTGTTCAATGAGTTTTCTCAATGCCTCTACCAAAAAAACACCGGATCCACAGGCTGGATCAAGTAGTTTACAGTTTGTATTTTTATTACATTCAACCGCTTTCGTAATAGTTTCAGACAAAATATAATCAACCAAAAACAACGGTGTGTAATATACCCCTTCTTTTGCTTGATTTTCTATTCCAACGAAAGATTCATAAATATTGCTTATAAATTCAATCGGAATAATAGAAAAATCATATAAATCAAACAACGAACGTTGCCCTGTGCCAATGTCTTCACTTTTCAATAAACGAATAATTTCTTTATATGCCTCTTGCGGAATTGCTGCATACTCTTTGACGGTTAACACGAATAAATCGCCGTTAAACCCCTTGTCGGGATCAGATAAATAATCAAAGAACTGTCTGGTTCTTTTATGATTCATCAGTAAATTACATAAATCGCCATTGGTCCAAATTTTGGGAGTATCCTCAAAATTTAATTTTACACCTTTATCTATCAAATATCTTATAAAAATGATTTTTCCCAATAAAGCATTTGTAATTTTTGTATGCTTTTTCTCAATTTCTTTATTTTCAGGATCAGGAAATTTTTCAATGATCAATTTTCTTGTCTCTCGAATATTGGACAATAACATATAATCAACACGGTTCTCATAATGTAATTCTTTTTGATACTTTTCCCATGTTTGACCAGTAACCAATTTAAAATAATTGAAATCGTCAAGCTTTTCATGATCACCTATTTTATTCAAAAATCCATTCTTTTCAAATGAAAGTTTAAACCCATTGAATACTTCCACAGCATTTTCTTCAATAATAATTATTATGGGACATTCATTGAAATTCCAAATCATACGATGCAGTTCATTTTTATTTTTTGGATTTTCAAAAAAAAGTATTAAAGGCTTGTTATCAAAGCAAAAAAATGCAGTTGGTTTTATCTTTTTTTCAAGAAGCTGTTTTATACGGCTAGGAAAATTTACTTGATTATCCCACTGTTCATGAAAATGATACAATCCATTTGAGGAATTGAGGTTGAGCCTGTTCAATACATCATGCAGACCACTCATATTTTATCCTCAACAATCTTTTTCTCTTCTTCTGTAAGATTATACAACTCATACACCGTCGTGTCAATCACCTTATCCACACCCTCAATCTGCCGTGCAATCATCGTCTTTACTTGCTGGTTGGGTTCGGTAGCTTCTTTTTGCTTTAATTCCAACAGTTTATCTACAAGCGAGATAAAATTGTCGTGTTTAGCTTTATCGGATTTCACGGATAAATCAAGGGTGGGTATAAGCATATCCATTAAAGCATCTTTTTTGATTTTTGGGAAAGTCTTTTTTTCATCAAAGTGTTTCGCTTTCCAATAAAACCTGAAGGCAGACGACATCATTATACCAAGTATAAACTTTATGGAATAATTTGTTTCTTTGTCAAAATATAGATTGTATACTGTATTCAGTGTGTATATTCCACCTTGTACAATTGTAGCTATTGGTGTTTCGCCGATCTGACGTGTACAAATACGTTCCATTTTATACACCTCATTATTTCCGCCGCTCTTTATAGCCTTTTTTTCACAACAAACATACTCCGTTGGTTCATCAAAAAAGAAATTATGAATGTTTTTTCCATCAATTACCGGATTCCAATTGTTTGACTTTCTATTCACAGAAACATACTTTTCCCTGTCATGTGTTTGAATTCCAAAATAAGCTGTTCCAAATGTCCCAAAGGGCTTTGACAGTGCTTGCATTTTCTTGATTATCTCAATAGTTTGAATATTATCAATTATTTCAATTTCATAATTGTTGTTTTTTAACCATTCGTTTTGCGGAAAATAAATTTTTTGTGGAATATTATCTAGTTGAATACATTTTGTTATTTCAACTATATGTTCTTTTTCTTCGATATTCCCTTTTTGCGTACATATAATTAATGTGTCAACGCTTGCTGCCACAAAAACAGGATAATAAAACAAACGCAAATTACGAATACAAGACTGTCTCAAAAGGATGCTGCGTATATTTGATGAATACTTATTTCTTAAAAAAGTATTGGGAGTAATAAAACCAACAAACCCACCAACACCAGAAATCCTTAAGGCTTTTTCAATAAAAACCTGATAGGTATCAATTTTGTAAGTAGCGGATTCATATTTTTTTGATAAATAATCAAATTGCGCTTTATCATCTATTGTTTGTACTAACACATACGGCGGATTCCCAATTACCACGTCAAAACCGCCAGCCTTGAAAATCACCGGAAACTCTTTCTCCCAATCAAAACAATTCACTTTGATGCGGTCATCGTCGGTCAGGTCAAGATCGGGCTGAGCGTAAAAATCCGTACCGATCAGGCTGTTGCCGCATTTGATGTTATCCTCAAGGGATGGCAGAAGCGTTAGCTGCGAATGGGTAAAAAGCCAGCCCTCGGCTTCTTTGCCTTCGTTTTCAAGGAGCTTTAAATAGAGGGACAGTTTTGTTACTTCCACCGCCTGGCTGTCGATGTCAACACCAAAAATATTGCTGACAAGAATTCGCTGTTTTTCTTCAATGGTAAGTTTCCAGGAATTAAAACCGGCTTCGTAAATTTTTTTATTTTTCTGGGCGCTTTTCAAGTTTTTTGCTTGGGTGTAATAATCAAGATGATAATTCAAGAGGTACTGATACGCGCCGACCAGGAAGGAACCGGAACCGCAGGCGGGGTCGCAGATTTTTATGATCGTAGTTTCCTCGGGTGTTTTGCCTTTGATTTTTTCGCCCACGGTATTTTGAACGATATAATCCACAATGTATTGCGGGGTGTAAAACACGCCGCCCGCTTTCTTGACTTCCGGCTTTTCCTCAATTTTAGCGTTGTGCCCCGCAGTCAGGCGGATGGTCTTGCCCAGAAAACGTTCATAAATGCTGCCAAGTATCTCAATAGGCAAAACGGAAAACTCGTAGGGACATTCGGGGTAATACAAATTGACAATGATGGCAGACAGCACCTTGTCATCGACAGACACTTTGTCAATCCAGTCAACATTGGCGAAAAGTCCCGAATTGTATTTGGCGTTGGCTTTTTCAAACAGTAGAATAAGTTTTTCGTATATATTGCTTGTTTTGGCAACGGTTAAAAGCAGAGCCTCATCTTCAATACCCTTGTCCTCGGCTATCCGCAGAAACACAATGCGGTCGATGATTTTTTGAACCACTGTGTTGAGGTTGTAAATCGAAAGGCCGGGGTTGTTTTTGGCGATGTTTTTCGCCAATTCCAGACGCCATTCTTCAACAAGATTAAGCAGCTCAGTATCAACTTCGGATGTGCCTTTCTTGTTTTTATTTGTCTCAACGTATTTGTCAAAACTGCCTTTCAGAATGGCTTCTTTTGAAAAGGTACTGCGGATAAAATCAAAGTTTTTTTCATATTCATCAAAGGTACAATAGAAAATACGCGCCGCGCTTGCCTTGTCGTCTTTATTGGGTTTTATGCGAGTATCATAAACGGCGAATTCCTCAAAATTGGTCAAAATCGAAAGCGGTAGTTTGGCGGTGTAGGCATAACGCCGCACCTGATAGGCCGGTTCCACGGCATCTTTTATGTTGACTTGCGGCTTCTTTGCCTCGACAAAAAATTTGCGCACGCCGCCGATGCGGAAGCTGTAATCGGGGGCTTTTTGATTGCCATCGATTTTTACCTTGTCTTCCCGTACCACATCGCGGTAGCTTTCGGAAAAGCCCTGATTGTTGGCGATGTCCCAATCAAGCAGAGTGAAGAACTTGTCGATAAAATCCGTGCGGGTGTTTGACTCGTCGTACTGACCGCTTTTGTACTGGACTATGTTTGCAGAAAAAAGGGAGACGATGGTTTGTAACTGGGTAATACGGTCGATCTTAGCCATGATTTATTCCAAATCACTCCATTTCCTTAAAATAAAGTTTACCCTCTATTATTTCACATTGTAGGGGGGTAGCGGAATACACGCCAAAGGCGGGTATGGAGCGCAGGGGGGCGTGACAGCAAACGCAACGGCTACGAAAAAACGGTCTGGAAATACGCCCCCCTTCCTGAATACCCTACACATCCAAATTACTCACCAGCAGCGCATTCTCCTCAATGAACTCCCGCCGCGGAGCGACGACTTCGCCCATCAATGTGGTAAAGATACGATCGGCTTCAACGGTGTCGTCAAGGTGGACCTGGATGAGGTTGCGCTGGATGGGGTCCATGGTGGTGTCGCATAACTGGTCAGGGTTCATTTCACCTAACCCTTTGTAGCGCTGGACCGCGACTTTTTCGGGGTCTTTGCCGGACTCGGAGAGGATGCGATCTTTTTCGGGATCGTCGTAGGCGTAGAATGATTTTTTGTCGTAGGTGATACGGTAGAGGGGGGGCATGGCGAGGTAGACGTGGCCCCGCTCAATGAGGTCGGTCATGTAGCGGTAGAAAAACGTAAGGAGCAGGGTACGGATGTGGGAGCCGTCCACGTCGGCATCGGCCATGATGATGATTTTGTGGTAGCGGATTTTGGCGATGTCGAATTCGTTGCCGCAGCCGGCGCCGATGCTGGCGATGATGGGCTGGAGTTTTTCGTTGGTCACGACTTTTTCGATGCGGGTTTTTTCCACGTTGAGCATTTTTCCAAAGAGCGAAAGTATGGCCTGGGTGCGGCGGTCGCGGCCGCCCTTGGCGGAGCCGCCGGCAGAGTCGCCCTCGACAATGAAAAGCTCGCACTTGGCAGGGTCTTTTTCGGAGCAGTCGGCAAGTTTGCCGGGAAGGCCGGCGCTGTCCATGGCGTTTTTGCGGCGGGTGGCGTCACGGGCCTGGCGGGCGGCGATACGCGCCTTTGCAGCTAACACGGACTTTTCCAGGATGTTGGCGATTACGTCGGGGTGCTTGTCAAAGAACAACTCAAGCTGCTCGTTCACCAGGGACTCGACGATGCTTTTCACTTCGGAGTTGCCGAGTTTGCCCTTGGTCTGGCCTTCGAACTGGGGATTCGGCACCTTTACCGAAAGCACGGCGGTAAGGCCCTCGCGCACGTCGTCACCGGAAAGGCTTTCTTCTTTGAACTCTTTGAGTTTGGAGTGCTTCGATTTTTTGAGGAACTCGTTGAGGGTACGGGTAAGGGCGGACTTAAAGCCCACCAGATGGGTACCGCCTTCGCGGGTGTTGATGTCATTCACAAACGAGAACATTATTTCGTTAAAGCCATCGTTGTACTGAATGGCACATTCTACTTCGACCTGGCCGCCTGAGCCATCATCACGGACGCCTTCAATAAAAATCGGTTCCTTGTACAATACGGTTTTGTTTTCGTTGAGGTAGTCCACAAAACTTTTAACGCCGCCGTCAAACTTGAACTCATGGACTTTGGGGGTGGAAAGGCGCTCGTCCCGTATGGTGATTTTAAGGCCCTTGTTGAGAAAGGCCAGCTCGCGCAGACGGTTGGAAAGCGCGTCAAAATTGTAGGTGGTGCCTTCAACGAAAATTGAGGCGTCGGCTTTCCAGCGGACTATGGTACCCCGGCGGTCGGGGGTGGTGGCGTAGGGGAGGTTTGCTGCAGGTACTTCGCGGGCGGGGCCTTCGGGGATGCCGATTTTATAGCGCTGGGTGTGGATTTTTCCATCATTGACGTGGACAAAAGCTTCGCACCACTCGGAAAGGGCGTTCACCACCGAAACACCGACACCGTGGAGACCGCCTGAAACTTTGTAGGACTTTTTATCGAATTTGCCGCCGGCGTGGAGGCGGGTCATTACCAGCTCCAGGGCGCTGACGTGCTCGGTGGGGTGGATATCCACGGGGATGCCCCGGCCGTTGTCCTCTACCCGGACTACATCGTTCCCTTCCAGAACAACCAGAATATCGGTACAGAAGCCCTGCATGGCCTCGTCTACGGAGTTGTCTACTACTTCAAACACCAGGTGGTGCAGGCCATCGATGCCGGTGGTACCAATGTACATACCGGGGCGCTTGCGGACGGCTTCGAGTCCCTTTAGGACGGTGATGTTTTGAGCTGAATAGTTGTCGTTGTTGGTCATGATGAGGTAAGTATATAGAAAATTTGAGAAAAATTCTAGCTATAAGGTTAGCGATCCGGGAAACAATAAAGTCTAAAACATGGCCGAACCGCCGCTTAACACCCAGGACGCCAAAATTGCCACCACAAAGGAGCCGGTGTAGATCGTTCCACTCTTCCTGAATAGCCAGGTTGAAAGAAAGAAAAACACCGCGAACTGGGGAATAAGCAGTATCATCACTGACATGAAGGGCCCCCCAAACAAGGACGAAAAGAGCAGGTCCACTCCGGGGCCCATTCCCATAAAGAAGGGAATGTATTCAATAAGGGCGATAATAAAAACGCCGCCTAACATAACCAGCACACTCCAGCCCCACCAGACAAGCTGGGTGCGGGCAGGCGATTTTCTTTCCGGCAGCCTGAGCTGACCGTAAAGTTTTACCCCGGCATTAACCGTAAAGAACGCCGCATAGAAAGGCAGATATACCAGAAACTGGCCAAAGCGAAGCGGGCTGAATGGTCTGAAAAATGGCCAGATGAAACGGAAATCAAGCTGAAAAAGACTGACGCTGATACAAACCAGAATGTACATCATCCCGGTAAGTATACCGGCCATCAGAACCGCCCGGGGAATGAGCCGGCCGGGCCGGTACGCGGGCCGGATAATTTTGATACCCGGCTCGGGTTTGCCACTGAGCCCTAAATCGCCCAGGGTCCAGCGTTTCCCCTCACCCCGCCTGAACCAGACGATCAACATGATAAGAGAAACCAGCATCAAAAACGTAAGCCAGGTGATAAAGCCGGTGCCAATGGTCATGCGAAAAATATTTTCCGGTACCGGCAAAAGTCCGTGACCAAGCTGCCCCAAAAAGGGAAAAGTTAAACCGCTGATCAGTATCGAAACCAAAGCGGTAATGTTGCGGCTTTTGGGGGAAAGCATTTTCGGCTTTTCATCCAGGGGCCTGACCAGGCAAGCAAAAAACTTTAACTTTGTGAGAATCAAAAAGAGGGGCAGCATGGAACCCAGAGCGGCAAGCATGGAGATGAGAATCAGCGTTTCCTTGATCATGTAAACCAGGTTTGAATCCGCCAAATTTGTTTTTACTTCCAGGGCATTGGTAAACCAGTTCATGGCGGCGCGTAACGCATGACTATCGTGGGTGGTAAGGCGGTGGTTGTTCTGAATCAGCTCCATGCGCCGGGCGCTGCCGTCGGCAAAGGAACCGTAAGTTCTGTCCCATTCCACCGGGGCGCTCTGTCCCATAAAGTCATGGTAGCGCAGCGGCGTTTTTTCAAGACCCATCACATTGCGCTGGTAATCGCGGAAATAATCAAACTCGTCGTACCGCGCCTGAAGCAGGAGCACATTGTTGAAGTGTGTCCTGTCCGCGTCATAATACTCAGGGGGAATAAGCTCGCCGCACTGGAGCACAATAGCCCGGTGTTCCGGGAAGGCCGCACCCACTGACCAGGAAGCCCAGGTGCCCATAGAATGGCCGGTAATGCCAATCCGCTTCGCATCCACAAAGGGCAGAGATGCAAGGTAACGGTAGGCGCTTTTCCCGCCCATAGAACTATCAATCACGCCGGAGGAAATTTCCGGGCGAAAAAAATCCAGCACGCTGAATGTCATCATGATGAGGAAGCGTTTGGGACCGGAAACGGTTTTATCCAGATTGGTGAGCTTGTATCTACCCCAGCCCCGTCCCCGCATACCCGGACTGGTATCGCCGTGGCCGTAGAGATCCACCGACAGAGCCGCAATACCCCGCCGGGCAAGCTCAAGGCTGAAAGCCGCAGAGGTTTCCTTATCGTTCTGATATCCGTGCATAACCAGCACCGCCGGCACGGGGTGAGCCGCATTCGCGCCTTTGGGACGATAGAGCTTGTAGGCAATGCGGCTGGAAAGCCCATCTGCGGTTTCACCAGACGTAAAATAGCCGGACTCCACCAAAACAGTTCCAAAGCCGCTCTGGATAAAGGCGGCAATACCCGCGCAGAGGAAGGCGGCAAAAACGCAGACAACAAAAGCGATAAGCGGCTTTAAAAAAAATCTGTTCATAATTCACCCCTTCATATGATAATGATAATATAATAATGACAAAATTGAGAAAATGTGTAAATATAAAGTATAGGAGAAAAATATGAAAAAAAAATTTTGGATTCCCGCCGCGCTCATCATTCTAAGTGTCATGGCCTGTAAAAGCGCCCCCAATTTTGCGGATGTATCAGGAAAGGAATGGAAACTGATTGATGTGCAGGTTAAAAACGTGAGCATCAAATTTGATCGCAACACCCTTGTTTCCGAAGGTTTTGGGGAAATTTTTACCCTGACTTTTGACGCGGAACGTATCAGCGGCGTTGGCGCCCCAAATCGTTATTTCGCCCCCTATAAGCTGGACAAGAATCTGGCCATCAGCATAAGTCCCATGGCCGGAACCCTAATGGCCCCCATCAGACAGCCGGAAAAGCTCAAAGAGCAGGATTATTTCCTTTATTTGCAAAACGCCTATAAGTGGAACCTGGTCAAAGGCAATCTGGAATTTTCAACCAAGGACAAGGACGGAGCAGAGACAACCCTGGTTTTTAGCCTTGGGGACACAAAGAAATAAACAACCTAAGAACCCGCTGCGAGGGGGAGCTAAAGGGCTAAACTTGTCCCACAAAATCAAAAACGAAGAAGAAAAACCGCAAAGGCGCCGAAGGCGACAAAGGAAGGAAAGACCCTTTTTCCCCTTCGCGGTTAAAAATTCTTAATCCCTAATTTACTATATGCTGATTTATGGGTCAAGTTTAGGGCATGGGCGGTGTTTGCCCCTTTGCCCTTCATTCATAACACCTGTCCCAGAGAGCTAAAGTCGTTTTCCTTGCCCAGCATATCAAGATAAACTGAGATCCCGCCCCGGTGGTGAGCGCCGTGGTTAAGGGATTGCATCACGCAACCGCCGAAATTGCGCTCATAGACTTTGCCGTGGGAATCGGTGTACTTTAGCGTACCTGCAAGGTCGGCATCGGTTATTTCCGCTGAAAAAGACATCATCCGGCCATCCAACTCAGGGCGTTTGTCAAGATATTCGTCCATATCCGCAAAAAGGGTATCCTTAAAAGAATAATTTTGGTCAAAAGATGAATCATTCAGGGACGAAAAGGGCCGAAAATTCCTAAAACGCTTGAGCCAGTTAAAATCGCAAATGTACAAGTGAGAACACTGGCTGCGGACTGAGGGGAAAAAACCATCCAGGGGCTTTTCCCATTCTTCCGGGCTTAGGGTTTTAATGATATCGTTCATGGCTTCATTGACCGATTTATTGTACTTTGTAAATAAAGTGATAATTTCCTTCTGCATGATCTTCTCCTTTTTCTATTACTACTCCATATTCATCGTACTTTAGAGTTTGTTTCACGTGGAACATCACTTTTCGGCAAGGGCATTTTCAACAGCCAGCAGTATGGCTTTGCTGCTGCCGGTAGCGCCGCTTACAACATCAATATCAAGGCTCTGAGCTTCAATTATTTTGGGTACTATTGTCTCCGCCTTTTCCCCCAAACCATTGAAGTGCCTGATGATCTCTATAGAGGTTATGGTTCTATCCTTAATAGTCACATCCAGAGTAACCCGTACCGGCCCCACTTTGGAATTCCCTTGATAGGTTCCATCGGCGATTTTACTCAGATCCGGGGACTTTATCACAATTTCCTTCAAATTTACACAGGCCGCAATCAGACCCAAACTGGCAAACAGTATTATAAGACCATATCGTTTCATTAATTTCTATCCTATCATTGTAGTATAGTTCATGGCTTACTCATTGTCAAATTTGAGGTGTGTGTTTCACGTGAAACATTTCATTCCCAGAGCTTTGCTATCGGCGCGCAAAAAGCCTGTCATCAAACTTTTATCTCAAATCCGTACACAGAGCCGTTCATAAGCTCTATTACAAAATCGACTTCCTGGTGATCATGGGTATGCCAGTGACCGGTTAAGACTGTATCGTCAAGCCAGGAGAGTTCCTTCAAAATTTCGGATATGACAAAGGTTTCCAGAAGATGGCCAAGCTCACTCAGGGCGGAAGGATCTTTTGTACCCAATTTTTCCGCAGTTAGTCCCACGAGCCGGGCAGCTATACCGGAATCGAGAATATTTATTTTCGATTTTGCGGCAACACGCGAGCCCAAGGTTCTGCCCCAGGCCGGAAGCTCGTAAACCATAAACACATCCTGCAGCAACTGGAGATAATCCCGGGTTGTGGCAATATCGATAGCGGCGCTTGAGGAAATTTTTTCAAGCTTGAGAATCTGCGCGGTTTGGGCGGCAAGTTTCCGCAGCAATACTGAAAGCCCACGCTTGTTCCGTATCTTTGTGATACCGGGAATATCCCGTTCAATTGTTTGGCGTATGCAATCATCAAACCAGCGATTCCGCACCTGGCCGGAACGTATTACTGCCAGGGGAAAACCGCCCTGTACAATCCGGTTAATATACCCCTCACGGGTTTCCGTTGAGGGCTTATTTTTTTCTTTTTGAATTACCGCATCGGCATCAATGATGATTCTTGAGATTAAATCCGGGGCCGTTTCTTCCATTTCGGATTGTGCAAAGGGATAGATCATCATCCGGTGCATCCTGCCGGTCAGGGCCTGAACGCTGCCTGCCAAGGCATCATGCCTGGTAGAGCCGGTAATCACAAATTGCCCGGGACGGCTTGATTGATTCATCCTGATCTTGATGGCATCCAGTATTGCAGGAACCCGCTGGTACTCATCAATTAAAATAGGAACACCGGGTTTATCGCTTTGAGTAAAAAATTCCGGGTCTCGCCCAGCATTTTCCCGGATCGTCTGATTGTCAAAATCGAGCGCCTGGGTATTGAATTCTTCGGCAAGGGCACGGATAAGTGTTGACTTGCCGGTAGACCGGGGGCCTTCCAGAAGGATAACAGGCTCCTCAATGTTACCGAAGGCCCCGGCGGACTATACGATGGGATATTTGGATATATTGGTCTTTACTGCACTAATTAATGTAACACTTTTTTCAGCTCTTCTGCCTTGTCCGTCTTTTCCCAGGGGAACTCGGCGCGGCCAAAGTGGCCGTAGCTTGCCGTTTTCCAGTAAATTGGGCGGCGGAGATCCAGGGTTTTGATGATGCCGGCGGGACTGAGGTCAAAGATTTTTCCTACTGCCGCCTCTATGCGGTCTTCGGGGATTTTTGAGGTACCAAAGGTGTCAACCATGACCGAAACCGGATAAGGAACGCCGATGGCGTAGGCCAGTTCAATTTCGCAGCGGTCGGCGAGTTTGGCAGCGACGATGTTTTTGGCAACATAACGCGCCATGTAGGCGGCGGAACGGTCTACTTTAGTAGGGTCCTTGCCGGAGAAAGCGCCGCCGCCGTGACGGCCCATGCCGCCGTAGGTGTCTACGATGATTTTGCGGCCCGTAAGTCCGGTATCGCCAAAAGGACCGCCTACCACAAAACGGCCGGTGGGGTTGATGAAGTATTTGGTTTTTTTGTCCAAAAGACCCGTGGGCTCAAGGATGGGCTGAATGATCTTTTCGATGATGGTGGATTCAATGTCCTTGTAGCTGACATCGGGATCGTGCTGATGAGAAACGACTACCGTGTCAATGCGAATGGGGGTATGACCTTCATACTCCACGGTTACCTGGCTTTTGGAATCCGGACGCAGCCATTTGATGGTTTTGTTTTTGCGCAATTTCGCAGCCTGCAGCAGGACTTTATGCGCCAGGGTAATGGGCAATGGCATGAGCTCTTTGGTTTCATTGCAGGCAAAGCCGAACATCATGCCCTGGTCGCCGGCGCCTTGCTGCCCCTTGAATTTTTTCAGGCCCGTACCAGAAACGCCCTGACTGATGTCCGGGGACTGGCTGTGTATCATGTCCAGCACCGCCATAGAATTGCAATCCAGGCCGTAAGACGGATCGGTATAACCGATTTCCCTGGCGATATTCCGGACTACATGCTGAAAATCCACGAATGTAGCGGTGGTTATCTCGCCCCCGACCAGTACCAGTGAGGTAGAGGCAAAAGTTTCACAGGCGACCCGGCTTTGAGGATCGGCTTTCAGACAGGCGTCCAGAATGGCATCTGAAACCTGATCGCAAAGTTTATCAGGATGACCTTCTCCGACTGATTCGGAGGTAAAAAAATAACGGCGTGCTTTCATAAGTAACTCCTACCTCAAGTATAAAAAAAAACCGGCTCATATACAATAACACAAGCCGGTTGTTGGTTGAGTTAAAAACTGCGGGACGAATTACAGTGTATCCGCCAGATCTCGCAGGCCGTCAGCATCCTGGGGCCGGTCCCGTCGGTCATAAACACCTGCAATCTCGCCAAGAAAGCTCTTTATTTTGCCCTTTGCCTTTGCATCGTTCAAATTCCGCTGCAGATCCGGTACAGTAAGCTGCATACCCGGTTCAATCAGATCCGGGTCCAGAACCACTTCGCTTGAGGCCAGCATTATAATGGGGAAATAAAACCCATTGTTATACTGTGCACGGGAAATTGCCGCAAGCGTATCACCCCTAACAACGGTGTAGGACTTTGCGCCGTCAAGAATGAGATCGGACCTGTAATTGTTGTAAATCTCCTGAAGCGCATCATTTGCCTGTTCCTGGGTGGTAATGGGGCTGGTTGTTTTACAGGCCCCAATCAACATAACGCTTATCAGCGTTGTGATCAAAAGAAATCTTTTCATAGCTTTCTACTCCTTAATCAACAATTTTAAGTAATCTTATGATTACTTTGCACTATTTATAGCGAAGAAGCAAGTACCTGTAATTGGGAAATATTTTTTACTCAAAAGTCAAACCCATTACATTATCCACCGGCAACGAGAACACAATCCCCTGGGCCTTGCTGTTCAGGCCATGAGTCTCGCAGACTGCCCGCATAATGGCGGTCTTCTTTTCGCGGCTGGTCAGCATGATGATCACTTCTTTTTCATCCTGAACCGAAATGCCGAAAAATTTGACCGCCCCATCGTGTCCCTGTCCCCGACCGTTCAGCACTGTACCGCCGGAGGCCCCCGCCGCTCTGGCGGTATTCATAAATTCATCGCTATAACCCTGGTTTATTACCGAAATGATAAGGTCGTGGGTAAATTCGCCTGCCATGACTCCTCCTTCGTTTGCCGGACTGTCTCCGGCAGCCGCTATACTGTCAAATTCTGCGGCGATTTTTTCGTTTTTGTGGATACTTTGCTTGAAAACCCGCAGCATCGGGGTGTTGATCCCCGAAAGCGGCACCGTAAAAGCTATGCCCGCGCCGGGATTGTGGAAACCGAGCTTCTTCTGCACCTCTTTCAGCAAGACCGGAACCAGCACCGCCTGTTCCATGCAGAGAACCACGGCCTTGTCGTTGGCGCCTATGCCCAAGAGGTCAAGAACATCGGAACTCGCGGTTCCCCTGCCTTTGCTGGTAAAATAAAAGCGTACCTTTTCTTCTTCAAACACACCGGAAATGGCCTTGACCCGGTTCCAGTCAATGATGAAAAAGATCAGCTTAAGCGTTGGTATGCCGGGCCGGGCGGGTTCCGGGGGTTCCGGGTTTTGCCGGGCGCCGGGCACCGCCAATTTTGAAAACAATTTTGAGAACAGGTTAGCCATTTGCCAGTCCCTCCCCAAAAACGGTTATCTCGCCATAATCGATTATCTCACCGGCAGAAGCGGCGCTGATTGCGGCGGCCTGCTGCTGAGCCAGGGCATCGGCCTTCCTGGTTTTCAGAAGATAGAACAGCCCCATCATCTGAATGACAATTAGCGGCGTCATCGCCACCATTGCCACGATGCCGAACGCGCTGATCATCATATCCCGGCCAACGCCCTCGCTGGTTCCCATTGCCAGGGGCAGGAGAAAGGTGGAGGTCATGGGACCGCTACACACACCGCCGGAGTCAAAGGCAATACCGGTAAAAATTTTTGGCACAAAAAAGGTAAGGACCAGGGCAAAGGCATAACCGGGGATCAAAATCCACATGATAGGAATGCCAAAAAGTATCCGCGTCATGGTGATGGCCAGGGCTGCAGCCATGCCGATGGAAAGCCCCTGGTTCATCATCTTTTGGGTTATGGCGCCAGAAGAAATTTCCTCAACCTGCTTGTTGAGCACATGAACCGCCGGCTCGGCGGCCACAATGAAGTAGCCCACCAGCACTCCAAAGGGTATCAGCACCCATTTGAGGGGCGAAGCCGCCAATTGGGACCCCAGCAGTTGGCCTGCGGGGATAAAGCCTACATTCACCCCGGTTAAAAAAACCACCAGACCGATAAAGGTGTAGAAGAAACCCACGACAATCCTGCCGATCTGGTGCCTTTTATAGCGCCGGGAGAAAAGCTGGAATACAATGAAGAAAAAAACAATCACCCCCAGGGCCATAAATACATCCCTGGCGTACTCGGGGACTTCAACCAAAAAGAGCTTAACCACGTCCCTGGAAGTGTCAACATGGTGGATAACGTTGGATGCTACTGCAGCGGATTCGGACTTGTAAAAAATCCCCAAAAGCATCACCGCTATAATGGGCCCAATACTGCACAATGCCACCATGCCGAAGCTGTCGTCCTGGGAGTCCTTGTCGCTGCGAATGGATGCCACGCCAATGCCCATTGCCAGCATAAAGGGCACCGTAATGGGGCCGGTGGTAACCCCACCGGAGTCAAACGCAACGGGGATAAAGGCGCCGGGGGAAAAATACGCAAGTGCAAAAGTAACAATATAGAAAAAAACCAACAGCACCGAAAGCCGGATTTTGAAGAGGGTTCTACATACCGCCACCACCAGGAAGAGTCCCACCCCCACGGCAACAGTGAGGATCAGGGCCAGGGACGGAACAGAAGGAACCAGCTTTGCCAGCACCTGTAAGTCCGGCTCGGCGATAGTAATAATCACCCCCATGATAAAAGTGACCACAAGGATAAGTATTAGTTTTGACGATTTGGTAAGCTCTATCCCTACACCTTCCCCCATGGGTATCATCGCCATATCCGCCCCCAGGGTAAAAAAGCCCATCCCGATAACCAGGAGTGTCGCCCCCACCAGGAATAGCAGGATGGTCCCCGCAGGCATGGGTGTAAGCACCACGCTGGCAATGAGTACAATGACCGTGATGGGAAGCACCGATGTAAAGGCTTCCATGATTTTTTCTTTGAGTACTTTATTCATGACTTAGTCTTAGTATAACATAACAGGAGGAATGAATTCAAATTCTTACCCCGTCCGCCGGCGAATAGCGCCGGACATCTCTACCGGAAGGACCTTCATTATACAGTCGCGGCCCTCATCGAAGAGACCGGCTTTTTCTATGCTATCCAATATCGCCTGCTCAATGGAGGCGGGGATGATGATGTCGCAGAATTCACGGGAGTGGGACTCCATGGCCTGCTCCGCTTCGACGGCGTGGTAGGAGCGCATTTCCAGTTGGTTCAGGGTCGCCCCTCGCGCGCCGTTTTCCATTGCCGTTTGCCGGAACAGCTCAACTTCCTCCTCCTCGCCGATAAAGAACAGGCCCTTGGTGTCATCGGCGTTATTTTTAACTTTATGCATTATCCGGGCGCCAAGCCGCCGCCAATCGCTGGAGCCCCGGACCTCATCCATGGCGGAGATAACCTGCTCCATAGTGGCCGCGTGGAGCCGCTTGCCCTGCCGTACCCGAAGGTTCACCACCGGGGCGTGAACAAAGATCTTGTACAAAAAACCGTGGCCGGGAACATCGAGTCGCGCCCGGGGGATAAGGGTTTTTTCCACCAGATCCGCATCGGACTGGGGCACAAGGAACCAAATAATTTCTTTTTCTACCGGCACGGTTATCCGCAGCAAGCCCAACTTGTCCCGAAGCCCCACCCCGGAGCCGAAGAACACCACCGGCACACAGACCCCAAGCTCAAGCACTGCGGCAGAAAGGGAATCCCCCAGGCCGCGGGGTACGGTGCAGCAGATGAGGACATGGCCCTCAGGGGGCAGATGGTTTTCCATGCCGCAGAGGGTCTCAAGTTTTTTCTCATCAAACAGGTTGGGCATCCCCCGCCACTGGACAATGCGCTGGGCAAAAATACAGCCCCGGCCCCCCATTTTCAGATCCGTGACCTCAACCACCCGGCGCATCACCCCCTGTTCAAACCGATATGGCACATAAAAGCGGTAAATCAAAGCCCGGCTTTCATCAAGTTTGGTAGTAGGATGCAGCCCCAGAAAGCCCCGCTTGTCCTCCAGGGACATCTGTTTGGCCCGCTGAATAAAGACCTCCGGCAGGGCCAGATCGGCAAGGACCTGGTCCAGCAGCTTGGTTATGTTCACATCAATAACGCAGATGATGCAGGAGAGCTCAGTTTGCATACGATTCCCCCTGCTCCTTCAGCACCCGCCTGGATTTCAGATTATCCAAAATCCCCGACACGAGGATGGCGATAATCGGGATGACGCTGGCGGTGGCCACGATACCAAAGGCCCCATCGGCGCGGAGAGAATCCGAGCCCAGGCCCAGGCCGGTGGTGATGATGATGGGTACCGTGATGGGCCCGGTGGCTATGCCGGCCACGTCCCAGGCAATCGAGGAAAAATCATTCGGCGCAAAAGCGGTAAGAATCAGGGCCAGCGTATAACAGGGGGCCAGTATCCACGAAAGATGGATACCCCCGGCAGGCAGCATATTGCTGAACAGCACACGGGCAAAACCCAGGCCCATGCCTATCCCCACGCCTACGGCGGCGATCATCACCAGTTTGGAGCGCTTGAAGGTGCCGGTGGTCATCTCCTCCACGGTGACGGCGGTGGCGGCCAGGGCAGGTTCGGCGAAGATGGCCAGAAAACCCAGGAAGAACACGAAGACCAGTACCGCCAAATAGCCCCCCAGTGTGCCGAACTCAGAAAACACCGGCGTCTCTACCGGGACATGGGTATACACATCGCCTGAAAGCTGCCCGCTTACAAAACGTTCAGGCTCCGGCCCCTTTGCGCCGGGAATCCATATCCATGATTCAGGCCCCTTGGGACCGGGTACGGTAAAGACCGAAGTCTCGTCCACCCCCCGCACGGTTATCGCCTTTTTTGCGTTCACTATCTCGGTGTAAGTACGATTGAGTGCCCCTCCGGCCTGGGAACTTATGGCCGTAACGCCGCCGGTCATGCCCAGGTTGAGGGCAAACATTCCGAAGGCGGCAAAGAGGATGCCCAGTATCGCCACATCGGGATTGCGAATGCGATCCCGGGCCACCAGGGCGATAGCGATGATCAACACCAGGGCCAGCGGGAGCACTGCCAGCATCGCGGCCTTCAAAAACGAAAACAGTTCCCCGGGGGAAAATACCGAATACCCGGTGTCCGTTGCCGGGGCAACATGGCTGTTCTCGCCGGGGAAGCAGTCTTCAAAAGCCGCAAGCGTCAGATCGCCGCTGCGGAGGGCGTTCTGGGCCATCGAAAAAAGTTTCCCTTCGCCGCCGGCCACATAGAGCGCCTTTGCCCGCTGTTCGTCCTGAACGGAAAAAAAAGCCGCCGCAGTCGAAGGCTCCGGCACTTTTGGGGCGATCATCACCGCAAGGAACAAAACGGTCGCCACCGGCAGGGCGGAGGCCAGAGTTACCAGCCCCAAGCCTGAACTGTTCGAGTTTTTTCCGCCGCCGATTTTTGACACCCCCAGCCCCAGGGCCAGGATGATCGGCACCGTCACCGCACCGGTAGCAGCCCCTCCCGTGTCCCAGGCCAGGTTCACCACCGGACGGAGCACCGAGTTTTCATCAAAAATTATGCTGGCGACTACCAGAATCGGTATGATAATAAAAACCGGCGGCTTAAAGGGCCAGTTGAACATGAAGCGGTACACACCCAGCACCACCGAAAGCCCCACCCCCGACGCAATAGCGGCCACCAGCCAGGAAGTCCCCCGGTTGAGCAAAAGGTAGAGCAGCGGCGCGTTCCAGGGGGGAATCACACTGCCCTGCTGTTGGAGTATGGCGACGGCGGGTTCCGCCAGTGTGGCGGTAATACCCACGATAAGAGCGAAAACCGTGACTCCCGCAACCCCTACCTTGGCGGGCAGGCGCATCCCGCACTGTTCCCCCAGGGGCATGATCCCCAGAAACAACCCTTCAAGGAAGAACGAGAGCCCCAGAATTGCCGCGCCGACCCCCGCCGCGATGGAAAGGGCATTATGCAGGGGCGCCTTTAACACAAAAAACTGCGCGGCGGCCAAGTAAACGCTCACCATAAGTATCGCCCTGAATTGGGGCCGAATCTTCTGGGAAGCGTAAGAACCTATCATTGGAAGCGACTTGTTCAGGGGTAGAACCACAACCCCCGGTCGCTTTGGAAAGAGCAAATCTTTCAGTTTTCTCAAGAGTTATCCCCATTAGTTGATGAAGTAGGTATAACACATTGTGAGACGAAAAACAAGAACTTACAAAAACGCCTGAGTGGGGTGGCGTATATAAGTGTTTACCCTTTCAAATATTCATACTATAATCTATAAAATATGTGAAAAATGATTGAATTGAGAGGAGGCTGATATGCAAAAGCAAGCAACCAGCAAACGGCTGCTCGGCGTAGTGGTCCCGGTCGGGGCGCTGCGAGGTAAAGGCAGCATGGGTGTGGGGGAATTTCCCGATCTGGCCGATTTTGCCCTCCTCTGCAAAAAGATGAAGCTGGGGCTTATCCAGATTCTGCCGGTTAATGACACCGGCTACGAAAGCTCCCCCTATTCAAGCCTTACCGCCTTTGGGCTGCAGCCCCTCTACCTCAGAATTGAAGACCTTGATGAGTATAAGGAGTCCGCCGGTCTGGTAAAAGCAAAAATCGCCGAGGCAAGCCGGAATTTTGGCAATGAAGCCCGTTTTTCCCATTATCAGATTCTCAAGGCAAAAATGGAGATACTCAGGACGATTTTCGCCGCCCACAAGGCCGTAATAGCCAAAAAAACTATTTCCGGCGGCAGTTTAGCCGGATGGATCGAAAAAAATCCCTGGGTCAAAGAATACGCCGTGTATCGCCGCCTGAAAGAGACCAATGGCGAAAAATGTTGGAGAGAGTGGCCTGAACACCATACGGTAAGCGCCGCCGATATTGAAGCCCTGTGGAACGATGAAAAACTGCGGGAAGAGCACTTGTTCTGGGTCTGGCTGCAGGAAGCCCTGGATGTCCAGTTCGGCAAGGCCGCCAAAGCCATCACCGAAGCGGGTTTAGTCCTTGAAGGCGATCTTCCCATTTTGATGAACGAAGACAGTTGCGATGTTTGGGCTCACCCTGAGCTCTTTATACAGGAACTTTCCGCCGGGGCGCCGCCGGATATGTACAGTCCCAACGGCCAGAACTGGGGTTTCCCCATTTATAATTGGGAAGCCCAGGCTGCAGACGATTATGCCTGGTGGCGCAGACGGCTTGCAGTGGCGGGCAAATATTATCAGGCCTACCGCATTGACCATGTGCTGGGCTTCTTCCGCATTTGGGCGTCTTCCCGCTCGGACTATTCTTCTATTCTGGGGCGTTTCATCCCCTACACGCCCATTACCTCAGGTGACCTGAAAAAACTGGGTTTTGATAAAAGCCGCATCCGTTGGCTATCCCAGCCCCACATCCCTACCGGCGAACTCTGGGACGCTCTGCGAGGCAACTGGGGCAGTCTTTTTAACGAGACCGATATTGCCGCAGCGGCGAACAAGATATTTTCCAAGGCATTGGATCAGGTTAATAACGAAGAACTGTGGCTGTTCAAAAAGAAAATCAAAGGGGAGAAGGATATCGATCTATTGGGCCTGCACCCCGCCACGCGCAGCTATCTGTTCCAGGCATGGCACAACCGGATTTTTTTTGAATACCAAAAAGGAAAATTTGTTCCCGTCTGGTATTACCGGAACTCCCGCGCCTACAACACCCTTACCGCCGAAGAGAAACAAAACCTGGAAGCCCTGCTGGAAAAACGCCGGGTAAAATCAGAAAAAATCTGGGAAGCCCAGGGAAAGAAACTCCTTTCGGTATTAATCGAATCTTCCCCCATGCTCCCCTGCGCCGAAGACCTGGGCGCCGTGCCCGTCTGCGTACCCAAGGTGCTCTCCAAGCTTAAGATACTCGGTCTCCGTGTAGTGCGCTGGTTCCGCCGCTGGGACCAGGACGGCCAGCCCTATATTCCCTTTGAAGAATACCCCGAACTCAGCGTCTGTACCGCTGCGGTACACGACAGCTCCTCCGTCCGCGAGTGGTGGGAACGTGAAGCCAACCAGGATCAATTTTCGGGCTTTATCGGCGTCCCCTCCCTGCCCAAAATGTACAACCCCGGCGCTGCCAAAATCATTTTGTCAAAAACCGCCGCCGCTCGTTCCCGCTTCCGCGTCTTCCAGATTCAGGATCTGCTCCACCTTTCCAACAAATGGTACGCGCCTGATCCCGCCTCCGAGCGCATAAACGTGCCTGGCACCTCCAATGATTTCAACTGGACTTACCGCCTGCCCGCCGCCATACAAGAGATTGGCAAGGACAAAGATCTGATCAGGGCCGTGGTGGAGTTGAGCAAGGTGAAAGCTTTAAAGAAAAACAGCAAGTAGCAATGAGTTAGACTATGTAGAGGAGAAAGTGCACATAAATGTCTCCTGAGACATTTATGTAATGTCTTACCCGACGAAACCGTTACATTTATCCCCAGGGTAACATCGCCATACATTGTTCCGGTATTACCGTCAAAGACGATGCCGCTGCTTGGGTTAGAGAGATATGCCCTAGACAACAATCAACCAGTCTATTATACTAGTTTGAGGAGACCAGGAGATGCAGCAAAAAATCGGAACTTTTGAAGCCAAGACTCATTTTTCGCAGCTCATTGAAGCAGTAGAGAGCGGCGCGGATTTTATCATTACCAAACGGGGAAAACCTGTGGCGAAAATCCTTCCTTTCAAGCAGGAGAAGGAGATGACCTTTAAAGAAGCGGTGGAACAATTACAGGAAATGCGCAAACTGTACAGAGGTAAACCAGGTTCATTTAATATCCGCGAAGCGATTGAGGAAGGCCGTCCATGAAACCCAGCTATGCAGCGGAGCCACTCAAAAATTACCCTTGTCAGATATATGTATTTGACTCTTCCTTTGTGGGCGGGTTGATCCTGCCGGATGAAAGAACTCTTCAAATTGATACATTGTATGCAAAAATTAAAAATGATGATGTAAAACTCGCTCCTCAATTACTATGGTATGAGGTAGCAAATATCTTTAAAAATTTGATACGCCGCAGGCGGTATACCTATAATGAAGTATTGAATTTTATCCCGGCGCTGACCGCATTGCGCTTAACCAGCGATTCCGAATCCGGCGGCGGCCATACTGAAAAACTCCTTCGCCTTTCTTATCAGTATGACATCAGTGCTTATGATGCGGCTTATTTGGAATTGGTGGGGCGAAAAAAAGCGGTACTCTGCACTCTGGATGAGAATCTGCGCAAGGCTGCGGAAGCCTATGGCGCCGCAGTCTTATAGGAAAAAGCATGAACCTCTCACTGGTACACCAATCCATTCGCAATGCCGCCGAGACGAGCTTCTCCCGATCCGGCGGCCCCGGTGGGCAGAACGTCAACAAGGTCAACACCAAGGTAACACTGCGGTTGCGGCTCGTTGATCTGGCGGGAATTTCGGAAGCTGAATTGACCAGAGTTCGGGAATTGCTGGCAAACCGCATCACCGGCGAAGATGAAATCGTCATCGCTTCTGACGAGGAACGTTCCCAGCGAACCAACCTGGAACGCGCCTTTTCCCGCATGGAAGCCCTCATTAGCGCCGCTGCCCACCTTCCCAAACACCGCCGCCCCACCAAACCAGGCAAGGCCGCCAGGGAACAGCGCCTGCGAGTCAAAAAGATTCATGGACGGAAAAAGGCTGAACGGCAGCGGAAAATCGACGAATAAGCTCTTTTGACAATCAGACGATCCGTGTGATACTTGTCGTGTTTTTAAAATAGCGCCTGGCACTCAACTTGGGTCATGTACCGTCCTGTATAGCCCAAAACTTCCCAGGCAAAAGGGCTATGCGGCTTTGCCCTGATACAGCACTTTACTATTTTCAATTTATCTACTATAATTAATAATGTTACAGAAAATCACAACATAACAAAGGAAAAAACTATGAAAGGCACAGTTAAATGGTTCAACGTCAAAAAGGGATTCGGTTTTATAAAACCGGAATCCGGAAAGGATGATATATTTGTACATATCTCCGCTTTGCAGGCGGCCGGGCTGACTTCGTTGGCCGACGATCAGGAAGTCACGTTTGAAATTACGGAAGAAAAAGGCCGCAAATCCGCAACCGACTTGAAGATTGTATAAGAAGAACCGCCAATCGGCGGTTCTTTATGTGTGTTAACATTTTTGATCTGGTAGATAATGGGCATAAAGTTCGGCTGGTAGCGCCGCGCCCGTCTTCCGGTGTCAATCTGAAATTTGACGCCAATGCCACACCGGTGCCGAAAGCTCCGATGAAAAAGGATTCCCCCGGTTAAAGTCAGGCAGCCAATCGCTACTGTCTCGTGAACGAGACGAGCTAATCAACTCCTGACAAAAGCCGTCCTCAATGCCGAATTCTTCAAGCCAGCCCAGGACGGTTTCATATTCCCGTTTATTCAAAAAACGCGCCGGGACTTCGCCGCGCTTTTCGCCGTTTGCTGTCTGTTTACCGCCAGATCCTTTCATTGGCGTATACTGGGTCATGAGCGAAAGGAGCGCGCGGCCTTTGGCATTTTCCGCAAACCAGCGCAGTACCGAACGGGTGGAATCAAGACAGCCCGGTAGAATTAGATGGCGGATAATCACGGAACCCATCTCCATCATTTTGAGTATTGCCGCCGCCGCAACCTGCGGATAATCCGGCGCTCTGAAAAAATTTTCCGCAATTTCGCTGTCCAAGGTTTTAAGATCCGGCAGGTACATAGTTACATTATCTTTTAAAAGATCCAGCGCCGCCTGGCTTTCATAAGCCGATGAATTCCAAAGTACCGGAATGTGCAGCCCTGCGGCTCTGGCGGCGTTTATCCCCTGCACAATAGCCGGCACAGCGTGACTTCCGGTTACGATGTTTATATTTCCAGCGCCCCTCGTTTGCAGCTTCATGCAGATCTCAGCGAACTCGCCGCTTGTTACAACCCGCCCCAGGACGCCATTCGTACCACTATCTGCACCATCTGCCGCCCCCTGCGAAATCTGCCGGTTCTGGCAAAAGACACAGCCCAGGTTACAGCCGCTTATAAATATCGTGCCTGAGCCGCCCTGCCCGGAAATTGGCGGCTCTTCCCCGCAGTGAATTCCCGCAAAGGCGATGCGCAGTTCAGCGGTCTCGCCGCAGAAGCCGCAGCTGCCTGCCTGCCGATCAACGCCGCAGGAACGGGGGCAGAGGCGGCAGTGTTGGTAAAAGGCGGTAATGTTCATCGATCAAGCAAGTACGCAGTTGCGCGTAATTATCACCCTTCCAGGAGTTTTTTTCATTCTTTGCTCCTTTTTTTTCGTTCCCGCTCTTTTGCGGTAATACTTTTTTCCAGCCGCTTTAGAGTCTCTTTCAAGGCATCATCTTTTATTTCATTATATCCTGTATTTTCAGTTTGGTCATGGAACGATTCCGGTAACGGTGCATTTTCCCCGGCTGCTCTATCATCAACGGCAGACTCCTCCGCTGCAGCGCCGGCCGGCGAAACCAACTCATCGGCACATTCTTCGCCGGTCTCCGGCTGCGGCCCGCCCCGGCTCAGCATGATAGAGATCCCTGTAATGTCCATATCGGGAAAAGCCCGGTGAAAATCATCAAGCAGCTTGTGTTCTTTTGTTTGCAGAATCTGAATCCATCCGGGATGATCCGCCTCTACCATCAGCATCCCCCGGTCCAACTCCCGGATTCGGGAATGATCAGCGGCGGCGGCTATTCCGTTTTTTTGGGCAGCCTCCGCCCAGAATGAAAAAAGCCGTGAATAACCCTTCGCCTTTTTCATCAACCGCTCATCGAAAAAAACCGAAAGTACATCCCCTGCACGTTTCATTTTGTCCCTTCCTCTATCCGCCCGCCGTTCACCTGATACACCAGGGTATCTTCCCGCCGGTAGCGTTCATAGGGCTCCTCGGGCAGAAAGGTGTAAAATGCCTGATCGTAGCCGGGCAGTACCGAAAGAAAGCGGCGGCGTTTTTCGCCGTCCATTTCCAGGAGCACGTCATCCAATAGCAGCACCGGGTTTTTTCCGGTCATTTCGGAAAAGCGGCGGGCCTGGGCTACCCGGAGCAATAGCGCCAGAAGGCGGCGCTGGCCCGTGGAGGCCGATCCGGCGAACTCCGCACCGGCCCGGGTGAACACATAGCGGTCCCGGTGGGGACCGGAGAGACTTATGCCGGAGGCCAGGTCGGCAGCACGTCGTTCCCGCAGCAGCACAGCGGCCTCGTCTTCACCGGCTGTTTTCCATGAGGGAAGGTACCGCACCATAATGCCCGAAATGCCGGAAACTTCTTCGTAGAGGGGGCCGAACAGTTCGGAAAAAAGCCGGGCCGCAGTTTCCCGCTTTTCCATGAGTTTTATACCATACATGACGTACTGCGTATCCAGTGCGTCCAACAGCGGCTCGGGGCTGCCGGAAAGGCGGCGCAATGAGTGATCCCGCAGAACGGTGTTACGCGATTTTAACACCCGGCGGTAGCGGCGCAGATCATCCAGGTACACCGGGTCATAGAGGCTTAACGCCTGATCAAAAAACCAGCGCCGCCGCTCCGGGCTGCCGGCTATGAATTCCATGTCCTCATGGCAGAACACGATGCAAGGCGCTACCGAGAGCAGATCCTTGCGATCTTCCGCCCGCTTGCCGTCTATGAGTACGTTTTTTTTCCCTTTTTCAAATTTAATAAGCACTTCGCCGGAAATGCCATCAGCGGCCGCGAACTTCACCGCGGCGGAAAAGTCCTTCTCGCTGTTACGTGCTAATTCGGCGTCCCGCGCCCCGCGAAAAGACGATGCGTAGGAACAAAAGTACAGCGCCTCAAGAAAATTGGTTTTACCCTGCCCGTTTTCGCCGACCAGAAAAACATCTTTCGCACCGGTAAAAACCTCGGCATCTACCATATTGCGAAAAGCCGCTGTGCGCAGAGATAAAATGAGCATCGACCTAACCTTTATCCAGTGCGGTGCAACCGCACAGTCGAATCGAACATGAAACACTGTTTCATGTTAAGACTGCATTGGCATCACAATATGGAAAAAGTCTTTTTCAGGAACCGGCGTAATGGTTATCGCCTTGTTGGTTCCGCTGAAGCGTATGCAAATTTCTTCACCATCTATGACCTTGAGGGGCTCCTCAATATAACGATAATTTAAAGCAAGTATCATTTCCTCACCTTCATACTGACAAGGAAGCTCATCATCTATTTTGGCGAGTTCGCTTTCTTCGGAATACACCTCCATTCTGCCCGATGAAATTCCCAAATACACCCGGTGGGATTTTTGCTCTACCGCTATCGAAACCCTATGCAGGGCATTGAGTAATTCATCCCGTTTTACCAAAAGTGAGAATTGCTGATTTTCAGGAATAACTTTGCGGTAATTGGGGAACTGCCCCTCAAGCAGCACTGACGAAAACTTGTATGACGCAAAATTAATAAATATCATTTTATCGGTAACAGAAATAGAAACCAAACCTTCATCACCTGAACGTTTCACTATAGTGTTAAGAATTTTTGGAGGTACAATTATGCCCGAAAAATCCTTAATGTCCTTTCCGGCATCCTTGCTTATATACGCAAGCCGGCGACCATCTGTGGCTACCATGTTTATCTTGTCTTCACTTTTTTCCATAAAGACGCCATTCATAAAATAGCGAGTCTCATCATCGGAAACCGCAAAGACCGTCTGCTGCACCATCTCTTTAAAATCCTTGATAGGAACCTCAAAAAAAAGCGCATTGGAAACCGTAAACTCAGGGAACTTGTCCGAAGCTATACTTTTCATTTTAAGCGAAGGATTATTTTTTGTAGTTGGCTTTATGGAAATATTTATATCCTTCTGGGAAAATTCAATTTCCTCATAGGGGAAGCTGCTAAGAAACCCTAAAAATTTATCCCCAAATACGGTGGTAGCACCCGGCTCAATCACCGTAATCGGAACCGTAGTCTCAAAATTTACTTTCATATCCGTTGCTTTGATGATAAGGCTGTCATTTCCAGCTTCAAGATATATATTAGACAAAACGGAAATAGCATTTTTGGACGCAATTATCTCCTGAGCAATGGAAATTTCCTTGAGGAGTACATTTTTATCGCACGTAAATTTCATATATACAGTCTCCTATTATTAAAAAATTTATATATATATAATAATAGTAATAATAAGCAGCCGGAAATGTGGAAAACCCACTTAATTCCTTATTCAGCTTATAATTACGGCTTGCACAAACTAAGGATAAGTATGCCTTATTTTTCCCTTTTTCCACAAGCCAGCCAATTATACACTATTATACACCAAATTTATACCTTTTTTTCAAGAACTTTTAACAATATTTTCAAATTACTTTTTACTTATGATTTTGCGCTGAATTCCTTTATAGAACGCTTCAAACTTTCAATAGTTGAATCCAGGGATGGGTCAGTCAAAAGCTGGGCTTTGATTTTATCTATAGAGTGCATGACCGTAGTGTGATCCCTTCCTCCAAAAGCCTGCCCTAACTCGGTTGTTGAATAATCGGTCATTTCCCGGGCTATGTACATGGAAAGCTGACGGGGAAATACGATATTCTGGGTCTTTTTTTTGCCTTTTAAATCATTGGGAGTAAGGCTGAAATATTCCGCCACTACCCGTTGTATATTCTCTATGGACAAATTGGCCTGACGGGGCGAAACAAATGCGTCCCGCAGCCGCTGCTGGGCGATTTCCAGGCTTATGGTCTGGCCCATAAGCTCCGAATAGGCAATAAGTGTATTTAACGCTGATATTAAGTCCCGGACATTTGAAGAGATATTTTTGCTTACCAGATCGATAACTTCGTCAGAGATGGATGCTCCCCGGCTTTCTGCGGTGGATTTAAGAATAGCGCAACGCTCTTCGTACCGGGGGGGCTGGAGATCCGCCTTGAGGCACTGTTCAAAACGGTTCATAAGCCTTTCGGAGAACTTTTTTAACTCCGAAACCGGCCGGTCGCAGGTAAAAACGAGCTGCTTTTTGGCGTCCAGCAGGGTGTTGAAGGTGTGGAAAAGCTCTTCCTGCACACCCGGTTTATCCTGAAAAAATTGAATATCGTCGATTAAAAGCACATCGGTATAGCGGAATTTGTTTTTGAAGACATTCATTTTGTTTTCTGCAATGCCCGCCAAGTATTCATTCAGAAAGTTTTCGGAACTTATACAAATAACCTTACTGTCTGAACTTTCATAAATGTAGTTACCGATGGCCTGCATGAGGTGGGTTTTACCCAGTCCTACGCCGCCGAATATAAGGAAGGGGTTATAGGCCGTCCCCGGATTCCGGCTGATGGCAATGGCCGCATTGGCCGCAAAGTTGTTGTTGCCCCCGATAATATACTTGTCAAAGATATAGTCATCCCGCATTTGGGGATGTTTGCCCTTTTTCACCTTTACTGCCGGAGTCGCAGCTCCGGTATCGACTCCGGTTGGCGCATTTCCCTTGCTTTTTTCTGCGGATCCGCCGCTTTTAGGTGCCACTTCTGGCCGTACGGGGGTATTTTCGGCCTTACTGCCCTCAACAACCTCAAATTCAAGGCCAATTTCTCTGCCCGCCAGCCCTTTCAGACTGGTTTTAATGGAGTTTTGGTAGCGGGATTTCACTTTATCCCGGAAAAAAGTAGAGGGAACCCCTATAGTAATGGTGTTTTTCCCTGCCCGCAAGTATTTTAAGTCTGAAAACCAACTGACGAACTCCTCCTCCCCCAGGTCAGTCCGCAGCCGGCTCATGGTTTCATTCCAGAAACCTTCATAATTAGTATCAGCCATTAAAAACCCTTTTCAAATGAAATATCAACATATTATCCACAAGGATAATTTTATTGTAAATACTCCCTACCCAAATATTACTAAAAATCTCTCCATTTTATCTTAATACTTGAATAGTAAAAATGAGCTAATTCGTTATCCAGTAATGAATTAGCATCAATAATATAAGCAAATACCAAAAAGCTTAAGCACCATCACCATTTCACGATCCTACACCTGGGTTATCCAGATTTTATCCACAGGATGTACACATCTCGGAGCAGATGCATGGTCTATTCACCCAAAACAGCACCAGGCACTTTTTGCAGCAAGCTTTAATTATACGGTACCTTTGCTTTTTTCCGCAAGATGTAAAAAAGAACAGGAATTCCAAACATTTGCGGTGGGAAAACGGTTAGGCAACAAACGAATTAAGACAAGCCCTGTCGTATATCGGCGGGGCTTTTTCTTTTATATCACTCCCCTGCCCTCTGTAGATACGAGTTTAAATTGAGGAGATAGACATTTTGACGGTTCAAGACCTTTTCATAGCAAATTTAAAGGGGTATGGGAAGCTATTGGGGAGATTGAATCCCGCATGCGCTTCCCCTCGGTGTACATGATTGAACGGATAGCTGCGGCATTTAAGATGGAGTCCTGGTTCCTATTCAAAAATGAACCGATAAGCTATCCGACTTCAAATTAATGAAATTGTTTTGAAATTTCATTCTTTTGTCCATGTGGTCACCTGAATTTTACGATTCCGTAGCGGCGACCTCGTCTTCTTTTACGATGCGGTCAACGCCGATGACAAAGTCCGGCTTGTCGATACTGACGATGCGTACGCCCTGGGCGGTGCGTCCCATTATCCGTATCTCCTTTACCTTGAGCTTGATGGACTTGCCCTGGCTGGTGATGCACATAATGTCCTCGTCTTCCAGTACGCTGACACAGCCCACAATTTCGCCGGTCTTATCGCTGACGGTGTAAATTTTCTGGCCGCCGGTGCCCCTGCCGTGGGAGGAGAACTCGCTGAAATCAACCCGCTTGCCGTAACCGTACTCGGAGAGGATCAGCATTTTTTCGGTTTGTTCCGGCTTGCGGCCCTCGCCAGAGTCTACCCGCAGCATACCGGAAAGCTCGTCGCCGTCGGTCAGCTTCATGCCGGTAACGCCCCGTCCGGAGCGGCCCATAGCGCGGACGTGATCCTCGTGGGTGCGCAGGGCCTGACCCTGGCGGGAAATAAGCACAATTTCGTCGTTGCCCTTGGTAAGGAGGGCGCTTACCAGCTTGTCGCCTTCATCCAGGCCGATGGCAATGATGCCCCTGGTTTTGGCGTTGGCGAATTCTGATGTTTTTACTTTTTTCACCACGCCCCGGGCGGTTCCCATAAAGAGATACACGTCATCGCTGAAGTCCTTAAGGGAAACAACGGCGGTGATGTCCTCGTTAGGTGAAACCGTGAGCAGACTCTTGATGTGTGCTCCCTTGGTGGTGCGGCTGCCCTCGGGCAGTTCGTGGACCTTCATCCAGTAGGCTTTGCCTGCACTGGTGATGAACATCACATACTCATGGGTTGAAGCAACAAAAATCTGCTCCACAAAATCGTCTTCCGCAAGCTTGGCGCTTTGCATTCCTTTACCTCCACGGCCCTGATTTTTATAGGCCGATACGGGGACCCGTTTAACATATCCCAGGTTGGAGATGAGTATCATCATCTCCTCCTTTTTGATCAGATCCTCGATATTAATATTTTCCACTTCACCGGCCACAATCTCGGTGCGCCGTTTGTCGCCGAATTTTTCGGCAATTTCTTTTGTCTCGGTTTTGATAACTCCCCGCAGTTTTTTCTCGTCAGCTAAAAGGGATTTAAAATAGGCAATTTGCACTTTCAGTTCTTCCAGCTCTTTCTCTATTTTTTCGATTTCCAGGCTGGTAAGGCGGCCCAGGCGCATTTCAACGATTGCGTCGGACTGGGCCTCGGAAAGCAGAAAACGTTCCTGCAATTTGAGCCGCGCGGTGGCAATGTCGCGGCTGGCCTTGATAATCGCCACCACTTCGTCAATGTTCGCCAGGGCGATGACCAACCCTTCCAGTATGTGGGCGCGCTCCTCGGCCTTGCGGAGGTCGTATTGGGTGCGGCGGGTAACTACATCCACCCGGTGTTCTATAAAATAGTGAACCAGCTCTTTCAGGTTGAGGCACTGGGGCCTGCCGTTCACCAGGGCCAGGTTGATGATACTGAAAGAAGACTGGAGCTGGGTATTGGAGAAAAGCTGGTTCAGCACTACTTTGAGGATAGCGCCTTTTTTCAGCTCAATAACCATGCGGATAGTCTCGTCTTTGCCGGATTCATCGTTGGCGTAGGCAATACCGTCGATCACCTTTTCCCGCATCAGCATACCGATTGTTTCCAGCAGCAGGGCTTTGTTCACTTTGTAGGGAATTTCGGTAAAGACGATTTTTTCTTTGCCCGTTTTGGTGGTTTCCACATTGAAGCGGCCCCGGACCAGGATTCTGCCCCGGCCGGTTTTGAAGGCATCGTGGATCCCACGGCGGCCCAAAATTACTCCGCCGGTGGGAAAGTCCGGGCCTTGTACAAAGCGCATGAGTTCATCAATGGTGATATCCGGGTTATCGATATGGGCGCAGATTGCGTCGCAAATTTCAACCAGGTTGTGGGGAGCCATGTTGGTAGCCATGCCGACTGCAATGCCGCTGGAACCGTTGACCAGCAGGTTGGGAATCGCCGCAGGCAGCACCGAGGGCTCCATCTCGGATTCGTCAAAGTTGGGTACAAAATCCACAGTCTCTTTTTTAAGATCCTGGAGCATTTCATCGCCGACCCGGGAAAGTTTTGCCTCGGTGTAACGCATGGCTGCCGGGGGGTCGTTGTCAATGGAGCCGAAGTTGCCCTGGCCCTGTACCAGCGGGTAGCGGAGAGAAAAATTCTGGGCCATGCGGACCAAAGCATCGTACAGAGAGGCATCGCCGTGGGGGTGATACTTACCCATAGCATCGCCGACAATACGGGCGCTTTTCTTGGTGGTCGAACCCGGCCGCAGCCCCAGCCCGTCCATCGCAAAAAGCAGCCGCCTATGCACCGGCTTGAGCCCGTCCCGCACATCCGGCAGGGCACGGGATACAATGACTGACATGGCGTAGTTGAGATAATCGGTTTTTACTTCATCTTCTATCGCGACAGGTATTACCTTGCCGGCGGGAACAGGGGTCTCTATAGTTTCTGCCACAGGTGATTTTCCTTCCAGTTACTAAAATTTTGCTTTTTCAGTATACCATTTTTGGAAAAAAAAGTCGACAGGTCTACAGATCGCATTCCAGCCTGTTTTAAGACTCAGGTTGACGCCGGGCGCGGCGCTACCAGCCGAATTTTATACCCACCGAGGCACCAAGACCGCTGCCTTTCCAACTGGTGCCCAATTTTTGTGACTGGAGCGCTAAACCCAAATCAAGCTCAAATGCCCGCAGGTTAAGGGCGATATCCACGCTGTTCTTCCACAAACGGTCTTCGTAGTTTATTCCAAGGGTGGCGATAAAAATATTGGCAATGTCCGTGCGGGCTTTTATACCGCCTTCCATAGAGAAGGGTTTGATATACAGGGGATTGATAGCAAAGCCCAGAGAAGGAATGACGGAGAGCAGTCGGTTATTGAACGGCCGGTATTCGGCGTAGGTGAGCAATTTAAAAGGCCGCAATATAGTTTTCTTTCCCGTCCCATAGCTTGTATCACCACTATCGGTTGAAAAGAGATCATCAATATTATCTACCAGCTTGAAAATATCATCGGTTTCCTCAATACCAAAGGAGCCTGTAATGTGCATATAGTCATTAAGCGCTGCGGGAACCAGGGGAAAATGGGTAATCTCCGCACCCAGGTCAAGGAAAGGAAACAGGGGATATTCAACGCTGCCGCCAAAATCAAAACCGGGCTGCGCAGTCAGTCCGCCGCCGCCGTTTCCTTCCAATAAACCTTCCATAGGTATGGCGGTATAGATAAGCATATCGTATTTAATGTTGACTTCGAATGTTTCGGTATTACTTTTAAAGGTATAAGAAATATCCGGCTCGGTGTAAAGCAGGGGATAGAAAAGCGATGTTTTAATTTTTACTTTGAATTTTTTGATATAAAAGAAAGCCTGCCCGCCGACTTCTGCAAAAACCGCCGCTCCTAATCCAAGTTTGTCGTTTTCTGCCTCGCTAATGGTGAGCATTTTTCCGGAAATCATCATATTTCCATAGGCTTCGGTATTAACAAAAATACCAAAACCCCAGAGATCATTCCGGTTGAAGTTGAAGAAAAACGGCGAGACAATTGCATCCATATTCAGGCGCAGGCCGTCTTGAAGGCTGTTCATATCAATAACCACAGTATCCCGAAATATTTCGCCGAAGGTCAGAAAGTCATTGGCAAAACCAACGTTTGCCTTATGGCCCAATTCGATCATCCGGTTTTTAAAACGGAAAGGTTCCTTTTCTTCCGGCATAAAAATAATGCCATCAAATCCATCGTCAGCCCAGACAGATACGGTACAGATGCATAATACAGCAAGAAAAAGCGCTTTCTTCATGATAGTTCCCCTATAGCTCGATGCGGTAGTCTATATCAGCTTCAAAGCTGACTCCGGTAGCACCAAGATTTCTTGGCAAACGCAAACTGCTTCCGTCTAGAAAATGTATTCCAATTTCAGGGGCGAATATGGGGTTTTTGTTTATTGCATCCAGGTCAGTGCTGGTAATGGGTATTTTCAGAGAATTGCCTGACAGAGGAAATTCCAGCTTTGGACCATCGTTAGCAGTATTGTCAACAACCAATTTTCCGCCTGTAAAAGCATCACCATTTAACCTTATTTCCAGGTTGAGACTTTTAATCATGTCCAGCATGGAATCCTCGCCTGCTTTCCGGCCAAAGAGGTCTTTTCCGGCCTCGAACAGATCGGGGAATTTGATATCAGCGCCTTCCGGTTTGTCTACCTTAAATTGCAGGGGAAGCAGGATTATGAGTTCCGCACTCAACTTTTGTTCGCCACTGTCCTCGGTGAATGTACCGGGGGTAATGGTTGTGGTTCCCAGCGTAACATCGTATTTGAACTGCAATTTTGACGGACGCTGATTCAGCAGGTTACGGATATCAATAACTGTTCCACCTGCAGGAAGATCCGCTATTGTATAGGTTTTTTTTGCAACGTCAAACAGAGCATTTATCTCATCGATTTTTCCCGGGACATCAATTTCTACTTCTTCTCCTCCGTAGACATCACCGAGCAGAAATTCGGAGAGACCCTCATTGTATAAAGCTTCCATTTTGAGGGAGGGCGTAAGATCCTTGAAACTTTCTGGACCGCTTATATACAATTTGGCTTCCAGGGCGTCAAAATTAAAACCTTCAAGATAATCGTTTAATGATGAAAGGTCTATGCCTTCATCCTCGTTTTCAGGAAATTTGCCACTGAACAGGCTTTCAGTTCCCATATTTATATCCGCACTTGTCCATACGGATATAAACGTTGCGGTTCCTATGATTTCCAGCGGGTCGCCACCGGGAGATATATCGGTAAGGGTCAGTACTGATCCACCGCCTGTCGGCTGTATTTTTACTGTAAATTCGGGATACAAGTTATCACCTGAGAGCGTATACGTTAGTGAAGATGTATTTATAAACTCAATAGAGGCTGACGATATCAACGACTTGAAAGAATCAGTAATACCAAAATTAGTGGAACTAACGCTCATTTCCAGTCCGGGAATGACTTCCTCAAATTCCAGTTGAACGCCTACTTCACTAAAAGTGATAGATTCTACATACGAGGCGGAACTGGAAAGATCCGCAGAAAAGGTGGAAGGAGCGGTGATATCGGAAATATCCACATGCAATGTTGCGAATTCTTCAATATTCAGTGTTGGAGTAAGGTCCACATTTATCATTCCGTTGCTTCCTCTTGCCTGATCTGTTGAGGACAACCGGAATGAGGCACTTGTAGCACTCAGCGTTACTTTGCTTAAGGTTGGGGAAATTTCAATATCACTGGTATTGATGTGTTTTCCATTTAAATTATTCGGAGCATCATCAACCTTCCAGTAGCTACCGCCGTTGGATAAGCCCGAATATTGGTTTCCGTGGACTGTCGTATCGTCCTGTTTGATGTAAAGCTCGGTATCAATGGTAAAGCCCGAAAACGAAGTATCTTCAAGAGAGGGGGAACTGGGTAATCCCAGATTAAGTGCCAGACTGCCGGTACGGACCTCGGCATGAACAAAGGTGGTCCCCATGTCCAGGGAGATATCATCGGCTGTGGTAATGGGAATAACAACACTACTAATATCCACACCGCTGGCGCTTTTTAGTTTGAGGTTTGTTAAAGATTGAGGGGTTATGGATAACTGAACAAGGGCAATTGTGCTACTACTATCCGTATAAGTTGCATTAAGAAACAATTCATTGGCAAGGGTTTTACCGGCAAGGGGAAAGGAGATGGTTTTCGGAGTGCCTTCAATCATTATACTACTGGGTACACTGTTAATATTAGCGTGACCACTAACAGCATCGTTTATATATATATTACTCAGTTCAATTTTGACGCCTGGTTGGTACGAATCAAGCATTATTTCCAGCTTCAGTTCTCCTGAGCTGAATGTCGCTTCGTTAAACCCGTCCAAGGTTATAGGACCTAGTAGCGGTACGGTCAACGGTGCTGGTATGAGGCTTGTTTGTATTCCTGGCGAAACTAACGGCGAAGCTGAACCCAAACCGGTGTTCACTGTCGTTTGTATACTATCAAACAGGTCGTCAAGCACTACCTCAATTGACTGCGGAGGGAAGGAGCTGGCATCCAGCGAGGGTATAACTATGGATTGATTAATTGCCTCTGAGCCTAAATCATTGTCATTTATGGCGCTCAGGCGGTCATTAAGGTTAAGATCCTCACCCTCAAAAACAGGGTACCGTACCACAAAAGCCTGGATGCTGTTATTGGCACTGTCCTTATACTCGGTCGCATCATATATGTCGAAGTCTTCGGGAAAGGCACCGTGAATGGCATCCGAAAATAACTCGCTTAAGTCTTTGGATGCGGGGACGCTCATCTTTGGGTTTGCTTTAATTTCTATTGCGGTAGGCATTTTACATGAGTAAATGGCTAATCCGGTCAGCGCGATAATCAGTAAACCAATGGATTTTTTCAACATACTAACCTCTTGTATATAAATATACTATTAACTTACATCATCGGCAATAAAAAATCCTGCTTTTTAACAAAAAAAGTGACTTTTTCAGTTTTTTTGCATTTACTATACATCAAATTCAGCCCAGGTTACTTTATGAGCCTGTACGGCATCCCGCAGTTTTTTTTCCTGATCATTCAAATTACGGCCGGAGCCGCTTTTTACTTCAAGAAAAATAACTTCGCTGATGTTTTTTTCGTTCATGCCTTTAAAAACGATGAAATCCACGGGCTTGCCCACAAAACGGCAGTCACCGGGATCAAAGGGAAAACCCGGCAGCAGGGGCGCCATCTGCTCCGATACCAGGCCGCCCAAAACAGCGCGGGACTGCTTGAGCCTTGTCTTTACGATTTCCTCCAGGCGGCTCCCTTCCCATTCAAGCCGCTCCTGCCTGCGCCCCTGGTTCAGCCCTATGCGCCGCCCAACCAGCAGAAAAAGCAGGCAAAAAACGGCAAACAGGATCAGAATGGCGATTAATTGCGGGGTGATGGTAAGGCCCAGGGTTTACTCCTCGCAGACATTTTCACGATCAAGGTGTACATATTCAAGACATTCGGAGTCCAGAAAATTGAGCAGAATTTCGGTGTTGTTTTTTATTTTAAAATCCGCCTCTTCCGTATAAAGGGGAACCATCTGATAAAAATTGACGGTTTCGCCGCCGGGTAGCTGGCAGCCAAAGGACTTGGGGTTAAATGCGCCGGGATTCAGGAGCAGTGCCGTTGACAGTCCGGTGTTAGGTGCAAACGGTTCACCGTTGGGAATGGTATGCCCCCAGCCTAGCCAGGTGTCTTCTTCGATAGGCAGCCGGGCCAGGATTTTGAGCCAGCGCATGGGCCAATACCATTCCTCGTTTTCAAGGTCGTCAAACTGCCAGTCCGGCGGCAGGCAGACCATCATCTCCGCCCGTGCCAGGTTATTCGGCTCCAGTTCTTCCGGCACGTTCATCGGCCGTGCGCCCATGCCCATTGTTACCAGTATGTAGTAATTGTGCTCCTTGCAGGGTTCAATCACCGCTATATCAACATGAATGTCCGGGGAAACAACTTCGTGAAAGACATTTTTGTACTTGCCAAAATATTTTTCGATATGCGCTTCGATACAGTCAAATTCCTCTTCGGTGTACACCACCGGATCGTATTGCTCCTGATCCCGCTTGGCTTCGGCCTCTTCCAGGCTGGCCTTTAACAAGGCCCTGGTATCCTCACCGTCATCCCCCAGTTCCACTGCCTGCTGAAAATACTCCACCGCTTCTTCCTCACGGTTCAGGTAATAGAGACTGTACCCCACCCGAAAATTCCAGATGCCGTTTTCTTTACCCGTCTCCTCAAGGAGCAGCAAATGATCCAGGGCATCCTGATAGCGTTCCGCATTGTTCAATGCCCGCGCATACAGGCCGGAAAGTTCAAAATCCCACTCATCCTGCGGCACTTGCTCAATAGCATCGATAATCCGCTGGTGTTCGTCGCTTTCGTGCCAGGAGAGGATTTGGTTTATGAGAGCGGAATCGTTTTGCATGGAGATAGTATAGCATAAAGCAATTCATGCTTATCAATCCCCCAATTCCGTCCAAAACGCGCTAAAAGTGAATCTGATAAGGCCATGAAGCGCTCAAAAGTTGAAACGCCGGATTCTGCAAATTTTGTTTCAAATTCCAAATTTTCCAAAAGCCCGGAATTCATAATCAATCCCCAAAAACGGGCAAAGTTTTTTACACGCTCCAGAACGGCGGCGGACATGGCTGCGGTCTCCAGCACTTCGTAGGGCGGCGCCGGATTGTAGCGCATACCAAAGGCTTCGGTGTGCCGGTTTATGGGAGCGCCGGGGAGCAGTTTTAAAATACCGAGCTGGATTTCCGTGCGGGGGTGGCGTTGTGTAGCTTGCGCTGCCGTTGTTGTTGCGTCTGCCGCCGGCGCTATCGCTGCTGTTGCAGCCGGCTCAGGCGAAAGCGCAGCCCAGAGCCGGTCAAAGCCCCTGCCAAAAGAGGCCAGGTCCTCGCCGGGTAGTCCCGCGATAAGATCGGCATGAATAATGGCGTTGGTTTTTTCGCGCAGAAAGCGCAAAGTTTCCAGTTCCTTTTCCGGGTCTGATGGCCTGCCGATGCGGGCGGAAACTTTGGGGTTTAAAGTTTGAATGCCGATTTCCAGACGCAGGCTGCTGTCGGAACCTATGGCGTCGGGGGGAAAGCAGGTGAGGGTTTCCCGCAGCTCCAAAGGGAAACGGGAGGGAACCATTTCAAAGTGGACAGTGAGGGGAGCTGCGCCGGATAATTTACGCTCCTCAATCCGTTCCAGAAAAAATTCCATAATCCGCCGCGCCCGGTTTATATTCAGATTGAAGGTTCGGTCAAGAAATTTGAAAGTCCGTACGCCGCGGCGGATCAGATCGTCCATCCCGGAAAGAAATGGTTCCAGCGGGAATTCCCGCACTCCCAAGGGGACGGCGCTGTCTCCCTGTAAGGCATTGTCCCCGGCGGCATTTTCCGGCTTCACCGAGCTCAGGCAAAATTCGCAGTTAAAGGGACAGCCCCGGCTTGCCTCAACATAGATCAGTTTTTTCGAAACATCCTCGTCAGTGTACAGATGGTATGCGCTTTTTATGGCAGCGAGGTCAACCGGCGCTGCATTTACAAAAAAATCTGCTCCCGGCGGGGAATTCGTTTCCTGGCGCATTTTTTGCGGCTCCATCCCCAAATTCTGCCGATCCCATCCGCCTAAAATGCGTTCGCAGAATGTTTTGAACGCGAGCTCACCTTCGCCGCGTATGCAAAAGTCGGCATAACGGAAAATCTCCGTCTCTGGCGGCAAGTGCGAAACTTCCGGGCCGCCAAGCACAATTACCGGACGACCCGGCCCAACCACCTGGCTGCGATCCAAATACTCCGCAAGACCTGGCCGCGTTCCCCACGCCTTCCACAACTCCCTGAGCAGTTCCAGCGTTGCGCTGTGATTCCAAATGGAAACCGATATGCCCAGTATGCGCGGACGGGCGCCCAGAATAGGATCGAGTTTTTCCCGCAGGGGCTGGCGCAGGGCAAACTCAATTATTTCGCAGTGTTCTTCAAGATGGCCAAGGTTGGCTTTGAGAAGCCGCAGAGCCAGCGAAGGGTGAATCCATTTGGCGTTGATAGTGGCAAGGAGAATTTCCGGATCACGCTTCAAACAGCCCCACCGTCCCGGTTTTCCATTCTTCGCGGGCTTCCATTACCAGGCGCTCAACTTCGAGCCAGTTATCGGCGCGGGGGCCGGGTATATCGCGGTTGGTGGAATTGGTGAACACGATGGTTTTGCAGCCCTGTTTGCGCAGGCTGATGATATTTTCCGGGGCGTCGTCAATGTAGACGTTGGCGCCGATTGCGCCTTTGTCGTTCATGAAGCAGATGTCCCAATAGGGGATGTCGTAGTTGTCAAGCCAGTCCACGGTTTGGGTGATGGAGGTGCGGTGCGAGTATTTAAGAAATAGCCGGTGGGTGATGATGCGGACCCGTATGCCCTGATTGGAGAGTTTGCGCAGAATGGCAGGGGCGTTTTTAATGGGTTCCATGTCACGGAAGATGTTACGCTGGGTAACGGCGAAACGGTGGAGACGGTCGTAGCCGCCGAATTCGGCGATGCCCCATTCTTCAAGGCCAAAGGTAACTTCGGTGGTGAGGGATTCCAGGGGTTTGTTCAACCACTCGGCGGCGATTTTTCGTACTGCGCCGTAAAAGTCGCCTACGACGCCGTCAAGATCAACTCCCAGAATAAAAGTGTTGTCATCCATTAAACAGTCTCCCGGAATAGCGTTACGTTACACGCTTTTTGAAATAAGTATCGCAATGGTGCGGGCCTTTACGGTGTATTTGAGCTGCGAAGCCAGAGGTTTTTCACTGCCAGGGGGAAGTATGTCTTCCGGGGAGTTCAGGCTGGTGTCCACTACCCTGAACCATGACCGTTTGTGCGGCGCACCCGCAAGGGTGAAGACGGTTTGATCCAGGCTGGCGTTGAACATGATGAAGAAATCGTTGTCATCCTGATCGGCAAGGGTTTCAGCCTTACTGCCGTCTATGCGCAGGGCAAGGGAATAGCTAATCTTTTCCCAATCGGGGGTTATGCCCTTTTCGTCAAACCAGCTTATGTCGGGAATAGCGTTATAGCTGCCTTCTCTGCCGGTGAAAAATTCGGGACGCATAAAACCGGGGTGCCGCCGCCGGAAGGCGATCATCTCTTTGGCAAAATGATACAGATTTTTGTTTTTTTCCAGAAATGACCAGTCGTACCAGGAGATTTTATTGTCCTGACAGTAGGCGTTGTTGTTGCCCCGCTGGGTACGGCCAAATTCATCGCCCCCAAGGAGCATGGGCGTTCCCAAAGAAATCATCAGGGTGGCGATGAAATTTTTGAGCTGCTGTTCACGGGTAACTTCCAGAATGGAATCGATAGAGGAACCTTCAACGCCGTAATTGTAACTGTTATTGTTGTCGCCGCCGTCCCGGTTTTCTTCGCCGTTGTCCTCGTTGTGTTTACCGTTATACGAAACCAGATCCCTCAGCGTGAAGCCGTCATGGCTGGTGATAAAATTGATCGAGTGGAAGGGTTTGCGTCCGTCCCGCAGATACAGATCGGAGCTGCCCGAAAGCCGGGTGGCAAGGTGCCGGGTTTCCTTGGGGTCTCCCCGCCAGTATTTGCGTATATCATCCCGATAGCGGTCGTTCCATTCAGCCCAGCGGCCGCCGGGGAACCAGCCCACCTGGTATGCGCCGCCGGCATCCCATGCTTCGGCAATGATCTTGGTGGCGCTCAAAACCGGGTCTTCAGCAATACGCTCCAGAGTGGGGGGATTCTCCATTAAGTGACCATGCTGATCCCGTCCCAGAATGGAACCCAGATCAAAACGGAAGCCATCAACGTGCATTTCCACGACCCAGTAGCGCAGGCAGTCCAGGATAAAGGAACGCACCACCGGGTGATTACAGTTCACCGTATTGCCGCAGCCGGAATAGTTTTGATAATAGCGTTTGTTTTCGTTCAGTATGTAATAGATGGGATTGTCCAGACCCCGGAAAGAAAAGGTGGGCCCCTGCTCATTGCCTTCGGCGGTATGGTTGAACACAATGTCCAGAATCACCTCGATACCCGCCTTGTGCAGCTCCCGAACCATCTCCTTGAATTCCCGCACCTGCCCGCCGGTGCTGCGGTCTGCGGCGTAAGAGCCCTTGGGTGCGAAAAAGGCCACTGTGGAATAACCCCAATAATTGGTGAGGATATCGCCTGTCCGGGGATTCACCCGGGGGTATTCTTTCTCGTTGAATTCCTGAATGGGAAGAAACTCAAGGCTGGTAACGCCCAGATCCTTGAAGAACGGAATTTTCTCGATAACGCCCCGGTAGGTTCCCGGATGCTGCACTCCCGAATTGGGATGGGCAGTAAGACCCTTCACGTGGGTCTCGTAGATCACGCTGAAACGCAGGGGATAGTTGAGGGGAGCGTCGCCCTGCCAGTCAAAATCATCATCATCAATAATGATGCAGCGGGATTGAAAAGCAATATCATCGGCATAGGAATAGGAAAGATCTTTGCCCGGCTGTTTTGGATCAAAGCCTACGCATTTTGAGAAATCCCAATTGCTTAAATCGGTCAATCCTTTGGCGTAGGGGTCTATCAGGGTTTTGTGGGGATTAAAGCGGAAACCCCGCTCAGGCGCATAGGGCCCATCCACCCGGTACAGGTAACAGGGCCCTGCCCTGAGTCCGCAGATAAGACAATGCCATATATCCCCGGTTTTTTTGGTCAGCGGAATTTCCACCCGGAGACTATCCGGAGCGGCGGACTCAAACAGAATAAGCGTTACCGACTTGGCATGACGGGAAAAGATAGCGAAATTAACGCCTTCCTCGGTAACCGCAGCTCCCATAGGAATGGCTTTTCCCGCATCCACTGTAAAATTGCCAAAGGCCATAAGAAAATTATAACACAAATTAGGGGAATTCAACAGCGCTTATTTGAGACAGAGAATATGCCATTTTAAACGTTTACTGGTGTTGGGACTTACCGCTGATTTTCTTTTTTGAAACCTGAGGAAAAACGTTCCAGTAGGGTATCGATCTGTTTTTTGGAATTAATGCCAAAATTTTCCAGCGGCACCGGATCAAACTGATCAAAGGTGATATTACCGTTCTCGTATTCGCAGAACATATTGGCAAGGTAGACCGTTTCAACCAGGTCTTTGTGCTCTGGCGGCGCGGAACTGGGGTCGTGGTGGAAGCGTATGGTCTGCACCAGCCCTTCGGGGAAATTCCATTTTTCCGCGATGTGGGCGCCGATTTCCGCGTGGTTCATGCCTGCGGAAAGGTCTTCCAGGGTGGAAGCGGGAAGGTTTTTTTCGATGCAGAATTCTTTGATCTTGGTCAACAGTTCCGGGTGGACGTTTGAGAAGATGATCTTCCCCATATCGTGGAGTATGCCCCCCACATAGACATCGTCCAATAAATTATTGTCTTTTTTGAAATTTTTGATAAGGTTATAGGCGTAGAATGCGGTTTTATAAGAATGTTCCCAGAGTTCTTTTTTATCCGCCGTTTCGTCACCTAACACTTTCTGGGTTCCGTATGAATAGAGCAGATTCTTGATGCCCCTGATGCCAACCATCTTGACCGCTTCGGAGATATTATCAACTTTTTTGGCGAGCATATATTGGGCTGAATTGACAATTTTTAATAAATCCGCAGTGAGCGCCGGGTCCATGGAAATTTGCCGGGCGATAACGGACATATCCGATTTGGGATCCGCGATGAGTTTTTGAACCAGCAGAATATTTTCCGGGAACTGGGGAAGGGAATTCACGTTGTTGACGATGGTCTCGGAAAGTACCGACAGGCTTTCCACTCTGGTTTTATCCAGAGGAATTAAAATCCGGGCGATGGTTTCTTTGTCGGTACTAAGTATATCAAAGCAGTCCTCATCAAGGCCCATTTTTTTCAGCATCAGCACCAGGATGACCAGGCCCAGGCCGGCGCCTTCGGAATCGTCCAGCACCTGGGAAAGGGCGTCTTCAAGGTTGTTGTACTGCCGGGAACGCGCCAGCTTGTCATGAATGCGGATCAACTCGGTTTTGGTAACCGCAACATTGTTGCGAACTTCAATATGAATAGTATTTTTCTTGATCTGCATTATCAGTTTGATATACAGGCCTTTTTCTTTCTGGAGTTGGAGGTAATGGGCGATATTACCGAGGGTATTTTCCTTGAATGACGCCATCCCTTCCTTATAATCATTGGGACTGCTCAGGTCCAGGCCCCGCTCGGAAAAATATACCCGCTTTGTATTGGCTTTTTTGGCGTTTACCGACAGTTCCTGTACACAGTAAACAATATAATCTTTGAGTTTTTCCTGATCAACTTGCTTGAGGAAAACAGTGACAACCTGCTCAATATACATTTCGATTTCATGAGGCAGTGTAAAGGTCGTTATAGTTAAAGGTATCCCCGATTGGACAGCCTTTTTGACCTTTGATTCGTCTACAACCAGCTCCTGCGCGGAGGCCATATTTAAGAACCTTCCTATACAAACTTAGTTAAATAATTCTCTTTTAAATAAATCGGCAGAATTTATAATTATCTTGAATTATATAGACTATTCATAGCTTGATCAATAACATATAGTGAACGAAATGAGGGAAATTTGGGTACCTGAACTCATTATTGCTGTTTTTCTCGTTTTATATCTGATACGTCCCTTTTGTAAGGGACTTTGGCCTGTAGAAGGGCTGGTTTGGCTGCCCCTGCTTAGCCTGGCCATTACCATCGGGATTTTCCCTGCTTACGGTTTTCGTTCTGAATGTATACCTCTGCTTTTTTTTGAGCTTGTTCTTAATATAGTAAATATTCCTTCCCTTATTTCCAGCGCCGTCTCTGTCCCAAATGAGGATTTCCGCGACCGGGGGCCGGTTTTTGCCTTGCCGGCCCTTGTGCTGCTGGGCGGCGCCCTGCTGGTGATGTTCGCTTTTTCTCCTAAAATCCCCCCGGGTCTGGCTGCCGGTGTAGAAATTCGCAAAATTCGGGATGAGGCCCGCAACAGGGACTATATCCTGCGGATTTATGCTGATGATGCTGTAAACAGCGATGACGCGGTAAATGGCGGCATTCAGCCCGTTTTGTTTCTGATTCCGCCCGAAGCAGGCTCGATTCCGGCGGTAGACCTGATTTGCGCGGGCCTGCGGGACCGGGGTTTTGTAGTGATAACTTATTCTCGTCCCGGCTTTGATTTTCCTGCTATTGACGAGAACGGCAGACAGCGCCTGGTTTCCCCGGTTAAAATGCGTAATTATTGGCGGGCTTTCCGGGCAGGGACAAAGCTCAAAAAGGCCAATGACCAGGGAAAGATACTGGAAGCGGAGCGTTTGAGCGACATTGAGTTTCTGCTGCCCCGTATCCTTGCCCTGGCGGATAGTGCCGCCACCGGCAATGCTTCGCAGGGCAGCGCCCGGCAGGGGAACCCCGGCGAAACGCCCCTTTTTCTGGTTGGATACGGCGCCGGGGGTTCAGCCCTGATCATGCTTGCGGGCAGCGCCGGTTTTAGCGTGCGCAATGCCAATGTGAAGGGAATTGCAGCCGTGGAAAGCAGGCTCTGGTCTGTTTTTCGCTCTGACCCTCCGGTACTGTCCGTGGTTTCGGCAGGCGCCCCCTGGCATAAGCGTTTCAGAACAGGAGCAGAGAACTGGTTCGCCGGCCTCAAAACGCGGCGAATTACCGGCCTTGAGCCGCTCCCCCGGCCCGGTATCCCTCTGCTCTGCCTGGTTTCCGACCGGGCATTGGCTCCCGTTGGCGGTGTCTCCGGCAAGGTCGGCGGCAACACGGAAGAAAACCCCTACCGCGCCCTTTTGGAAACTCTGCGCCGTTCCGGCCGGACAAATACCGCGCTGGCGCCAGCGGCTGCTGCCGTCATTGAAGGCGCGGGCCCACTGGACTATTACGCATATCCTCTGAGTCACCCGGTCTATTCGTTTTTTTTTCCGGGGCTGAAACAGGACGCGAGAAAAAGTACCAACCCCGTGGAAGACACCATCAGCGTTATCTGCAACTTTGCCGTCATGCTGCTGGAACAGGCTGATGCTGTCCCGCCGCTGCGCATCCCTGTAAGGCGCAGCATTGACGCCGATGTGTATGTAGAGACCTGGGGGATGGCGAAGTTTTTACCGTAAAACCATTTTGTTAAGTATCAGGGGATCGTACCTTGGCAGAGACGCTTTTGGGCAGCTACTTGCTCCTTGCCGCTTAAATCCGCTATGCTAATAAAATGAAAATATGGATAAAGCTCCTGGCCGGCTCTATTCTTGGCATTGTCATTGGGTTTCTCCTGCCTGCTGAAAATCAGCAGGTGCTGGCGGCGCTGCTCTGGCTGGAGAAGCTGGCGCTGGGCATAGGGCGTTACGCGGTTATTCCGGTGCTGGTTTTTTCGCTCACCGTTGCCGTTTATGAGCTTCGGCAGGACGGCCAATTTTGGAGCCAGGCAGGAAAAAATGTTCTGTTGATAATCGGCTCGTCGCTTTTTGTTATTGTTTCAGGAATTTTGGTAACGCTGATTTTTTCGCCAGGACGCATACCTGTTGAGCGGGTGGAACAACTTGATGTTATAAATCTCAGAGCAGCAGAGAATATCACCGATCTGTTTCCTTCCAATATGCTCAGCGTTTTGGCCGGTGATGGGGTTTACCTGTTTCCTGTTTGCGTGTTTGCGTTTTTCCTGGGTATGGGGCTGAACTATGACCGGAATTATACCAAACCGGTGATCTCTCTGGTGGATTCGCTTTCCCGCATATTTTATCATATTGCATCGTTCTTTTCGGAGATACTTGGATTTATCATGATTGTGCTGTCCGCCTATTGGGCTATTCGTTTCCATAGCGTGCTGCGGGCGGAGGTCTTTGGCAGCCTTATTGTTATGCTGGGGGTGTTCAGCCTGGTGTTGGGTTTTGGTATTCTGCCGCTGTTTCTCTACATTTTACGTCCCAAGGTGAATCCCTGGAGTGTGTTGTACGGCTGCCTGGGGCCAGCGGTGGCGGCCTTCTTTTCCGGCGATATTAATTTTTCTTTTCCGGTGCTGCTTCGGCACACCAAAGAAAACTTCGGCGCAAGGCGGCGTTCCAATGCGATAAGCCTGACCCTCTTTACCACTTTCTGCCGGGGAGGCAGCGCTATGGTCGCGGCGGCGGCGTTTATCGTGATTATCAAATCGTATTCGTATCTGCGGATTCCGACTCTGGATGTAATATCCATCGGCTTGCGGGCTTTTCTCATTTCCTTTCTTTTAGCGCGTCACCCCGGCGACGGCGCCTATACCGCCCTGGCGGCGCTCTGCCTGGGCTACGGGGGTGGGGAATACCGTTCAAGCTACCTCATCCTCAAACCCCTGGCCTTTTACCTGATTGCGGTGGGCACTTTCCTTGATGTGATGCTCAGCGCCCTGGGTTCCTACACAGTGGCCAAAGCCAGCGGCTTCCTTGAAGAGAAGAAGGTGGTGCATTTTATTTGATGGATTAGTACCATCTTTACATCCCCCTGTGCCTTCATATTCGCAATTTGCTATACTACCCCTATGGTTCTAACTCAGGAAAACATTGACGCCCTGGCGGTCGACGAAGTTCGGCTGGTGCAGGGCATTGCGGAATCCCTTGCGATACGCGAAACACAGGTGTCGGCGGTAACCGGGCTTTTGGCCGAGGGCTGTACAGTTCCCTTTATTGCCCGTTACCGGAAAGAAAAAACCGGCAGCCTTGACGAGGTGCAGATTCGGGACATCGAACACAAATTTGCCGGCGGAAAGAATCTTGAAACCCGGCGTATCGAAATTATCCGTCTGATTTTTGAGCAGGGTAAATTGACCGAAGCCCTGTATGGCAATATCTGCAAGGCGGTGACTCTGGCGGAGCTTGAGGACATATATGCGCCGTACAAGCGCAAAAAGAAAACCAGGGGCATGATTGCCGCAGAGAAAGGGCTTGAGCCTTTGGCGGAAGCCATGCGGGAACTGGAGGCCGTTCCCTTGCTGGCAAAGGCCGCAGAATTTGTTACGCCCACCGGTTCCGAAAACGTCGAACATCCCGAACTGACAGTCGCCACGGTGGAAGACGCCCTGCAGGGCGCTATGGATATTATCGCCGAGGCGATTTCCCAGGAACCGGAGAACCGCGCCCTGATTAAATCTTTTTATATTAAAGACGGCAGGATCATGGTGAAGGGCTCCGGCAAGAGCGGCAAAGGCGACGAGGAAGCGCAGAAGACCAGTGTCTATCAGATGTACTGGGATTACAAGGAAGCCCTTTCGCAGATCAAGCCCCACCGTATTCTCGCCATTAACCGGGGCGAGCGGGAGGAGGTTCTGGATGTTACGATTGATATTGATGAAAACACCGCCGCTGAAATGCTCCAGCGGAACTACATTTTGCATAACGATTACCACAAAACCGCCATCGAAGACGGCCTTAAGCGGTTGCTTTCACCGGCGCTGATTAGGGAAATCCGGGGCGACCAGAGCGACGCCGCAGATGATCACGGCATTGGCGTGTTCAGTGAAAATTTAAAGAACCTGCTTTTGCAGCAGCCCATCAAGGGAACCCGTGTGCTGGGTGTTGATCCCGGCATACGCACCGGAACCAAATGCGCCTTTTTGGACGATACCGGTAAGTACCTGGGGAATGTCGTCATCTACAACCACAAAGTTGAAGAAGCCAAACGCCTTATTCTTGAGGGAATCAGACTCTACGATGTGCAGCTTATCGCCGTGGGCAACGGTACGGGCAGCCGTGAGGTGCAGGAAATCATCACCGATATGATTGCAGATAACGGCCTGGAAGTGCTCTACACCGTGGTAGATGAAGATGGCGCTTCGGTATATTCCGCCAGCGATATTGCCCGCGAGGAATTCCCCGAACTGGATCTTACTATCAGGGGCGCCATTTCCATAGGCCGCCGTTTGCAGGACCCGTTAGCTGAATTGGTGAAAATCGATCCCAAGTCCATTGGGGTGGGCCTGTATCAGCACGATGTGAATCAGAAAAAACTTTCGGATACTCTTGATGAGGTAGTTTCCTCGGTAGTGAATAACGTGGGGGTAAACCTCAACACCGCCAGCGCTTCCCTGCTGAAATACGTGTCAGGGATCAACAGCTCCCTGGCACGGAAAATCGTCAAGTACCGGGATGAAAAGGGGCGCATCACCAGCAGGGCGGAACTCGGTTCAGTTCCGGGCATGGGCCCCAAAAGTTTTGAACAATGCGCAGGCTTTCTTAAAATCCCCGAAAGCGCCGAACCCCTGGACAATACCTGGGTCCACCCGGAAAACTACACCGTTGCCAGGGAAATCCGCGATGCCCTCACAACCACCGCCACAGGAGACATCGCCTCCTGCGGAGGCGCGAGCAGCGGCATTAACCACGCAACGATAACCGCACTGAAAGAAAAACACGGCGTGGGCGAAACCACCATCCGCGACATCGCCGATGAACTGAAAAAACCCAACCGCGATCCCCGCGACGGCTACCCCAAGCCCATTATGCGCAAAGGGGTGATCAGTTTTGATGACCTCCACGAAGGCATGATGATCACCGGTAAAATAAAAAATGTGGTAGACTTTGGCGCATTTGTAGACCTGGGGATCAAGGAAAGCGCCCTGGTGCATATTTCCGAAATGAGCGACCACTTTGTCAAAGACCCGCTGGAAGCGGTAAAGGTGGGGGATGTGCTGGAATTCAGGATCATCAGCCTGGATCGGGACCGGCGGCGCATTGGGCTTTCGCGGAAGAGCGAGCACAGGGCGGAAAAGCCGCAAACAGCGGCTGCGCCGATGACAGCGGCTGCGCCGATGACAGCGGCTGCGTCAACGAAGACGGCAAAATCCGGTGAGCAAGCGGCGGCGGGTAAGCCGGCGAATGTAAAGCCTGGTGCCATTGCGGGGCATCGACCCGTTGTTGTAAAGGCTGCGCCTGGCAGAAAGCCGGAGCAGCGGTCAGCCGCTCCGCAGCGCCCGCCCCGGCGTGGTGAGGATGATGACGGTACCATGTATAATCCTTTTGCCGAGGCGTTTAAAAAGATGGGAAAGAAGGACTGACAGTACCTATGGAATCCGTTCTGGAAACAGGGCTTTCACAACTTATAGAACGGGATTCAGCAATAGCGGAACTTATCGGCGGCGGCCGCCGGCAGGCTGTTTTAGACCTCCTCTCCAAATACATTGCGGAAATTGAACGTTTTAACCCCGCCTACGGCCTGGTGGGAACCAATGACCGGCAGGAACTCGTTATCAGACACATACTCGATTCCCTGGCGCCGCTTGGGATTATTTGTCGTTTGTTAGCTGCTAATGCCTGTACGCCGACTGTCGGCAATGCGCTGCAGCAGGCAGCCATCGGCGCAAGTCCGCTGCAAATCGCCGATGTAGGCTCAGGCGCCGGCTTGCCCGGTATTCCCCTGGCCATAGCCCTGCCGCATTGCAAGTTCACCCTGATTGAACGCATGGGACGCAGGGCAAATTTTTTGCGTAACACCCAGGCAGTGCTGGGTTTGGGCAATATCTCCGTGGAAGAAAGCGAGATGGAAAAGTTTCGGGCAGGGCAGGGCAGGTTTCAGCTTGTTACTTACCGGGCTTTCAGGCCGCTGGAACCGAAGCTTTTTAAAAAGCTGTTCCGGCTCTGCGCTGAGGGTGGGACGCTGGCGGCTTACAAGGGCCGGCGCGAAAAAATCGAAGAAGAAATGGCGTCTCTGGAAAAAATCTGCGGCGGCTGGGAGGCGATCCCCTGCCCGGTTCCCCTGCTTAACGAGGAGCGGCATCTGTTGGTGATCAAACCCGCTTAAAGTTGTTATACTGGTTTTGTGGAAAAGCCAGGAGGTTATCATGGAAAAAATCTATTTTGAAAATACAATCCGCGAATTTGTAAACAGCGCTCCGGGAAATTTTGTGGCGCGGGAAATCGCCCTGAGGCCGGAACTTGCGGGCATGCGGATTTTTGAGGAGCCTCTTTTTGGCTATGCTGCCGCAGACGATCCCCTTTTCAGCGAATACAAAAAGCCGGGAATTATCGGCGCTCATTTTTTGCTGCCTCTGGAATGGCTCCCTGAGGCACAGACCGTGCTATCGATCTTTTTTCCCTTTACCCAACAGATAAAAAAGGCGAATCAAGCTGATATGAGCTGGCCTGCATCTGAATGGCTCCACGGCCGGATTGAAGGACAGCAATTCCAGGGGAACATCAGCCTGTATGCGACGGAGCTGTTAAAAAAGGACGGCTTTGCGGTTTTGGTGCCGGCGTCTGATTCCCGGTTTTCATCCAAAAATCCGCTGGTGCAGGATAAAAGCCGGCAGGATTATTACACCAGCAACTGGTCCGAACGGCACGCCGCCTATGTTTGCGGCCTTGGAACGTTTAGCCTTTCCAAAGGGCTTATCACCGCAAAGGGAATCGCCGGCCGCTTTATCAGCCTGATCACCAGTGCGCCGTTTGAACCCGGAGCGCGGCCATATACCAAATTTGACGAATACTGTATCCGCTGCGGCGCCTGTGCCAGCAACTGTCCTGCCGGGGCTATTTCCATGGAAAAGGGAAAGAACCATCCCCTGTGTTCCGCTTTTATTGATCGCACGATGGAAAAACACAAGCCCCGCTACGGATGCGGTAAGTGTCAGGTAAATGTCCCCTGCGAGAGCGGGATACCTGGCGCCCGGTAAACAGCTATTTCAATTCGATCATTATTTTGATATCTTTTTCCGGCAGAGTCGCGGCATATTCAAAGGCTGCGACAGAATCCGCCTGTCCGGCCCCCCTTGCTCTCTCTTCCGCCCGTATGATAACCTGACATGGACTGCAGAAGTCCACAACAGGGGGAAACCGTGGGCATACAAACAGCCATCATTTTCGGTTCGCAGTCGGATTTACCCATAATGAAAAAAGCTGCCGATGTCTTTAAGGAATTCGGCGTATCCTATACAGCCCATACGCTCTCCGCTCACCGTGCACCGGAACTGCTGGGCGAAACTATACGCGGCCTGGAAGCCGATGGCGTGGAAGTCATCATTGCCGGTGCGGGGCTTGCGGCCCATTTGCCCGGAGTTATCGCCAGCCAAACCCTGGTCCCGGTTATCGGCGTGCCGATCAGCTCCGGGGGCTTGGGCGGACTGGACGCCCTGCTTGCCATTGTGCAAATGCCCAAGCCTATTCCGGTGGCAACCGTGGGCGTGGACAATGCCGCCAATGCCGCGTACCTTGCCTGCGAAATGCTTGCGTTGAAATATCCTGAGTTAAAACAAAAACTTTTAGATTATCGAAAGAAAATGAAAGACGATCTTGCAAAAAACAACGGGAGAGTGGAATTATGAGTGGAACGAATAATGTTGACCCCACGAAAGTAAACAGGGGAACAGAACTGTACGAAGGAAAGGCAAAGAAAGTTTTTGCCACCGATCACAGCAATCTGGTGATCATCCATTACAAAGACGACGCCACCGCTTTTAACGGTGAAAAAAAAGGCCAGATCGAAGACAAGGGGATTCTGAACAACCGTATCGCCTCCGGTCTTTTTGAGCTGTTGGAAAAATCCGGTGTACCTACCCATTTTGTCACCCGGCTTAACGACCGGGACATGATCTGCAAAAAAGTAAAAATCGTTCCCCTGGAAGTGATAGTCCGCAATATCGCCGCCGGCTCTATGGCAAAACGGCTTGGCCTTGCCGAAGGTTTGGAACTTAAAACTACGGTCTTTGAACTGTCCTACAAAGACGACAGCCTGGGCGACCCCCTTATCAACGATTATCATGCCGTAGCTATCGGCGCTTCTACTTTTGAGGAAATCGAAGCGATTAAGAAAATTACCTTTAAAGTGAATGAGGTGTTGAGCACATTTTTTCTGCAGCGGGGCATAAAACTCATCGACTTCAAACTTGAATTTGGCCGCACTGCAGACAACAACGTACTGGTGTTAGCTGACGAAATTTCACCTGACACCTGCCGATTCTGGGACGCCAAAACCAACGAAAAACTCGACAAAGACCGCTTCCGCCGGGACTTGGGGAATGTGAAAGAAGCGTATGTTGAGATACTGAACAGGATCAACGGTTAATGAGCATAGTTGAAGATGACAAATTGCAACGTGTAATTTATCAGGATGATAAATTACACGAAGAATGTGGAGTCTTTGGGGTGTTCTGCAATGATCCTGAACAGGAGGCGGCGCCTCTGGTTTACTATGGCTTGTTTTCGCTGCAGCACCGGGGGCAGGAAAGCGCAGGTATAGCTGCCGTTAAAGATAAAGTTATCGAAATGCAAAAGGGAATGGGGTTGGTGAGCGATACTTTCAACCCCGATGTTCTGTCGCGGATTAACGGTTCCGTCGCGGTGGGGCATGTGCGTTACTCCACATTTGGTTCAAGCAGCCTGGTAAACGCCCAGCCCTTTGTGAGCCGCTTCAAACTTGGGTCAATCGCTGTTGCGCATAACGGGACGCTTACCAATGCCGATGTGGTGCGGGAATTACTGGAGGACGCGGGTATAGGCTTTATCTCCTCCAGCGATAGTGAAGTAATTGTCAACCTTATTGCCAAAAATTACAAAAAGGGGCTGGAAAAGGCTCTTACCGATACGATTCAGTTTATCAAGGGTTCTTATGCGCTGGTGGTTCTTACCGATGACGCCCTGGTGGGAGCACGGGATCCCAACGGCATACGACCCCTGTGCCTGGGGCAGCTTGACTGCCCAGGGCAGCTTGGCGGGCCGGGGCTTGGCAAGAGCAGCGGCTGGATACTGTCCAGCGAGTCCTGCGCCATTGAGGCAGCTGGCGGCACGTTCATCCGTGATATTGAACCAGGCGAAGTGGTGATCATCAGCCGGGACCAGGTGCTCTCGTTCAGTTTCAGCGAAAAAACCCGGCGGGCAATCTGCGCCTTTGAGTACGTGTACTTTGCCCGGCCGGACAGCGTCATTGACGGGATCGACGTGTATGGTTCCCGAATACGCGCCGGGGAGATACTCGGCATGGAGTCTGCAGTGGCTGCTGACCTGGTTATCGGTGTTCCCGATTCGGGCATACCCGCAGCCATCGGCTACGGCAGGGCAACCGGTACGCCCTTTGGCATGGGCATTGTAAAAAACAAATACATAGGCCGCACCTTTATCGCTCCCGGACAAGCGGCCCGGGAAAAGGCGGTTTCGCTTAAACATTTTGTGATTCGCAGCGAAGTCAGCGGCAAGCGGGTGGTACTTATCGACGACTCCATAGTCCGGGGCACCACCAGCCGTCGCCTGGTTTCGCTGCTTAAAGAGGCCGGCGCCAAAGAGGTGCACATCCGAGTTTGCTCCCCGCCGGTACGCTTCCCCTGCTATTTCGGCATCGACACCCCCCACCGCAAAGACCTGATCAGCAACGCCAGTAACGCCGACGAACTCTGCAAATCCCTGGGTGCCGACAGCCTGGCATTTATCACGGTTAAGGGGCTACTGGAGTCCCTGGAATTGCCCGCAGTTCAGTCCGATGACAAGGACGCAGGCTTCTGCCTGGGCTGCTTCACCGGCGAGTACCCGATTCCGGTCAGCTACAAGCACGGCGCAGCCGTGTAGGTAAGCAATGCGGCACGACGTAGCGCAAGAAAAACCCGCAGTATGCAGAAAGAGCGCGAAGGCTTTAGCCTGAGCAGCGCGCGGTCAGCTACAAGCACGGTAGATGGTAATTTTTTAAGAAAATCAGGTAAATATATGGTTTTTTTGGGAAAACCGGGTTATAGTAAAGTTATGCCAAGAATAAATGAGGTGTACCAATGAATAAAATACAGAAAATATTGACCATAACGATAATCGGCGCGGTTCTTTTGACCCTGGTCGGATGTAATGATCCGGTGAGTTTTGCCGAGCTTCACGGAGGGGGGGGGGTAATAATAACTCTGCCGGGTTCCCCTGCTCATAATACGGCAGTCCGGGCGGCCTTGTCCGACCCGGTAATTAACGCCATGAGCTATACCATTACCTGTACCGACCCCAAGGGAGAGGTCAAGCGGGAGGAAGGTAGAGGGGGCAGCACTGCTACCATCAGCCTGAACCCCGGGAGCTGGCATATCAGCATTGATGCCAAGTACAACGAACATTTCGCCGGCCACGGTGAAGCAGACGTCGTCGTTGTTGCCGGAAAATATAACTCGGTACTTGTTCCGATGACTGTGGAACCTGACTTTGTGAAACCGGTCATCAGTATCCAGCCGACGGGGGCAGACTATGGTCTTGGCGACAGTGCCGAGCCCCTTACGGTAACGGCCATTGTCCTGGATGATGCGGTACTGTCCTATCAGTGGTACGAAAACGGCGCCAACAGCAACAGCGGCGGAACCCCCATTAGCGGCGCAATCACCAATAGCTTTACGCCACCTACCGGCAGCCCAAGCACAATCTGGTATTATGTGGAAGTAAGCCGCATTGATCCCGCCCACACCGTTACCAGCGAGACAGCGAAAATTATCGTCTCCAATCTTGTGAATATCACCCCCATAATCATCACCGGAAACTTAACAGGGGCAACCTATAGTCAAAACGCCACGGCAACCTCCCTTACCATCACGGCCATTGGCGGCGGCGATACCCTGCACTACCAGTGGTACAGTAACGGATTGAACACTACCATCGGCGGTACTACAGTCGGCACAGACAGCCCCAGCTTTACCCCGCCCACGAATGAAGAGGGAACCATCTATTACTATTGTGTAGTAACCAGTACCATTTCCGATAACGGGGACGGCGGGCAAAAAACCGCCACTACTACCAGTGCTGTTGCGAAGATTGAAGTAAACAACCTGGAAAATGCTCTACCCCCCGCCATTAGTGTTCAGCCGCAGGGGGCAACCTATGCCTTGGGGCAGACAGCATCGCTGAGCGTAACGGCAAGTGTCACCGACGGAGGCACCCTCTCGTACCAATGGTACAGTAACGGATCGGACACTACCACCGGTGGTACTGCAATCGGCACAGACAGTTCCAGCTTTACCTCGCCCACAAATTCGGCGGGAACTGTGTACTACTATTGCGTGATTACGAACACCATTTCCGACAATGGCGACGGCGGGCAAAAAACTGCCGCTACTACCAGTGCTGTTGCGAAGATTGAAGTAAACAACCTGGAAAATGCTCTACCACCCGCCATTAGTGTTCAGCCGCAGGGGGCAACCTATGCCTTGGGGCAGATAGCATCGCTGAGCGTAACGGCAAGTGTCACCGACGGAGGCACCCTCTCGTACCAATGGTACAGTAACGGATCGGACACTACCACCGGTGGTACTGCAATCGGCACAGACAGTTCCAGCTTTACCCCGCCCACGAATTCGGCGGGAGCTGTGTACTATTATTGCGTGATTACGAACACCATTTCCGACAATGGCGACGGCGGGCAAAAAACCGCCACGACTACCAGTGATGTTGCGGCGATTACCGTTAAGACTCTGCAGGATCGCATTGCCGACGCCAATACTGCGGGCGGTACCCACACCCTGTTGGTTTATCAGGATGAGAATTTCGCCGGGTTTTCGCCGGCGACTGAAACCAGCGGTAATATCACCAACAGTACTGTTGACATAACACTCAAGGGCATAGGCGCGGAGCGAACCATTACGCTTTCAAGCGGGGGCTTTATATTTTATATAACTGATGGAGCATTAACACTGGACGAAAACGTTACCCTCAAAGGCATAAGCTCAAACACCAATAGGCTGGTGCACATCCATAAAGGAAGCCTGACCATGAAGCTCGGCTCGAAAATTAGCAATAACCCCAAAGGCGGCGTGTATATAGGCGGTGATGGAATATTCACCATGAACGGAGGTACCATTTCCGACAATACCGGCCATAGTGCCGTGTATGTAGATGGCTATGGCCCGACCACCGCAGACCACGGTGGACTCTTTACTATGAATGGGGGTACCATTTCCGGCAATACCTATAGTCAAGGCGCCGGTGTATTTATAGCTGCTGGCAGCGGTAAACCCGGAAAGTTCATCATGAATGGGGGTACCATTTCCAGCAATACCGCTACCAGCGGTGGCGGCGTGTATATATACAGTAGTGGTACCACCTTTACCATGACTGGTGGCACAATCACCGGTAATACGGCTCCTACAGGCAGTGGTGTGTATGCAGGTGGTCCCTTCACCATGAGCGGCAGCGCAGTTGTTCACAGTAGCAACGATGTCTACCTGACCTCATCAAGCAGACGCATCGAAATCGGCGACAATCTTACCGAAACCGCGCCGGTAGCAACCATTACACCAAACTCGTATAGCCCTGGCAGCACTACCCTGCTTTCCGGCAGTCTTGTTGGGAATTATGACAAGTTTGCGGTAACTCCCAATGGCGGGAATACCTATACAATAGGCGCTGATGGAAAACTGGCCAATACCTCAGCGATTCTTCTCGGATCAACTTACTATCTTACCCTCCAGGCTGCGGTGAACGCTTCCAACGGGAGTTCTGATTCACCGGACACTATCACCCTGCTGGGAGATATTACCATACTATCGGCTGACGTAGTTACTATAAACAGCGGAAAGCACGTGCGCCTGGTTCCCGGCGGTAGCGCAGACCAGACTATCACGAGGGGCGCGAGCGGCTTTGGCAGTCTCTTTACGGTGGATTCCGGCGCATCCTTGACTCTGGGAGAAAATTCACCTGTCCAGGACCTCATCATTGACGGTGGCAGTACTGCCAGTCGTACTGCTACGGAAGCCTTGATAACCGTGAATGGAACACTTACCATGAACCCCAGTGTAACACTGCAGAATAACAATAATACCAGCGGCGATGGCGGCGGTGTGTATGTAGACATCAACGGGGTTTTCACCATGAACAATGGTGCAACCATCAGCGGCAATACCGCCGACAACGGCGGCGGCGGTGTGTATGTAGACACCGACGGGGTTTTCACCATGAACAATGGCGCAACCATCAGCGGCAATACCGCCGACAACGGCGGCGGTGGGGTAAATGTCTATGAGGGGACCTTCACCATGAACGGTGGAATAATCTCCGGCAATAATGCCACCTACGACGGCGGTGGTGTGAATGTCTACGGTGGGACCTTCACCATGTTAGGTGGAACAATTGAGGACAATGGGGCCGGCAACTACGGTGGTGGCGTGTATCTAAGCTCTGAAACCTTCACCATGTCAGGTGGAAGAATTTACGGCAGCGACGGAGCTTCGGTCTCACCGTTGGGGGTTCCCAATAGAGCGTCAACTGGTGGTAAAACAATCTATGTTTCAACCCTGGGATCCGCCAAATACGGCGACAACCTGAATACGAATATCCTTCCCTATACCGATGCTCATGAGCGTTATACCGATTTGACTATTACCGGGCATGAGTAGGAAGGAAGCGGGAACAGAACGGTACATCCCGCATTTCCAATGTATCTCATAAGATACAGAGAAACATTACTGAAACACCCCATCAGCCCTGCCGGTAAACCACTTGAGTACCGCCGTGGCGCGGTTGGTAAAGGCATTGCCTACCCGCTCCCCCATGCCGGGGACAGAGGCAGCCTTTGCCAGAGAAAGGGTGTAAATCAACAGTGAATCGCCGCAGTCGATGACTGCCAGTACTGTGCGGAGTTTGTTCCTTCCTACCGCAGGGATAATGCCGACGATGAGGGCGGTCAGATTTTCCTGCACAAAGAAAAAGGCGTCCGAAGTCGCATGGTAATCGTAGCGGTAGATGTTGTCGCCAAAGGTAAGGTCTTTTTGCCGGGCGTACAGGGTGAGCGAGACGGGAGGCGTTGCATACATTGGGTCGGGGATGACCTGTTTGCTGTCCGGGTTGTCAATCACTCTGGATGATTCGTAAAAGATACGCATAGCTCCGCGGCTTGCGGAGTAATATTGAATACCTGTCAGCGTACTCAAGGCCAATACCTGATTAAAGAGACCCGCCCGCTCGGCTTCGCTCCAGTTGGCGCCTGTATCAACGGCATCGCTGTCGGCTTGCGGTCTGGGCTTTTCATAGAGGAACAAGGTTTCCGCACAGAGACTGGGGCCCAGGCTGGTTCTGGTTTCATCAATGAGTCGCCGCAGTCCGGCGTGCTGAGGCAGTAGCCCCGGGCTGGGGTTTTTCAACTGCGTCCTGGAAATGAATCCTGCAGTACGCAATTCTGCCGCCTTTGTGGGGCCAATCAGCTCCTCAAGGGTGGCTGAAAAAACCGGCACCGGCATCAAGGCAATCAGAGCCGCAATTGTGAATACGAGCTGTTTGTTTTTCATATCTATGTATAAAACCTCAAATATAAAACCACAAAGTCCGCAGGGAATTACAGTGCAATCAGACACTTTGTGTCTGCAGTCGGACACAACGTGTCCGCAGCCTGGCGTAAGCTAACGTAAGCCCCGGTAATACACCCGCACCTGCTTGTACAGACCTTCGCCCTCGCTCTTGGTTTCCACATCGGCGATATCGTTCAGGGTGGTGTGAATAAGTCGACGGTCAAAGGGGTTCATCGGCTCCAGCAGAATGGAACCGCGGTTCTCACGTACCCGGTCGGCCACGGTGTAGGCAAGGCGCACCAGAGATTCCTCCCGGCGGATGCGATAATTTTCGCTGTCCAGAATAATTCGCATATCCTCCCGACCCTGCCTGCCGGCGTAGATATTCGCCAAAAGCTGCAGCGCGTCCAGGTTTTTTCCTTTTTTCCCTATCAAAATTGAAGAAAATTCGGAATCGATTTTGAGGCCCAGCTTGCTTTCCTCCCGGAACAAAACCGACACTTTGCCGCCGTAGCCCATGCGCTCAATAAGGCCAGTTACAAAATCAATGAGCTTCTGTTCAAACTCGTTCTTTGCCTCAGGATCGCCAAAGACCGCCTGACGGGAGGGCTCTGTATTTCTTTCCTGCCGTCCTTCGCTCCGGTTCCCGGCTTCTTCCGCTTCCGCAGCGTTTCCGGCAAAGGTTGGAGAAACGGATTTATCGGTATGCACCCGAATCCGCACAAAGCCTTTTTTGAATAAACCCTGGCGCTGAGTTTCCAAAATCTCCACATCAAAATCGTCTTTTTCAAGACCAAGTTCTTCCGCCGCACGGTCGATTGCTTCTTTTTCGGTACGGCCTTCAAATTCATATATCATGACGGATCTCCTTTAATTTGAGTAATGATCATTTTTTCTTCTTTTTGGGAGCGATTACCGGCTCCGTAACCTGGGCTGCCCGTTTGCCTGCAATGTACTTGTTAATCGTTACCTGCTGCACCATAGTAAGGATGTTGGAGAAAATCCAGTATATCAGCAGTCCCGAAGGCACATCGTAAAGGATGAAGAAAAACACAAGCGGCATGACGTATAACATCATCTTCATTTGGGAGTTGCCCTGCTGATCCGGGGTCTGGGTTACTTTTCCGTACAACAGTTGGGAACCCACATAGATAAAGGGCAGAAGCCGAAGGGCATTCCAGCCAAGGAGAGGCAGCCTGAAACCATCAGGGAAATTCCAAATTGCCTCTGGAAGGGAAAGGTCCGGAATCCAGTGAGGAATAAACTCGGCACCCCGCAGATCAAAGTGATTGTTAAAGAGATTGTACATGGCAAAGAAAATAGGGAGCTGAAGGAGCATGGGAAGGCAACCCGAAAGGGGATTGTATCCTTCCGCTTTGTAGAACGCCGCCATTTCGACGTTCAGTTTTTGGGGATTGCCCTTGAATTTTTCCTGCAGTTCTTTGATTTTCGGCGCCAATGCCTGCATACGCAGGGTTGCCTCGGAGCCTTTTTTGGTCAAAGGGAAAAATATAATTTTTACGAACAAGGTAAGCAGGATGATCGCCACACCCCAGTTATGGACAACATGGTCGTGGAATAAAACGAGCAGCCATTTCAGGGCCTTTTCCAGAGGACTTAAAATGCCCCTGGTATTGGCAACCTCAATGAGCTGCATATCCCTCACGCCGAAACTGTTGTTTCCGTTGTTATACACATTAAGCGCTTCCTGGGTTTTGGGCCCCAAATAAAAACGGTACGCATCCGTAACTTTGGGACTATTTACCGCCGGGCGGATGATATTGAGCCGCGATGCAGCCGCAAGCCCCGGCTCCTCCTTGTCGGAAAAACTGATTTCGTACTGGGCAAGCAGGGGAATAGCAATAAAACTGAAATACTTGCCGGATATCGCCGCCCAGGCAGGCTGGGTGTTGATGGTATCGCTTGGTTTTACCTGTTTGCGCTTACCGTTGGTAAAGGTAAAATATTGGCGGTAATCGTAACGGTTGTCGAGCTTCACAAACTTGGGTCCAATCTGGGGACCAAAGGCCAGGGTGTAGGCAATATTGCCACCATTCAGGGACTGGCCGCCAAAATTGAAGCCCTGCACCGAATAGCCGCCGTCCAGGGTAATAGTCAGCTCAAACATATACTCCCTGGGCTTAAAATCGTAACGCTTGGTCAGCCGAAACCGGCCGGGTTCACCGCCATTACCTGCAGCATTTGCACTGTTTCCGGGAATGATAAAATCCCGGTAAAACTCCACTGTATAATCCGAAATACGGTTCACATAAAAAAACGATGTAAGCGGCTGGGCGTTTAGCCCGCCAAAGGCTACACTGAAGGCGTGGGCCTCGCTGTTACCCGAAAGAACCATTTCCAGAAAATTTTCTTTGCGCTCTTTGAGTTTCCAGGAGACCATGTCGCCGCCAGCGTTTGAAAGAACCACGCTTAACAATTCTGTATTGATGGTAACACGCTGTTCCGTTTGAGGTCCTGGATCGGCTATTGCATCCGCCATACCAGAGGTCGCATTAGGCGAAATTGTAGTGTTAGGTGAAACCGATGTCCCCGGCCGGGGGGCCGACAGTTCCTGAACCGGCACGCTCTGCACCGGCGGAGCCTCGCTGACCGCAGTGGTACTTTGCCCTGCAGGGGCAGCCGCTTGTGGGGGATTAACGCTTCCCTGCCAAAAGTAGAAACCTACCAGCACTACTATGGAGAGCACCACCGCCAATACTGTATTCTTTTCCATTTTACTTCCTTAAAAAAACAAATTTCACGGAACCGGATCAAAGCCGCCGACATGAAAGGGATGACAGCGAAGTATCCGTTTAATAGCCAACAGGGAACCCCGGACAAAGCCGTATTTTTCGATCGCCTCGAATGCATATGCCGAACAGCTGGGATAATACCTGCAAGCCGGCGGAAAATGGGGAGAAACGGCTTTTTTATAAAACCACAGTAAGCCCAGCACTATTTTCTTCATTTCAATAAACCGGCTTTGGTAAAAAGGAATTCAAGCTGTTCTGTCCTGATGGCTAACTGCCCAGCGTTTGGCGTTTCCGCATCCCCGTGTGCGGGGAAAACCAGCAGGATCAGATCGTAAGCGCCCAAAAGCCGGGGCCGCAAATGCCGGTAGGCTTCCCGGCCAAGCCGCCGGGCCCGGTTCCGTTCCACCGCATTCCCGAAACCCCGGGAAAAGGTAAAACATATCCGGTTATGGGACAAACTGTTTTTCAAAACAAAAAGTTTCGCACCCCCACCTCCGGCGGAACGGCAGCCAAAACGCCTGCCACGGCTAAAAACTTCCCGAATCTCGTTCCTTCCCTTTAATCGCTCCTCCTGCTTAAAGCGAAAAGAGCCTTTCTCCCCCTCCACAGGGGCCGCTGCCCCGCTAATAGGGCTTTTTCTCGTCCGATGCCGTCAGCTTTATCCGACCCTTGGCCCTGCGGCGCTTGAGAACCAGCCTTCCCCCCCGTGTTTTCATCCGGGCGCGAAACCCGAATTTACGGTTCCGCTTTACTTTGCTGGGTTGATAAGTCCGTTTCATGGTATCTACTCCTGTCTATATAAAGTTCTTCTGATCGGTTTCAATGCCCAAAACCTGAATTTTGGGGGTAATTCATGAAATTATAGAATTTTTGATAACTTTATTCAAGTGAGCTGCGCTTCTCAGCACGTAATATTTTGTCGAATTTTCGGGAACTAAATTGTCGAATTTTCGGAGTTTAAATTGTTGAATTTTCGGGAACCAAATTGTATAATTTTAGAACAATGCAATATGTTGAAAGAGACATCATCGCCAAACTAAAAGACATGGTCGCTAAACTCCCTGTGGTATTCCTGACCGGGCCGCGGCAGAGCGGAAAGAGTACCCTGCTTAAACATGTATATGGGGACTACCGGTATGTAAATCTTGAAGAAATGGATACCCGGGATTTTGCCATTGGCGACCCCCGGGGATTTTTAATCGCCCTTGGCGACAGGGTCATTATTGATGAGGCCCAGAGAGCCCCTGATTTGTTTTCATACATTCAGGCCAGGGTGGACGAAAAAAACAGGCCGAGTATGTACATTTTGTCCGGGTCTCAAAACTTTCTGATGATGCGGAGTATTTCCCAGTCTCTCGCAGGGCGGGTGGGTATACTCTCGCTGCTGCCCTTTTCCCTGGGCGAACTGGCAAGGGCAAAACGCTTTCCCAAAACAGCTAACAAATGGATATTCAGCGGAACCTATCCCCGCCTTTTTTCAGCCAGGATGGACGCCCGGGATTTTTTCTCCGGGTATATCGCAACCTATGTCGAACGTGATGTCAGAATGGAAATAAATGTCCATGACCTTGATAAGTTCAGGCGTTTTCTGGGTATTTGTGCGGCCAGAACCGGCAGCCCGGTAAATCTTTCAAAAATAGGAGCGGAAGTATCTGCGGATGCCAGAACCATCGATTCGTGGCTTTCTATTCTTGAAGAGAGCTACATCATTTTTCGTCTGCCCTCCTATCACCGCAATTTAGGATCCCGGTATGTCAAAACGCCCAAATTGTATTTTTATGATACCGGCTTTCTGTGCGCATTGCTTGGGTTTACCAATGAGGATGATCTGAATTTACACGAAATGCGCGGTCATATTTTTGAAGCGGCAGTAATTTCAGAAATTGCAAAAATCCATTTTAACGCCGGAAGAACCCCAAAGCTGTACTATTGGCGGGATTCTGACAATAAAGAAAAAGAAATTGATCTGCTTGAAGAAGATGCCAAAAGTCTGATACTGACCGAGATAAAATCTTCCCAGACCGCCAATAAAGACTACATGAAAAATCTGCTGGGTTTTGAATCGCCCAAAAGAAATTGTACAAAACGGGTCATCTATGACGGCAGCGATATGCCGGTATTTTCGGGCGTGCGTTATCTAAACTGGAAATCCCTGACAGGGGAATACTAGAACCCGCCTCGCTTTTCAGTATATACTTCTCCTGTGAGCACAGAGTTGAGCACCGCCAAATTGGACTCTTTTTTCAAAAGCTTTCTGGACATCGAAGGCTTTGCCGGAACTGATATTTCCCTGAACGGAATTCAGGTTGATAACGATGGGGTGGAGATTCGCAAGATCGCCTTTGGAGTAGACGCCAGCCTTGAAACTTTTGAGCGGGCGGCGGCGGCAGGGGCGGGTATGCTCTTTGTGCATCATGGGCTGTTTTGGGGCTCGCCCCTGCGGGTGGCGGGGAATCACCGGCGGCGGGTCAAATTTCTGCTGGATCACAATATTTGTCTGTATGCGGTGCATTTGCCCCTGGATCAGCACCCCAAACTGGGGAACAATGCGGCCCTGGCGGAGCTTTTGGGGCTTGAGAATATCGAGCCTTTCGGCCTGTACCACGGCAGAAAAATCGGCTATAAAGGAACATTCGCGCAGCCGGTGGCCATTGAAGAAGCGGTCAAAAAAATCAGCTTTATGGACCGGCCGCCACTGGGGGTTTATCCCTTTGGCAAAAAGGAAAACGCAAGCTGTGCGGTTATTTCCGGCGGCGCTTCAGGCGAGACACGGCAGGCCATAGAGGAAGGCCTTGACCTGTATGTTACCGGCGAAGCATCCCACGAGGTGTACCACGAATGCCTTGAGGGAAAACTCAACATGATAGCCGGCGGACACTATACCACGGAGGTGTGGGGAGTACGGAACGTTATGCGCCATTGCGCCGAAGAGCTGCATATTGATACTGAATTTATTGACGTCCCCACCGGACTCTAATCAGAACTGTAACCGGAGTAGAAGATGAAACTGGAAAAAGCGCGCATCCTGCCTTTAACGCTGACAGGCATTGTCATTCTGGCGGATCAGGCGGTAAAATCATTTATTGTAAAAAACTGGCCCAGAGAAGGGACATTTATAAAGGATGTGTTCAATAACGATATCCTTTACATTTATCATGTGCGGAACAAGGCCATTGCCTTCAGCCTGGGAGGCAATATCCCAGAAATATTAAAGCCCGTGCTTTTCATCGTTCTGCCCCTGCTGGTTCTGGGTTTTCTGCTCTGGTACTATCTTAAGTCCGATGAGTTTACCCTGGTGCAGCGCTGGGCAGCGGCGGGTATCATAGGCGGCGGCATCGGCAACATTATCGACCGTATCTTCCGCCCCGCAGGCGTGGTGGATTTTATCAGTTTTAAATTCTTCGGTTTACAAAATCTGAAAGGCCCTCTGGCTTTTTTAAGCTGGGACCGCTGGCCTACCTTCAACATCGCCGACTCAAGCGTAGTGGTTTGCTGTATACTCCTTTTTATTACTCTTTTGATTAGTTCCAAAAAAACTGAATCCGGGGCGGCGCAATGAACAAAAAAACAAACACCCTTTTATTTATTCTGGGAGCAACCCTGTTTAATATCATCATTACCGTACTCTGCTTTGCCGTCCTGCTGCTGCTCTACGCAAAATTCATCATGCTCCTGCTGCCCGAAGAAAGCCGCGTCTGGGGTTTCCCGCTTATCTTTATCGCCGCCATTGCCGCCGCTTTTTTCGTGTACCGTTTTGCGCTTAATCTGCTACTAAAGCGGATAAATGCCGAGAAGTATTTTGATCCGATTTTTGGGAAGCGAAGGAATACGTGATCATTTTCGATTTCTAAATAATTCCACAAATTGTTCAGGCGTGATATCCACCGCGCCCAGATCGGTTTTGTACTCCAGCGGCATCCCAAGATCAAAAAAGGTGAAGCCCTGGGCTTGTAAATAGCGGGTGGCGAGGATGAGCTGAACTGTGCCGGCATTGGGTTCGTCATAGTAACCGGAGTAGCTGGTGTAGACTCTCTGTGCAATTACGCCGAATTCACCGGCAACCAGGATTCCATTCCGGTAAAGGGCGAAGGATGTGGGGTAGGCGTGCACGGCGGGTAGTGCTCCGGCGGCAGGCGGCGTATCCGGCAAGGCGGCTTCCCTGATTTTTTTGATGCTTTCTACCAGAGGTGGGGTGAGCCAGTCGGCGCCGTGAACCCGGACGCAGCGGTCAAGGATAAATTCAAAGTCGGCGTCAGGACGCAGTTCGTAACGGTTTAAAAAACGGCGTATTGATTTTTTTATGTGCAAATTTTCAAAAAACAGCGCGGAGCGGACCAGGTGCAGCTTGGGGAGAAGGACGTAGGCGGGCTCCTCGTTTTCTTCGGGGTTGCTGATATCTGCGGACATGACCAGAAAACCCGCTTCCATAAGGCGGGCCACAAAACCGGGGCTGAAATCCAGGGCTACGCAAAATTCCTCATCGTAGCCCGTGGCGAGCATGGCGTCCACTATTTGGCGGCAGTCGTCGCCGGGGGAGATCATCAGATAACCGGCGGAAGTGTAACGAAGGTACATCTTACTCAGCAATACTCCGGCTCAACTGGTTAACCGTTCATGTACCTTCGGCATAAGAGCGCTTATTCCGATTTTCTGCGGACACTTGCTTTCGCATTGGCCGCAGCTTGTGCAAAGATCCGCTTGCTGGCCGCGAATCCACATATACCCGCCTTTTGAAGCCTCCAGCCCGAATGCAAAGGTATCGTTATAAATACTAAAATTGGCCGGAATGTCCACACCGCTGGGGCAGGGCATACAGTATTTACACTCCGTACAGGGAACGGGTCTCAATTTTCCGTAGGCTTCTTTTACGCGGGCCAACATCGCCATATCCTCGTCTGTAAGCGCGTTGTACTGCGCGTTTTCGGCGTATCGCAAATTTTCTTTGAGCTGTTCCATGCTGCTCATACCGCTTAAAAGCATGGGCACTTCCCTGCGGCTCCATACAAAATTCAGCGCCCATTCAATCGCCGTCCGCTTGGTGTGGTATTGGTCAAAAATTTGCTGAACGCTTGGCGGCGTATTTGCAAGTTTTCCGCCCAAAACCGGCTCCATAACAATAACAGGGATACCTTTTGAACCGGCATACTCCAGACCGCTTGTGCCGGCTTGATTGTCCGTATCCATGTAATTGTACTGAATCTGGCAAAATTCCCATTTGTCATACGCATCGATAATTTTAATAAATGTGTCATGATCATCATGGAACGAAAAACCGATGTGCCCGATTTTACCGTCTTTTTTTGCCGTTTCCATTTTATCCAGTAAATTCAATTTTAATATAACATCGTTCCAGGTGTTTTTATTGACACTGTGCAATAAATAAAAGTCGATATGATCGGTCCGCAGTTTTTTAAGCTGCCCTTCAAGCAGCCGGTCAAAATCTTCACGGCATTTGACATTCCCCATAAGCGGCAATTTTGTCGCCAACATGGTTTTGCTGCGGTAGCCGTCCAACAGGGCTTTGCCCACAATTTCCTCACTCTCCCCATTATGATAAAAATACGCCGTATCAATATAATTGACTGAATGATCGATTGCATACCGAATCATTTTTATAGCTTCATTTTCATCCACATGGCCGCCGGAAACAGGCATCCGCATTGCGCCGAATCCCAAAACCGACACATCAAAAATATTACCGAATTTCCTTGTTTTCATTATGGCAGCTCCTTTAAAAACACGCTCGAAATTTATGATTCAAAAGTATAGCACAACAAAAACGGGATTGAATACCTATTTTTAGACGCAGGCCAGCCCGGAACAATGCTTTAGCCCATCCTCTGCTCCCCCTCTTTGACTACATTGACTATTTCCCTGTTTCTTAGCATCTTAATTGTATGTATCGTTGTCCACCATGTATCAACCTGGCCATGCCTGACGAATACCGTAAGGTTGCGGAGCGTTTGTTTCCCCTGTGCGGGTTTTCTCAGGGGCAGGGGCCGAGTTTGCAGGCTGCCGCAGATTTTGCTGAGGCGCTGGGGATAGGAGCCGAGTATAAACGGCTTTTGGGATTGAATAAAAATGATGAAGGGAAACCGGTATTTTTGGAGCATTTTCAAAACAATCTGGATTTGCTGATTCAGAAGACCTGGGTTGAAAAGGCCGATGAATCCCGCAAAGAAAAATTGCAGGATGAGGTGCCGGGTTTTATGGCGGTGATTGAGCAGGGGAATTTTCAGCAGGCGCTGGAAGAATTCGGTGCGATTCTGGAAGAACTGGCCTGGCTTTTTTTTGGCGCACAGAGTACAAAAGACGATTTTACCGAGTATACCTTTCGTATTGACGCCCAAATGGGGCTGTTCTGGTGGTACGGGGGCAGACTTGCGTCCCTGAAAGATTTGGGCGCCCAGGACGGCGAAGTGCTCCGGGCGATTTTGTTTATCGGTATTTGTTATTTGACGAATTTCTAAAGGACTTATCATGGCTATTGCAGATAATAACGAAATGGGAATAGATGGCGCCGAAAATACGGGCTCGGATTTTATCAGTGAATTTATCAAAGAGGATCTGGTTTCGGGCCGCTTCCGTTATGTGCACACCCGTTTTCCGCCGGAACCCAACGGCTGGCTGCACATTGGCCACTGCAAGGCGTTCTACATCGACTTTAGCATGGCCGAGCGCTTTGGCGGCAAGTGTAACCTGCGCTTTGACGATACCAATCCCGAAAAAGAAGACATTTCCTATGTTGAGGCTATCAAGCGGGATGTCAAATGGATGGGTTACGAGTGGGATGACCGGGAGTATTACGCTTCCGATTATTACGAGTACCTGTACGATCTGGCGGTGAAGATTATCAAAAAGGGTAACGCCTATGTTGATGATCTTTCCGATGCGGAAATGAGTGAGTACCGGGGGACGGCGGTTCCTGACAAAAATAATATTACCGTAACGCCGCCGGGACGGAACAGCCCCTACCGGGACCGTTCAGTAGAAGAAAACCTTGACCTTTTTTCCCGTATGCGGGGCGGCGAATTCCCGGACGGCGCAAAAACCCTGCGGGCAAAAATCGACATGGCCCATCCCAATCTGCTGCTGCGTGATCCGGTAATGTACCGCATACGCCGGGAAACCCATTACCGTACCGGCAACAACTGGTGCATTTATCCCATGTACGATTTTCAACACCCCCTGTCGGACGCAAAGGAGGGGATCACCCATTCCCTCTGTTCTCTTGAGTACGAAATTCACCGGCCCCTGTACGAATGGTTTATCAGGGAAGCCGAAGTGTTCCCTTCCCGGCAGATCGAATTTGCCCGGCTCAATTTGAGTCATACCGTGATGAGCAAACGCTGGCTCCTCAAGCTGGTGCAGGACAAGTTTGTTTCCGGCTGGGATGATCCCCGTATGCCTACCATAGCGGGACTGCGCCGCCGGGGGTATACGCCCGAGGCTATACGCAGTTTTGTGTCCCAGATCGGCATTGCAAAAACCGACAGCATGGTGGACATTGCCTTCCTTGAATACTGCCTGCGGGAAGACCTCAATAAACGGGCGTTACGCGTCATGGCGGTGCTGAAGCCTGTAAAACTGATTATAGAAAATTGGGACGCTGGCAAGACCGAGGAACTTGAGGCGGTTAATAATCCCGAAGATGAATCCGCCGGAAAGCGTAAGGTTAGTTTTGGCCGGGAACTGTGGATTGAACAGGATGATTTTATGGAGACTCCGCCGCCTAAATATTTCCGGCTCTTTCCCGGCAACAGCGTGCGGCTCCGTTATGCGTACATTGTTACCTGCACGGGCTTTGACAAGGACGCTGCCGGTAACATTACCGCAGTGCGTTGCACTTACGATCCTGAAACAAAGGGCGGTAATGCTGGCGCCAGCGGCGCCTTTGACAACCGCAAGGTAAAAGGCACTATTCACTGGGTTTCAGCCGCCCACGCCGCGCCGCTGGAGGCGCGTATCTACGATTACCTGTTCAGCGTTGAGCGTCCTATGGATGCGCAGCCCCGGCCAGACGGAACCCCCGGCCAGTTCACCGATAACTTGAACCCTAACTCCCTGGAAGTAATTTCCGGCGCCTGGGGCGAGCCCTGCCTGGCAAATGTAGCGGCGGGGGATCGCTTTCAATTTGAACGGCTTGGCTACTTTGTACGTGACCCGGACAATGGCGAAGGCGGCCGGCCGGTCTTCAATAAAACTATCGGGCTGCGGGATACCTGGGCAAAAATAGCTAAAAAATGAAAGGAGAATATCATGATATTACGCGGTGATTTTTCTTCCGAAGCGCTCCGCATGAGCACTAATGTACAGGTGTTAATTCCTGAACAAGCCGCCGCTCCTTACCGCATTGTCTACCTGCTCCACGGGCTCCACGGCAATCAGGGGACCTGGCTGGATAATACCATGCTGCCGATTTATGGCAAGGAATACAACGCGATTTTTGTAATGCCCGAGATGGGGCGAAGCTTCTATGCCAATCAAAAATACGGCCGCAGGTATTATGATTTTGTAAGCAAGGAACTGCCCCAGGTCTGCCGGAAAATTTTCAACATTTCCGCGCGGCGGGAAGACACAGCGGTAATGGGCTGCTCAATGGGCGGTTACGGCGCCCTGCGGCTGGCCCTCTCAAAGCCGGAACAGTTTGGTTTTTGCGGAGCCATTTCCCCTGCCTGCCTCTACCTTAAACCTATTTTGGACGGGCTTCGCAAAGACCCGGGCCCCTGGCTAAAAACCGGCCCCGAAGCGCAGGAGATTCTGCGGGATCTAATCGCCATTTACGGTGACGGCCTGGAGTACCAGCCGGATCATGACATTGGGGAACTGGTAAAAAATTTCCCCGCCGCCGCGCCAAAGCCGAAAATTTTCGCTACCTGCGGCACAGAGGACGATCTGCGAAAAGACAATCTCAGCTTTAAAGATGAAATGAAAAATACCGGGTTTGATTTTACCTACGAAGAATGGGCCGGCGGCCATGACTGGTATTTCTTTAATGAGGCGCTGAAAAAAACCCTGGAAGTCTGGCTGTCATAAAGACGGTTTACCGCAAAGCTTGAAATTGTTCCTTATAATATAGTAACATATCATACAAGCGAGGTGAGAAATGAGTGCATCAAAAGTATATTTTACCGATATGCGGGCAAAAGTTGGCGAAAGCCTGCTGATCAAACTGGACCGGCTCATCGGCAAAGCGGGCATTGAACAGATCGACTTTAAGCAGAAATATGTGGCGATTAAAATTCACTTTGGCGAGCCGGGGAATTTGGCGTTTCTGCGTCCCAATTTCGCCAAAGTGGTAGCGGACAGAATTAAAGCCCTAGGGGGTATGCCCTTTCTGACCGACTGCAATACCCTGTACGTGGGCCGGCGCAACCAGGGTTTGAATCATCTGGACGCGGCTAACGAGAACGGATACTTTCCCATGTCCACCGGTTGTCAGAACATTATCGCTGACGGCATACGGGGTACCGATGACATTGACGTGCCTGTAAACGGCGGGGAGTACTGTAAAACAGCCCACATAGGCAAAGCCATCATGGATGCGGATATTGTGATTTCTTTGAGCCATTTTAAAGGCCACGAGAATACCGGCTTTGGCGGCGCATTAAAAAATATCGGCATGGGTTCCGGCAGCCGGGCAGGCAAGATGGCCATGCACAACGATGGCAAGCCCCAGGCCAATAAGGCCGCCTGCATCGGCTGCAAGATATGCGCCCGCTTCTGCGCCCACGGCGCCATCAGTTTTGAAGGCGGCAAGGCTGTAATTGATAAAAACAAGTGCGTGGGCTGCGGGCGTTGCATAGGCGCATGCAGCAAAGATGCCATCGGCAATAACTGGAGCTCCAGCAACCTGGCCCTGAACTGTAAAATCGCCGAATACACCAAGGCCGTACTGGACGGCAGGCCGAATTTCCACATCAGCGTGGTGAACCAGGTTTCGCCCTGCTGCGACTGCCACAACGAAAGTGATGCCGCCATTGTCCCCGACATCGGCATATTCGCCGCTTTTGATCCGGTGGCCCTGGACAAGGCTTGCATAGACGCAGTCAACGCCGCCCCCGGTATTCCTACCAGCATTTGGGGCGACCGTGAACACACCCACAAGGACGAAGCCGGCCACGGGGATCACCTGATCGACATCCACCCCACCACGGACTGGCGTAGTCAGATAGCCCACGCGGAAAAGATCGGGCTGGGGTCCGGTAGTTATGAATTGATTACGGTTAAGTAGTGTCTGTCTATATATGGCGCGTTCGCTACACCGTTGCGGCTATCTCTTTCCGCACCAGTTCGCCGATGATTGCTTCCGGGGTCGTGTGGCCGGCGGCGGCTTTGATGCGGAGCCAGTCGGCGGAAAGATCATCCACGCTTATCATTCGGACGGGGTGGCGGGCCTTGGTGGGGTCTACTTTGGGCGGGTTACGTGTTACCTCATCCTCGAGAACGTCGTATTCTTCGTCGGTCATGGTTTTTCTCCTCAAACTTGCTCTTTCAAGAAATCAGCAGGGCTGATTGCCTGAACAGGGGAGTTTATAAAATCGTCTGTGTTTCTGGTAATTATGTAATAAGCGTTTTGCCTTGATGCTGTTGCGGCAACAACGGCATCTTCAAAATCGGAGAATCCAAATTTTACCGCATCCTGTATATCAGCAGCCTTTGTTTCTACTGGGGTAACAACAGCAAGCAGATCAATAATAGAATTGAGTGCCTATTCAGCGCTTTTGCGATTTACATAGTAAATATCGGTAACAGAACTCGCGCCAACAATAGCCTCTAACAGCTTCCATAAAATTATTATATTACATATACGAAATCTGATCAAGAAAACATTGGTGTTGGTAGTTAGCAGTTAGGGCCGTTCGGGAACGGGGTGCCTGCAAGAAGCCTGTTGGCCTCCGAATGTTCCCGAACTACGCACCCTACTACTAACTAATAACAACTAACTACTACCGCCGAACCAGCCGGAACCCCGTAACGTAGCTCAAACTCGTTGGGCTGGCGCTGAAACGGAAGGACACCGCGGAGACAGACGATGGGTTAGTCCAGCTGCTGCCCCGCATCACCCGGTTAGTGCCGGCAACGCTGGGACCCGCAGGGTCTGTCACCGTGCCGCTGCTGATACTGACGTCAAACCAGTCATAGCACAATTCCCACACGTTCCCGCTCATGTCTTTCAGACCAGCCAAGTTAGCCGCCTTCATCCCCACCGGATGAGCGCCGTAGTCTTTGTTGCCGGTGCCCTGGTCATAACTATTTACAGTATACCATGCTACATTGCCTAGGGCCCCGCTTCCCGCGTAGGTGTAACCCCAGTTCGTTGCGTCGCTCTGGTTTCCCCCGCGCGCCGCGTACTCCCACTCCGCCTCTGTCGGCAGCCGGTAACCAGTCGCGGCAGGATTTACTACCGCCTTGTCCGCATCCGTTGCAACCCCGCTGGTTGTCGTCGATACCCGCAGCACCTTGCTTGCGTCGCTATAGTCCGTTGTCCCGTCAAGGTAATACGCCGGGGTCAGACCGCTCATCTCGCTGTACGCATTGCACCACACGATTGCGTCTCGCCAGCTTATGTTCGTTACCGGGCGGCTCGCTTTTTCCGCCGCTGTCCAGCCAAGGCTTTCGTTGGTCGTCCCTGTGCCGGGAGTGGTTCCCACCGCCTCGTGTCCTTCATAGCCTTCGCTGGCAATGGTGTACTGCCGGTTTTCCGCCGCTCGGTCTTCCGATACCGCCCAGTCATACACTTCTTTCCACAGCGCATAGGTTGTCTCATTTTTCGCAATTTTGAACGCCGACAGCGTTACTTCCCGCCCGCTGATAAACACCCCAGCCGTTCCCGTGCCGGTGATTGTGCCGCCGGAGAGAGACACCATTTCCCGCTGCGCTGCGGGGACAGCCATGTCCACGGTTACGGTGAAGGTAGCGGTTTTGCCGCCGTCTGCAGTGGTAACGGTGATGATTGCCGTACCAAGTGCGACACCGGTTACCGTGGCAGTATTGCCGCTGCCGCTTACGGTGGCTACATCGGGGTCGCTGCTTTCCCAACTGACTTCCTGGTTGGTAGCATCATCGGGCGTTATTGTAGCGGTCAGGGACACATTATCGCCCACTGTTATATTACTGG
>BNVF01000003.1 GCA_025997895.1 Spirochaetia bacterium
TTTTCTATTTCAATACCTTATTTTGCCTCATTTTTGTATGATTTTTTATACATTTATACCATTTTAGCGCAATTTCGCATAACGTGAAAGCTATACGACGTTTTTGCGGTTGCGATAAAGGAAACCGAAGGTTTCCAGCAACCGCAAAAATGTGCCGGAGAAAAACCCCACAAAGGGCGAAGCCCGACTGGGGTTTTTCGTAGGCCAAGCCGCTACTGCGGCGCAGCGTATAGCGTATGTTATGTGCAGTACGGGCGTACCCCATTATTTCTTTAATATATATTTTATACTATAATCATCCCATATATAATTATTCCATTGTAATTCTATTGGTTCTTCTTCAATTACCTCAAGAATTTTAAATCCATCTCTAGTATATTCTACCGGAGAAAATGGTTTCGCAAAATTTATAAATATAGGAACTAAACACAAATGTACTATATCATTTTCAATTTCATTATAGCCAAAAATTGTAAATACATATCCCCTATTTACATAAAATGAATACGATAGAATTTCATTAATTCCATCATTATTAAAATCTCCAACCGAAAGTAATTCATGACCTATTTTATCACCGGATAATTTTTCCATTAATATATCAGTATAATTATTAAGAAATGGACCATAACCACACAAATATTTTTTAACAATTTCTTGATTTCCATTAAATGTATATAATTCATAAATATAACCCTTGAGATTATCATTCCAACTTACAAGAAAACTCAATAATCCGGGGAAAAAATCTTTTACTTCAACAATATTTGATATATATTGTCGTTCATCAAACATATCCCTGAATTGTATTATTTTGTTTTTATAATATTCTATTGGATATACCATTTCCGTTTTGTTTTTATTAATTTCAATGAATGATTGTACATAACTATTTTGAGCAGTATTTTCCTCAATTGTTTTTTTATTGTTGCAAGAGCAAACCAATAAAATACAAATTAATATCAATAATTTATTTCTCATAAAAACTATCCTTATAAATATTTTCTATTCCATTCGACAGTTCTACCGATATAGCACGTGCCGGCTCATAAATACTAAAATAAACACCATTTTTCAAATATATTTCTCCATGCTTTTTGTATTTACTTATATTTTCAATATACTGCCAATTTTCTTTTCTTAAATATGTATACAATTGTTTATAATACCTTCTTGCTTCAACTGAATCTGAAAAAGAAAAAGTAATGAAGCATGATTGAACTATGGCATTATTATCCGCAATAAGTTTCATGAATATTTCTGGTGATTCCTTACTACCTGTATTAAGTCTTATATATTCATTTCCATTTTCAAATGTATATGTATCTGATACATTTTGACCGATTATGTTTACATATTCAGCAATAAAATTATTTTGAGGCGTACATGATATAAAACAAAATAATGGCAAAACATAAAATAATCTCATCGTTTTTAAAGTATCATATTGAAAATATTTTTTCAAGCCATTTTCCAACCAGTTTAGCCCGTATTGCACATAACTCATTTTATCTGTTTTTCATATAAATCCCCAAGGAGGATAAATAGGTGAATTACGTATATTTTACTCAAATTGGAAAATAGGCGCAATAAGATTGCGTATAAATTACAAAAGGAGGGGAATAGACGAAAGGGGAGGGGGGTTAATCGGGGTGGTCGAGGGTGTCGAGGGGGCTGGTGATTTTTAGGGCGGCACGGCGAGCGACGTGGGTGTAGCGTTCGGTGGTGCGGAGAGAGGTATGGCCGAGGAGTTCCTGAATGTAGCGGATATCGGTACCGGTTTCAAGGAGATGGGTGGCAAAGCTGTGGCGCAGGCTGTGTATCGAGGCGTTTTTTCGGAGATCGGATTTTTTGAAGGCTTGGGTGCAGATGGCTTGAGCGCTGCGTATGCTCAGATGTTTGGTGAGATCGGCACCGGGGAAAAGCCAAGGGCTTGTGTTGTTCCTTTTGAGATAATTTTTTAACGGTGTTATGAGGTGGGCGGCAAGAAGGGTGTAACGATCTTTGCGACCTTTGGCGGCGTTTATGATAAGGACTTTTCGGGAAAAATCAATGTCCTGTATTCTGAGGCCGACTACTTCGCTGACCCGAAGACCTGAAGAATATGCCATCATGAGGAGCAGGCGGTGCTTTTCATTTTGCTCCACATTGAGGGCGTTTTTGATTTCACTACGGGAGAGTACCACCGGGAGACGTTTGTCCTGCCGGGGGCGGTTGGGTTCCCATTTAGTTTGACGACCCAGGACTTCACGGTAAAAAAACTTGAGGGCACTAATGGCAATGTTCATTGACGATGCCGCATAGTTGAGATCCGTGTCCAGATGGGCGAGGTAGCGCTTGATGTCATCAAGGGTTATGGATGCGGGGGATTTTCCAAGCCAGGTGCAGAGGGCCTTGTTGTACTGGATATAAGCGGCGCGGGTTTTGGGGCTGTATTTTCTGGACTGAAGTTCGGTTTCGAGTTTTATTCGCCATTTTTCTTGGAATTCTTTGGGGGGATGCGTGGGAGACTGTTTCTTTTGAATAAAGGTAGACGCCTTTTCACATAAAGGTTTTGATATTTTATCTGAATAAAGCGATTCTTCTTTTTGTTCAGGATGGAGAAAAAAATTAACGATTACTGGCTTTTCCGGGTTTCGGTCTACTTCAACATACGGACGATGGGGGAATAACTGGCGAAAAAACTGTTCGCTATAATCCGCTCTGGGGAGCAGAAACTGGTTTCCCACGGAGTCCCACCGGCAGGCAGGTGTTTTTACAAGCCGGGAAAATATATCCTTATCATAATCATACATGGGGATACGAATACGGTTTCTCTCATGAAAAAGATATACAATTTGCATAACGCCTCCAGTTATACTATACACTTTATTTGAAATCAGTTCATATCATTGATTAAACAGATTCGGCGACCTGAGGTAAATCCCCGCGTCAAAATGACGCAGGAGCTTGTTCATCGAGGTATTGGTAACAATGGTTCTGATGATCCGGGCGGAAAGTTCCGTAGAAGGGACAACTTCCAGGCCGGGGATTTTGCCGGACATGGAGGAGGGGCAGCAGACGGTATCGGTTACTATGATGCGCTTTAAAAGTCCTTCTTCGGATAGGGCGCTGAGACGATTGGCGGCAGGGGGAGAGAAGAGGGCGTGTATGGCGATGAGGTTGATTTCACGGGGTTTGAGGGGGGCCAGGGCGCGGATAAGACTTTCCACCGAGGCCGCGGTATCGACCATGTCGTCAACTATCCAGAGGACCTTGGCTTCCACTGGTTCCGCAGAAAGTATGTTTATGGATTCGATGGTATTTGATTTTGAGTAGTCCCGCTGCTTGTGGGCTATTACCAGAGGAGCGCCAAAGGCATTGGCAAAGACACGGGCAAGTTTTTCGCCGCCAGCATCTACGGAGCAGAATGCCCACTGGGAACGGACTTCCTGTTCCAGTTTTTCCATACTTTGAATATAAACGTCGCAGAGGTAGCGCTGTAAAAGGGTGAGGGCAGGGATGTCGTCTACCACGCAGATGGTAGGATCAACCATAGATTTTGATTTATCAGAATGGAGCTGATAGGTAACGATGTGACGGGCGCCCAGACTGGAGAGGATTTTGACATGAACCCACAGGCCAACCGAGCTGCGGCGGGTGGTGCGGTCGGAACGGGAGCAGGAGACAAAGGGTTCAAAAATGATGATCCTGCCGGCCTGGGCCCGCTTAAGGGCGTCTATCGCGTGGTACAGTTCAACCTTGGCTTCTTCTACGCTTATGCCCGCCTCGTTCCGGGCACTGGATGTAAAAAGAATCACGTCCTTGCCGCGTATGGACGAATTGACAACTACTTCCATTTCCCCATCGGCAAAACAATCGGCACTGAGCAGATCCACACCGTTGATGGTATCTTCCATGCCGGAGAAACCGGGAAATTTGATCAGATGTGAGACGACCCGGGATACGTAGCGCTTCATGGATCTGGTGGCGCAAACTACCAATTCATTCATCTTATGCCCCCGGTATTATTATCATACTATATGAGCTGTTTTGAAAACTAGGGGGCGCCCATAGCTTTTTTTTACAAAAAGTGATATAATTTCGTAAATCACTCAAGCGCCACGCATCTACGCGCCATATAGAGGGGAGGGAGATTTATTTATGGCAAAGAGTAACGAATCAGAAAAAGTCAGGGTTAATCCGAACGCGACAAGCGAGGAAAAAGGAAAAGCCCTGGAAGCGGCCCGTCTGCAAATTGAGAAACAATTCGGCACGGGATCACTCATCAAACTGGGCGCTCACATTAACGCCACCGGTATCGAGGTGGTACCTTCGGGTTCCATAATGCTGGACGAGGCCCTGGGAATAGGGGGCTATCCACGGGGGCGTATTATCGAAATTTACGGCCCTGAGTCTTCGGGCAAGACAACGCTGGCGTTGCACGCTATCGCTGAAGCGCAAAAACTGGGCGGGACTGCGGCCTTTGTGGACGCCGAGCACGCCCTTGATCCGGTGTATGCCAAAAACCTGGGGGTCAATATCGATGATCTTTGGGTGTCCCAGCCTGACAGCGGGGAGCAGGCCCTGGAAATTACCGAAAGCCTGGTCCGTTCCGGCGCGGTGGATGTAATCGTGGTGGACTCCGTGGCGGCCCTGACACCTCAGTCCGAAATTGAAGGTGAAATGGGCGATGCTCAGATGGGCGCCCAGGCCCGGCTGATGAGCCAGGCTCTGCGCAAACTCACCGCCACCATTGGCAGGTCCCGGACTATTCTCATCTTTATCAACCAGATACGCATGAAAATAGGCGTCATGTTTGGCAACCCCGAAACCACCACCGGCGGCAACGCGCTGAAATTCTATTCCTCAATGCGGCTTGAGGTGCGCAAAACCGAAACTATTGAAGTCTCAAAAGACACCGATGCCGTAGGCAACCGGGTGCGGGTCAAAGTGGTAAAGAACAAGGTGGCGCCGCCGTTTAGACGCACCGAGCTTGACCTGATGTTCGGCAAAGGTATTTCCAAAATAGGCAGCCTGCTGGACTGCGCGGTTAAATATGAGATTATCAAAAAAGGCGGAGCCTGGTATTCCTACAACGAAGAAAAAGTAGGGCAGGGCAGGGACAATGCCAAGGAGTACCTGGAGCAGCGCCCCGACTTTGCCGCGGAACTGGATGCAAAGCTGCGGCAGATCATTTTCCCGGGCAGGGAGTTCCCTGCGGCAAAAGCGGCCGCGCCCAAGCCGGCGGCAGAGACAGCCAAACCTGCAGCCGGAGCAGCGGCAAAGCCAGCGGCAGCCGGGGGCGGCGTTGAAGCAGCTCCGGCAGCAAGTGCGGCGGCTCCTGTTGCCGCAAGCGCAACGGCGGCCAAGCCTGCCGCTGCCCGTCCCGCCGGCGCTTCAATAGCCGAGGCTGCCGGGGCCGATGGCGAAGCCGTGCCCAAGGCCGGGCCGGGCCGTCCCCGAAAAAGCGCGGCGCCCGGCTCTGACGAGGGGTTGTTCTAAGAGCAAAAAGTTTACAGCCGCCGGGAACAAAAGCCCGGCGGTTTTTTTTTCGCTTGCAAAAAATGCAAAAGTATGCTATTGTATGCAACAGGAGTATATTATGCCATTATTACAGGTACGGGATTTTCCCGATGATCTTTACGCTGAAATCAGTTTCACCGCCCGCAGGGAACACCGAACCATAGCCCAGCAGGCCATTGTGCTTATCATGCAGGGACTTGGAAAAACGGAAACCAACAAGGAACGGCGCAAAAGGGTTCTGGAGCGGGTTATGGCGCGGAAAATTCCTGACAGCGTAAAGGCGGTTGATGTCGTTGCATGGATTCGGGAGGATCATAACCGGTGACAGTGGTTATTGATGTCTGTGGCATGGCCCAGATTTTATTTCAGCAGGAAAAAACAGATAAGTTCAGCAAGCTGCTTGCAGAGGCAGACCTCATTCTTGCGCCGGATTTATTTGTTTCTGAATTGACGAATACTCTATGGAAATTGCATACTGCAGGAAAATACAACCATGAAGAATGTCTTAAATTTATAGAGGATGGTTTGGATTATATTGACACCTTCGTTGACTCCAAAAAAATCCGGCAGGAAGCCTTTGACGAAGCCGTAAAACACCGGCATCCGGCCTACGATATGTTCTATTTGGTAACAGCCCGCCGAAACGGTGCAACTTTGGTTACCAATGATGGCGATCTGGCGAAAATCTGCAAGAAAGAAAAAATCAATATTTGTTTTTGATAATAGGGGTGGCTCCAGACTAATCGTCAACCCCGTGTTTTTCAGAGTTAACGGAAAAATCAAAACACAGCGTCTGGTGCAAAAAAACACGATGCCGCCGGTGAAAAATGGGTCTGTACCACTCATTCAACCTTGAATTTAGCCATTTCCTGGCCAAGGGTGTCTATGCCGTCCCGGTTTTTTCTGCTTATTTCATTCACCCGGTTAATAGCCACATTAATTTGATCCGCGCCGTTGGCCATTTCTGAAACTCCGCTGGTGATTTCCGCGGTTACTTTTTCCAGGTTTTTGCTTTCATGGATAACTTCCCTGCTGCCTTCAAGCATTTTTTCTGAGCCCTGTTTGACCATTTTGGTTATTTCGTTCAGTTTGGAAATGGCTTCCAGTATCTGTTTGCTTCCTTCGCCCTGTTCTTCCATAGCGTTGCGTATGTTCTCTTCCTGATCGGAAACAACCTGTACCTTCTCATTAATGGCCTGAAATTTTTCCAGTACCGAGTTGGTGGATTTGGTTATCTTTTCTATGGCTTCTTTGATCTTCTTTAACACACCGGAAATGATCTTGGACTGCTGGCCGGAGTTTTCCGCCAGCTTGCGGATTTCATCGGCTACCACGGCAAAGCCTCTGCCGGATTCTCCGGCGTGGGCTGCCTCTATGGCAGCGTTCATGGAGAGGAGGTTGGTCTGGCTGGCGATGTTCTGGATCACCGAGTTAATCTCCATAAGCCCTGCGGATTCACGGGCAATTTCCTGAATGTCCGCTGAAACGCCCTGCAAGCCGCCGCGGCCTACCTCGGAAGCGGAAGTCAGCTCGGCCACGTTTTCGGCGTTTTTCATCAGGGTTTGGGTAACCGACTGTACATTGGCGAGCATTTCTTCAATGGCGGAAGAAGAGCGGGACACGCTGGCGGTCTGTTCCTCAACGCGCTCATTGAGTTTGTTGATGTTCTGCGTAACCTGTTCCATAGTGGCGTTAGTCTCTGTAACCGAGGCGGCCTGGTTGATCGCCTGGCCCTTGATGCTCTGTATATTGGCGGTGATCTGGTTTATGGCGGCGGCGGTCTCGGTCATGTTGGCGGCCAGATCGTTCCCGATGCCGTCCAGTTTTCCGGCCTCGCCCTTAACCAGGACTATCATGTCCTTTATTTTGTCCAGGGTTTGGTTGAAGTAGGAAGCCATGATTCCTATCTCATCCATTCTTTTTATGGTAATCCGGGTGGTAAGGTCGCCGTCTCCTTCTGAAATTGATTTAAGTATATCCGTAACATTTATCAGCCGGGGGAAGATCATGCGCATAAAGAGAAGCATTACCCCTATGCCGACTGCGGCAAAGATCAGGGCCAGCGCCGCCTGCCGGATAACTGAGCGGGTAATAATTTCAATAAAGCCGGCGGCGTCAAAATCACAGCCAACGACACCTATGACATTTCCGCTTGCATTCAGGATAGGGGTATAGGCCGAAAACATCCATCGGCCGGATTCAGTATCTTTCTCCAGCTTGGAATACTGGGAAGTTTTGGTATGGACCGCATCCCAGAACGGTTGATCGTACAAGTAGGGGTCTGTGGGATCGCCAAGGGCGGAAAAATTCTCGCCCCCGGGGACATCGCTGCCGTCAATAACATACTGCCACTCATGGCCTGTAAGATTGCCCAGGGGTGCGATTGTGTAGAGAAACAAGGCCTCGGCATCGCTCATCCTGTCATGCATGGCCTGCTGGACGGAAAGGTAGCGCTCGTCATTCGGGTTCTTGCTTTTTGAGATGGCCTCAAAAGCGGCCGGATCTATCAGATCCCTCAAAACTGATTCGGTTATGGCTACTCCCTGCCTGGCAAAAATAGCCGCCGCCGCATTAATACTCTGTATAACCGCCATCACCGTAAGAATGGCGCAAAGGGCGATCATAAAAACCGAAAAAAAGAAAAGGATGCGGCGTTTGAGGGGAATAACCTTCTGCATTAAATACTCCTGTTATTTGTTAAAATATCACCTTGTTGTCCCAAAAATCAATACATCGCCGCCTCATGGCTCCTGCATTTCACCCCCCGCATCCTGTCCCCCTTATGCCCGTGGCGAGGCGGCAGTGCCGGGCCACTGATCATTTGCGGGGTTCTTAGCCGGAGGAGACCCGCTTGCGGGGCTCCGTAGGCGGCGTTCCCCAGCCTGATCAGTGGCCCGGCACTGCCGCCTCGCCACGGGATATACGGGGAGGCCGCCCCTTGCTCCTTATCGATTGCCGCTTTATACTGATTTGTAATGGAAACCACGGGGACAGCCCGCAGCTTCAAACTGAGCGAGTTTGAAGGGCCTCTCGATCTGCTGCTTTTTTTAATCAGAAAGAACGAGGTAAACATCTACGATATTCCCATCGCGCAAATTACCGAGCAGTACCTGGACTATCTGCGTTACGCCGAAACCCTTGACCTTGAGGACGTGACTGAATTCCACGCTATGGCGGCGACTCTGCTCCTTATCAAGTCCCGGACCCTGCTGCCGGTGGAAATGGACTCAGGCGATGACCTGGTCGACCCCCGGCAGGAACTGGTGGAAAAATTAATCGAATACCAGAAAATCAAAAAATATTCGGAGCTTCTGGAAGAAAAGGAAAAAGAAGCCGAATGGATGATTGAGCGCCGCCGTATACAGCACCCGCTGCCCTTTACCGATGCGGATCTTTGGGAAAAAGTTGATATCTGGGATCTGCTTAAAACTTTTTCCACACTCATGCGGCATTTGCCGGGTGAGCGCATTATCGACATGTACGAGGAAGTAACGGTAAACGAAAAAGTTACCCTTCTTGCGGAATTGCTGGAAAACAAGGGGGAGTGCAGTTTTACCGACCTCATCATCCGCTCAGGCTCGGTGCTGGATATTGTCTGCGCCTTTCTGGCCGTGCTTGAGTCCGTCAAGAACCGCATGATCATGATCTTCCAGCACCGTATGTTCGGGGATATATTGATTAAACCGCATAAAGCGCAGGACGTATTGATTGCGGCGCCGGATGTATTGATTGCGCATAACATGGAGACAGTGTGACTGAAAATTTAGAAAAAGAGACAGCCCTGGTTGAGGCCATACTCTATCTGGAATCCGACCCCATTGACGAGGCGGCTATTGGCCGTATATCGGGTCTTGCCAAAGATATTGTACAGGCCGCCCTTGTCAACCTGGAAGAACGGTACGCCGATGCGGATTCCGGCCTGGAACTGTCCCGCATAGGCGGCGGGGTGATGATTTCCCCCAAACGGGAATATTGGGACAACCTGAAAGAGCGTTACGGCAAAAAAAACGAGGGGAAAATTTCCCGCGCCGCAATGGAAACCCTTTCAATAATCGCCTATTCCCAGCCCATCACCAGAACGGAAATCGAAGCCATACGGGGAGTTTCGGCGGACAACATGATGCGGCTCCTGCTGGAAAAGGAACTCATCCGGGAGGTGGGCAAAAAAGATGTGCCCGGCAAGCCGGTACAGTACGGCACCACCAAAGAATTCCTCAAAATCTTCCGCCTGAATTCCATTGCGGACCTCCCCAAACTCAGCGAAAGCGATATTGACCGCTTTGAGCTTGAAGGGGAGCGGTGATCCACATTGGGCGATGTATTGAACGGCGAAGCTTCTAATAGCGATGAAAAGGGCCTGCGTTTGCAGGTATACCTGGCCCATGCCGGGGCCGCTTCCCGCAGGGCTGCGGAGGCGCTCATTGTTGCCGGCAGGGTGCAGGTGAACGGGGCGGCAATAACGGCGCTGGGAAGCAAGGTCTTTCCCGGCGACACGGTGCTGCTTGACGGCAAACCGGTGCAAGCCGAGAGCAAGTTGCGCTACTTTGCGCTGCACAAGCCTGCGGGTTATATTTGTAGTTCCGCTGACCCCCAGGGACGTCCCCTGGCGCTCAAACTGCTGCCGCCGAATATTACGGAACGGCTCTACAACGTGGGCAGGCTGGACTTTTTGTCGTCAGGGCTCATCTTTTTTACCAATGACGGCGATTTCGCCGCCCGTCTGGGCCACCCCAGTTCGGGCCTGGAAAAAGAGTACCTTGTGGAAGCAACCGGCCCCATCCCTGACCAGACCATCGAAGCCTTTACCCGGGGGATCACTATTGAGGGGGTGAGCTATCAGGCAAAAGAGGCGGAACGAACCGGCCGCAAGAGCCTGCGGGTAGTGCTCATTGAAGGCAAAAACCGGGAAATACGCCGGGTATTTTCCCACTTTCATCTGCACCCCCAGCGTCTTTGCCGCATACGCATAGGCCCGGTACTGCTGGGAGATTTGCCCGAAGGCGCCAGTCGGCTGCTGACGGAAAAGGAATTGGAGGAATTACATGGTAATCGCCATTGACGGGCCCGCCGGCTCGGGGAAAAGCACTATCGCCAAACTTCTGGCCCAGCGGCTCACAGACGGGGAGGGGAGGGCCTTTACGTACATTAATTCGGGGAATCTCTACCGGGCTATTACTTTGGGGTGCCTTCGCGCCAAAATAAGCCCAATTGATAGCGAAAAAGCGCTGGAATACGCGAAAAAAGCCGGTATTGACTACCGCGTTGACCGGGTGTTTCTTGAAGGCGAGGATGTAACCGATGACCTCCATACCGACGAGATCGACCGTTTTGCGGCGCCCCTTTCGGCCATTGTACCCATCCGGCACGTGGTAAACGACCTTATCCGTACAATCGCGGGGAGCCGCAACGTGGTGGTGGAGGGCAGGGACATGACCACCGTAGTTTTCCCCCATGCGGAACACCGGTTCTACCTTGACGCTTCTGCGGAATCACGGGCAAAGCGGCGTTTTAATCAGGGGGTTTCAAAACTCAGCCTTGAGGAAATCCAAAAAACCATAACCGAGCGGGATGAAATCGATAAAAATAAAACCGAAGGAAGCCTGAAAATCGCCCCCGGAGTGCACTATATGGACACATCGGGCTTGACCATAAATCAAGTTTATGCCACATTAGTAGAGAGAATAAAACCGGAAAATAAAGCAGAAGGACAGGACATGGCTCAGATGGAAGTGGAATCGGACACTAGTCCGGTAAAAGACGGAGAAAACATTCAGACTCAGTTGCAGGAAGAATACTTGAAATCCCTTGAGCAGCTTGAGGAAGGTCAGTTGGTCGAGGGCAGCGTAATTCAGGTTACCTCGGATCAGGTATTTATCGATGTAGGGTATAAGTCGGAAGGCAAAATACCAATAACGGAATTTACCGAAATTCCCAAAGTCGGTGACACCGTGTCGGTGATTCTTATCACCAAAGAAAACAAACACGGCGAAGTTATTGTCTCCAAACAAAAAGCGGATGTAAAAATATTCTGGAAAAACCTCAGGCAGGCTTTCCAGGATCATACCATGATTGATGGAACTATCGAGAAACTGGTCAAGGGCGGCTTTGACGTGAATCTCGGCGCGGATGTACACGCATTTCTGCCCATCAGTCAGTCAGACGCCCAGAAGGTTGACAAGCCGGAAAAATTCATCGGCCTGAAAACTCCGTTCCATGTGGAGCGGCTCTACTCCGATGGCAAGATCAACATCGTGGTCAACCGGCGCAAATATCTGGAAGAAGAACTGGAACGCAAGCGGGGTGATTTTTTTGAGCACACTCCCATTGGTGCGGACATTACCGGCGTGGTAAAAAGTTTCACCTCATTCGGCGCCTTCATAGATCTGGGCGGCTTTGACGGACTCCTGCACATTAACGACATGAGTTGGGGGCACGTTACCCGGCCCAAGGACTTTGTCAAGAAAGGTCAGGAGATACGTCTCAAAGTTATACGCATTGATCCGGTGGAAAAACGCATCAACCTTTCGCTCAAACATTTCACCGATGATCCCTGGGTGCACTTTGAGGACAAATACCACGTCAACGATGTGGTCAACGGCAAGGTTACCAAACTTACCGATTTCGGCGCCTTTATCGAACTGGAAGAAGGTATCGAAGGGCTTGCCCATATTTCCGAATTCTCATGGGTTAAAAAAATCCAGAAGCCCCAGGACCTGGTTAAGCCCAACGATCTGGTTGAGTGTATGATCCTGGGCTACGATCTGCAGGCGGGCAGGGTGTCCCTTGGTCTCAAACAGGTAACGGCGAATCCCTGGGATACCATCGAGGAAAAATTCCTGGTAGGAACCAGACTTACCCGCAAGGTGGTAAAGATCACCAATGCCGGCGCTTTCATCGAGCTTGAAGAAGGCATTGACGGTTTCCTCCATGTGGACGATATTTCATGGACCAAAAAGATAAAACATCCCGGCAGCGAACTTGCGGTAGGCCAGGAAGTGGAAGTTATGGTTATCAGCCTTGACCGGGAAAGCCGGAACATCAAACTGGGAATCAAACAGCTTTCCGAGGATCCCTGGCGGAGTTTTGGCGAAACCTACAAGCCCGGCACTCCGGTGGAAGGGGAGGTTGCCTCTATCACCGACTTTGGCATTTTCGTGCGGGTTCCCGGCGGCATAGAGGGGCTCATTCACAAAACCAACCTTACCGAAAACCGGGAAGATGATCCTGACGAAGCCCTGAAAAAATACAAGGTAGGGGACAAGATCAAGGCGGTGGTGCTGGAGCTGCAGGGCGATAAACAAAAGGTCGCTTTCTCAATCCGTGACTATCAGAAAAAGGTGCAGCGGGAGGAAATTTCCCGTTACATGGCCGGGGAAGAATCAAGTGATTCCTATACCCTGGGTTCTCTTCTGAAATCAAAGCAAAATACCCCGGAACCGCCGCCGAGCCCGAAGGGCGAAAGTTCCCCTCCGGCAGGCGAAACTCAGCCTCCGGAAACCAATTAGCCGCCAGGCGACGGCTGGCTATGCTGTCAAAGATTGACGTTCAGAAATTCAATACTCTGATTGAGATCAGCGCGCTCATCAACTCAAATTATACCGATGTCCACGCCCTGCTTGAGCGGATTCTGGAATCCGTTACCAGGCTTTGCGGGGGCGACGCGTCGAGTCTGTTTCTGGTGGACAGGGAAAAGCAGGAGCTTTTTATCGAAAACGCCACCGGTTCCAAAAGCCAGGAAATCATGGAACAGACTGTAAAACTGGGGGAGGGGATAGCCGGCTGGGTCGCCCAGCACAATAAGTCCATTATTCAAAACGACGTGGCCAGCGACAAGCGGCACCAGCGTAATATCGCCAGACAGGTGGGGTACCCTTCCAATACCATGATAGCAGTTCCCATGCGGATCAAAGACGAGTGCATAGGCGTAATCGAGCTGCTCAACAAGCTTGATCCAAAAGGTTTTACCCAGGAAGATCTTGAATGGCTTGAGATATTCGCCAACCAGGCGGCGCTGGCAATAATGAATACCAGGAGTCTGGAATGGGCTCACAGCGAAATTCAGATCTTACAAGACCAGCTCAATACGGATCAGAGTTTTCACACCATGATCACCAAGAGCCCTATCATGCTGGAAAAAATCGATATTATAGACCGGGTGGCGCAAACCGATTCCTCGGTGCTCATACTGGGGGAGAGTGGGGTAGGCAAGGAGCTGTTCGCCGAGCAGATACATTTGCGCAGCCCCCGCAGTCGCGCGCCCTTTGTACGGGTGAACTGCGCCGCCTTGCCCGAGGGTCTCCTGGAAAGCGAGCTGTTCGGCCATGTGCGGGGCGCCTTTACCAACGCGGTGGCCAACCGGCAGGGCCGTTTTGAAATGGCCGACGGGGGCACCATCTTTCTGGACGAAATCGGTGACCTGCCCCTGGCGTTACAGGCAAAGCTCCTGCGGGTTATTCAGGAAAGGGCTTTTGAAAAGGTCGGCTCCGATACCACCGTAACGGTGAATGTGCGCATTCTGGCAGCAACCAACAAAGACATTGAGGCACAGGTGGAGAAGGGGGAATTCAGGAGCGATCTCTACTACCGGCTCAATGTGCTGCCGCTTTTTATACCGCCCTTGCGGCAGCGGACTGAGGACATTCCCGAACTGGCGCATTTTTTTCTTGCCAAGTTTATGCGGGAAACCAAAAAACAGTTTACGGGGTTTTCCGGGGAAGCCCTGGAAGCGATGCTTACCTATTCCTGGCCGGGCAATGTGCGGGAACTTGAAAACTGTATTGAGCGGGCCTGCGTCATAAGCAAGAACAAGTGGATATCCGGAGAGGATCTGTTTCTGAAAAACGGTTTCGGCATGGCGGAAAACGAATCCAGCGACCGGAATCTCAAGACCGCGATCAATGTGTTTAAAGGACATTTTATCCGCAAAGTGCTGGAGGAAAACAACTGGAACCAGACCGAAGCTTCCAAAGCCCTGAACATTCAACGGACCTATTTATCAAAACTGGTAAAAGAACTTGATATCATAAATCCCAAGGAGTGATGTATGCAAAACGTTACTGAGAGCGTAAACTTGAACGAGCGGATCAATGAATTCGTTCAGAAAAACAGAAAAATCATTTTTATTTCCTTAGGTCTCATAGTCCTGATTCTGGTGGGCACTGTAGCGTCCATTTCCCTTATCGAGGTATTCCAAAAAAAGGCGATTAGCGAAGTTGAGGAGCTCAACCGCCGCTATGAAGTCCTGCGTTTCAATATCGCCGAGGAGTCCGTTGCAGGCGATGTGGAAACCCTGCTCAGTGATCTGAACGCCCTGGCGAAAAAAACTTCCGGTTATGTCGGCGGTAAGGCCTGGTCAATCGCCGCCAGTATCCATTCGGATAAAAAGCAATGGCCCGAGGCGGAAAGCGCCTGGCTCGACGCCGCCAAGACCGCATCAAAAACCTACCTTGCCCCGCTGGCATATTACAATGCCGCCGCTGCCGCCGAGGAGCAGGGTAAAACCCCTGAGGCTATAGAGCTGTACACCCAAAGCGCCAACCACCCGGCGTCTTTCCCCGCAGCCGCCCACGCCCAGTTTTCCGTAGGCCGGCTGAACGAAGTCTTGAATAACCGCGACGCCGCTCTGGAAGCCTACCGCAGCCTTATCACAAAGTGGCCCAATGATACCACCTGGATAAATCTGGCCCACAGCCGTATTATCACACTTGAGACTAAATAAAAGCGCCGCGTCAAGCGGCGTTAGAGAGTTGTTATGAAAAAAAAAGCTCGCTTTGCCGTTTTTATTTTTGCCCTTGTTATAGCCGCCGGAATAGTATCCTGCGGCCTGGAGGACTATCCTTATCTTCCCTCGGTGCCTGAAAATAATATTACCGTACAATCAGTGAACAGGGCTACTATACGGCTCCCCAATATCAGCAGCAGTTATTTTACCCATTTCACCATTTTTTACCGGATTTATATTAGCGGCGAAAATACAGATCAGATAACCACGACCGATTTAAGCAGGGTAAATACTTCTCTGGCAGCGGATTACAATGGTATTTATCCCAGTACCGATATTACCAATACTTCCGCAAATACTGCCATTGGAAGCCTTTTTCGAAACCGGAGGTATTATGAGTTGCAAATTGAAGGCGGGGATATCAGGAATTTATTGTCAGCGGGCAGTACTGTTGAGATAATTTTTCCAACAATTACCGGGGAAAAACCAACCTTAAATGATGTGAATGGAAATGTATATGGTTCCCTGTACCGTTCCAACGGAGAGGGTATTTTTGACCCTGTTCCAGATCGGTATTTTCTTAATTCCCCGGATCTGAATGCCAGTGCAAACACAATTGAAACTAAAAACGCCGATGTAGCCAATAACACCAGTATCGTGGCTTCATCTTCCCGGTATACTTACGTTTCATTGTATATAGTTCTGGTTGGTCTTGATACCCAGACTCTGACTTCAATTTACAGTCAACCCACATTTATCGGCATTCTTAAATTGCCCGAAAAATAATAGGGAATAGGGAGTATATTTCTTTAACACTGGCAGGGAGGGTCGTTTTTGTGTATATGTTACTAGCTATAATGTATATTCTGTCTACTATAGTAAACTGTCCTGTTTCACGCTGGAAACCCCTACCAGGGTTTTCAGCGGTCCCTCTATCGGTAAGGCTCAAGGAAAGCGCCGTCCTTTATCAGCGCCTGCCGCAGGCCAGTGATATCTACATTCTGAACGGCGGCGTCAGTCTTGCCGGCAAGGGCGGCGGCGGTTCCGGCAGCCTGGCCCATGGCCATGACCAGCGGAGTGGTACGTATTGCCGCCAATGCCTCATGGGTCGCACTGATACAGCGCCCCGCAACCACCATGTTTTTTATCTCCCGGCTTATCAGGCTGCGGTAGGATACGGAATACCAGCTTCCCGGTTTCAGAAAAGTATGGTTGGTCTGCGAACCATCCGGCGAATGGATATCAATGGGATAGCCTGACATTGCGATAGCATCATCAAACATGACATTCCCCAAAAGATCCTCCGCGGTCATCTGGTAGACCCCGCTGATCCTGCGGCTTTCCCGGGTACCGATATTAGGTCCGGTGGAAAGCATGATGCTGTTCTCAAAACCGGGAATATTCTCCCGCAAAAAACGGAAAAGCTCAAAGCATTGCCGCCGGCCCTCAATTTCGGCGGCGGTCAAATCAAACGGATCAACGCCGCTTTTCTTTATGATCCGGCTCATGTTAACGATAAATTCCCCCTGGTTATTGGTTTCAAAACAGAGGAGCTGATTCCGGTCAATGGTGAATTTTCCCTCATCTTTTGCCTTTTGGATGAGCTTATAAGCTCCCTGTAACCCGGTACGGGGAATTTCCCGGAGCCGGTCAAAGGGTATGGTTGACAACATATCGTCTTTATTCCGCAAAACGTAGTTTATCACCTTTTCACGATCCACATTGTAGAGCTTCATGTTCATGGTCATAGGCTGGGCAAGACCATCCTGCTTCCGGCCGAACTCCGCATTGACTCCGGCGTGTACCGCCAGGTCTCCATCAGCAGAGGCGTCAACATAGACCCTGGCGGAGGCGTCAAAAAATCCGTTTTTGGAAAATAGTTTTACTCCGCTGATTTTTCCGTCCCGTACCTCACAGCCTGTATAAACCGTATGGTACAGCAGTTCTGCCCCGGACTCCAGGACCATGTTTTCCAGGACCAGTTTCATCCCTTCGGAATCAAAGGGGGTAACGGAACTGGTATAACCGACAAAATCTTCCATGTGGCCGGGGGAAAATCCTTCCTTCACCATACGGCGGATAAACTCGCCGGGGATGCCGTCTATAACCTGGCGCTTCCCCGCATGATAGGTCATCATAGGGCCGGTTCCCCCGGCGGTCAGGGCGCCTCCCAGATAGCCGTACTGTTCTACCACCAGGGTCCTGGCTCCATTTCTGCCGGCGGCTATGGCGGCCATGGCGCCTGCGGGACCGCCGCCTATTACGATCACATCATAGTTAGATAAGTCTTTCATTGTCATACTCCCGTTTTCAACAAATTATAATACGTATGCACAAAGGCATGAGCGCCAATTTCCGAGAGCGCCCGTATACCGGTACGCCCTATTTTAAGGGGCCCAATGATGAGCATGGGAATCTGATACAGCTTGCTGGTAAGTCCCAGTACGGTACATTCGAGAAAATGGTAATACTCATGGCTGAGGATCATGTTTTGTGCCGTTTGCTCATCAAGTCCGTTTTGTTCCGCCCAAAGGGCGATTGAGCGGGTATAGAGGCGGATTCGTTTTCTGCCCGAAAGATAATCGCTGAAATAGCGTAAATTTCCCATAACGTAATCCTTATCAACCAGTTCGCAGGAAAGGCCGCTTTTTTCGGCGATGGCAAAAAAGTCCTCTTTACCGCCGTATTTGGCAAAGGTTTCCTTCGCCGCCCCCCTCCCCCGCTCCCAGGCCATTCGGATTATCCGCTCCCGGTCTGCGGCCGGTATTTTCGCATAACAATAATCATAGCTCAGTTCCTTTTCCGCCAGATCAAAGCCGGGGAAAGGCAGGGTGTAATCGGGCATTTTCCTTCCTAATCAAGCCTTCCGGAGCCGATGATGATAAGCGGCGTTTCGTTTTGGTAACCCGAAAGCTCCACCCCGCCAAGGCCGTAGATCTGCTCATCCGCCGGAAGTCCCGAAAGATCGATAATCCGCTTTCCCACCACTATGTACAGGTTGGGCAGGGTTGCGCCGCCGTCATCGTAAATTGTCATGTCCCGCAGAATCCGGGCGACCTGGTCCCGCCAGTTTTCCGCCGAAGAGTGCAAAACCCGGGCGTCCTTTTTTTGCAAACGGATAACGCCCTCTTCGTCCACAAGCCGCAGGGGCATGGTTTTTTTTCTGACAATGCCGAGCAGCCTTTTTTCTGTTTTTTCATACTGCACCGCGTACATGCCTTCGCAGCGGGCGCTTATAGTCAATACATCCGGCTTTACATTCAGATTCCCGGCAACCAGGGATAATAAATCTTTTTCGGAAAGCTTGCGATTCAGCAGATTTTTGCTGCGCATTTCAGTAGCGCCCACGGCGATGGCCCGCACCAGGTTGCGCTGGGTATCCACCTGTACGCTGACTTCCACCGTGCCGGGCGCCGCGCCGCCGGCGACAGCCTTCTGCTCGGCCTCCCGGCGGATGGCCACAATGTCGCTGTCGGTGGGATTCAGAATGATCCGCTCCACCATGTCCCGCACCATTGCCAGCGCGACGCCGATGGTTGAAATAACCGGCGCGTTACGCGCAATGCGGAATTTGTGGCCCATGGCGCCGGCAAGGTGGGGAACCACCGCCGCCGCTCCTCCTCCGCCGCCGACAAATTCCGTGGTCCTGGGGTCCATACCGTAGTCCAATAGCAGCCGGGCGGCGACTTTGCTGTTCTTCTTCGCCGAAAAAGAGAGAACCTGCCCGGCGGCATCCTGAACGGTACAGCCCATACTGTCCGCCAAAGGCTGCCAGGCTTTCCGGGCGGCCTCCGCGTTTCCGGCGGCGTAATCATCGGCGGGCACAAAGCCGGCGATATTTGCGGCGCCGGCAAGACTCAGCGCCAGGCGCAGACCGCCCTCGCACTCGACACAGGCGTAGGCCGGGTCCCCTTCCCTGGGGTGTACTTCGATCAGTTTTGGGTTAACGATCTTTTCCGCGTCGGTATACACCTCGTAGGCAAGGCCCGCGATGTGCACGCTCCGGGGACCCACGTCCACGGCCCTGCCGTTTCGGAGCTCAATCATGCTGCCTCCGCCGATACCCACGGTGCGGACATCCAGGCTGCTAAGGTAGGTTTTATGCCCGCCCACCTCGGCGTATTTAATCATCACCTTGCCGTCTTTTACGCAGGAAATATCGGTGGAAGTACCGCCCACTTCGAAAAATATTCCGTCGGTGAGTTTTTCATACATCAGCGCGCCGGCAACCCCGGCGGCGGGGCCCGACAGAATCGTCAGAATCGGCCGCCGCCGTACTTCCTCAACGGTCATCACTCCGCCGTCACAGCGCATAACCATGAGCGGGCTTTTGATATCCGCCGCCTGAATACTCCGCTCGGTCATCACCGCCGCTTCCAGCATTTTGGGCATGATGCTGGCGTTGACCACCGCAGTACGGGTACGCATTTTCAGGCCGTACAGTTTGGACACATCGTTGGTGGCCGTGCCCGGAATTCCCTTTTCAACACAGAGAGCAAGCACGGCATTTTCATTTTCCGGATCGTCAACGCTGAAAGCCTCCGCCGCTACGATGCTTTGGCCGCCCGCCGAGGCAAGGCTGTCCAGGGCGATGAGGATCTGCTCTTTCAGCGCCGGCGCGTTTCCGGTATCAACATACGCGTTGGAAGAGTGCAGAAATCTGCCCGGCGCGAGTTCAATATCGCCGATGTTGGTATCGCTTTTGCTTTTAAACCCCTCAATGCCGCGGCCCAGAGTCACAATACCGACCCGGGCCACATCACCCTCAAGCAGGGCGTTGGTAGCCTGGGTGGTGCCGTGGGCGATAAACACCACGTCAGCGGGTTTGATGCCGCAGCGTTCCATCACCATGTGCAGGACTTCCACGATTCCCGCCGCGACTCCCTCGGGGGCAAAATGGGTGGTAGGAACCTTGCAGGTGCCGACAAGTTCATACGTTGCGTTGTCAATGGCAACGGCATCCGTAAAGGTTCCTCCGACGTCAATTCCAATGCGTACTTTCATAACAGGTCCTTATTTTCAGAAAAATATAATGCCCGTAACAAGCACGCCAATTACCGCCGTGCTCCAAAGGTATGGCAGCAGATTCTTGGTGATGCTGTTTACATCAACTCCGGCAAAGTTGGCGGTCCACACGTTCTGGGTGTTGGTAGGATCGCCGCAGCCCTGGATACGTTCCGCCGAAAGGAAAGCCCCCATGACCGCTAACGGGTTGAGGGTACCCAGGCCGATAACCAGGGCGGCGATACCTGAGCCGAGGCCGAAGAGATTAAGCGGTCCCCGGTACAGCGAAAGGGGCGCCAAAAGCGCAAAGAAAATAATGAAAGTTATACGCTTTGCAGGAACCACCGCCAGCAGGAAGGGATTGAGAATCTCTTTCACCATCGGATTGGTGACCGCCAGGAGCAGAATACCCAGCGAGATGAAGAGAATAATCGCCGGAGCGCCTGCGGTAATGCCGTCGTAACAGGTCTTCATCAGCATATTCATTGCCTTGCTGAAAGTTTTTGCGGTAAAAAGCAGAATCCACACAATGCCCGCCATAAATGCCGGAATAACAGGTATCTTGAACGCTATAACCAGAATGATTGGAATGACAGGAGTGACAAGCGCGCAGAATCCGGTGAAGCCCTTCAGCGGTCGGACATCATCCGAAAAACCGTCGCCTTTGGGGGCAAACTTGCCGTCATTCACAGGCGCGGCAAAGGCGAACTTTCTGCCGTTGCGGCGGAATTCTACCAGAACGTAAATCAGAGTGGCGATGGAAGTGGCCACCACCATGTAGATCTCAAAACGCTGGATGGTCTGTATATCCAGGGAGAAAATCGAGGTAAATCCCTGCCAGTTTACCATGTTGAAGGTCAGGCCGATGTTGAAAGACATGAGGTAAATCCCCGCGGCGGTGGAAGCGGGAATACCCACCGAAATGAGAATCGGCAGCACAATGGAGCCGACCATGATGACTGAGCCCAGGCCGCTCAAGGTGGTAAAGAGCAGCGCATTGGCAACTACCAGTACCAGCGCTACAACCAGGGGACGATCCCCGCCCAGTTCGGCGCTTTTTTTGATAATCGCCTCGGTAACGCCGGTACGGTTCAAAAGCTGGCCCAGCCAGGAACCGAAAATAATCGCCGCAATGGCCGCGGCCATGCGTACCGAGCCGGCTTCCAGAATCGTCTGCAGCCAGCCGATGGCGGCGCCCTTTTCATTGGTTCCCACAGCGGGAACCCTGGCGATAATGCAGGTAGCAATCGCCAGTAAAATCATCGCCAAAAAGGTGGGGATCTTTCTCGCAATCATGAGCAATGCCAGGATGAAGAAGACAACGATAATTAACGTGCCTTGTACCATAAAATTCCTCCTCGGAAAATTAATAAGTGAAAAATATGCAGACTCCCCAACGGGATGCCTGTAAAAATATATTGAAAACCGCCGGATCCTTGCGGAGATCAATCAACTCAATGCGCGGCCCGCCGCGGCGAATTCGGCGCATGATTTTTCCACCGCCGCCGCGTCCGGCTCTTTTCCCATCACCACCGCGCCGATCATGATTGCCTTGCAGCCAATTCTGAAAAGGTGATGCACCGCGCCGCCGTTCATCCACTTTTGGGTGGGAACTAAAACAGGCGCCGTTACCCTGGCGGCAATGCCGGCGTAGCGGATAATATCGGCGTAACACAGTTTTTCGCCGTAGGCTTCGCCCGGCTGGATGCTACACTCAAGCACGTCCGGCGGATACCGGTTAATGCCGTCCAGGGTACTCCGGGTGTACGTGCTGTCAATGGCAACCATGCGGCTCAACTTTTTTGAATCCATCATGTAATCCGGCAAATGGGCCGCATAGGAAGAAAAAAAGTCGATGCCCATTGCCTCAAGTTCATCACGTTCCTCAATGCTCACAAAGGCGTCAGCGCCGCCGGGCACCAGCCCCACCGGAATATCGCCGCAGAGCCGTACCAGTTCCCGCAGAAAATTTCTGTTCTCCGCGAAAGTACCGAAGGTATGCCCACTAGCCCGGTGCCATACATTGACATGCACTTTGATTGCCTGGGCGCCGCCTTTCAGCGCCGCCTCGGCCAGGGCAAGTTTGTTTTCCGGTAGGCTGGCTACCAGTGTAAACTTGTTTTTAATCAACATTTGATGAAATTTCATGATAATCCTCCTAATATGATATTCCGCACCCGCAGTGCCATTTTTTCATCGAGGCCGGCTTCCGGCGTCTGTAAAACCCTGATCGGCGGCAACACGTCAGGCGCGGCAAAGGCGGCCAGCGCGTCCTGAAGGGCGGAAACAAAACCGCGTTTTTTTACCATCTCGCCTGAGAGCAGAATGATGTCCAGCGGGAACATGCCGCAGAGCAGCGCAAGAATCCCCGCCAGGGCAGCGAATAGCGGCTGTTCCGGCGCAATATCTGAAACCGGAATTGCGGTTTTTGTCCTTTTATTTTGGAACGCCGGTAAAAGCCCGGTAATATTCGAGTTTGATCCGCCGTTCATCCGTAAAGGACGGCCGTCAATGGTAAGGCTTATAAGCACCGTATTTGCCATAGCAATATGGACGCTATTTCTCTCTTCCACGGTATCAATGGTGTTGAGCACTTCGCTCACCGAATATTCCCCCACCACCGGCACACGGAACTGGGTGTACAGCGCCTCCCGAAGGGAAATATTGTCCGCCGAAAGGGACGTGGAAAACATGACGTTCAGGTCGCTTTCGATCATGTCCTCCTGAAACAGCAGTCCTATCCCGGCAAGCCGCAGGTTCTCGTCTTTTTTATGGAATTGATCAAAAATTGCCGTGGAAATCTCGAAAAACAGATTGTTTCCCGAAAGCCGGCGCCCGGAGAGGAGCTTTTCCCCCTGCTTTTCAAGGGACATATTGTAAATACACAGATTTGCCCGCTGCCGACCCAGTTCCACAATAGCTATCAGCCCGTAGGCGGGATTCACCTTGAGTTCCCTGCTACCCCGCCCGCCGGTGGAAAAAATCTGCCCGCTTTCAGAGAGAACCCCTTCTTCCAGCAGTTCCGAAACCAAACTCGTTACCGTACTGGGCGAAAGGCTGGTTTCCCTGGACAGGGCTATACGGGACAGGCTTTGTCCGGTTATAATAGATTGCAGAATGAGCCGCCGGTTATGAAGCTTCATATCCTTCAGGCTTGCCTTACTCACTTCTTAATTGCTCCCTTGACTTATTTCGGAGTCCGTAATAAGATTGAATATAACACAGGTATTTTTATTTTGCAAGCTTTTTTTTATCTTTTTTAGGAGAATTATTATGCAGGTATTTACACTGGATTTATGGGAAGGTTTTCAGTACTCTGGCAGCCAGGACGGCGGTTTTCGTCCAACCCTGGATGTGTATTTATTGAAAGACGCCCCGGGCATTCCCGCCGCCGTGCGCCCGTCAGTTCTGATTCTGCCGGGCAGCGGCTATCGCCAATGCTCGCTGAGGGAAGCGGAAACTCTGGCGGTGCGTTTTAATGCCGAAGGTTACCATGCCTTTGTGCTTTGGTACAGCTGCGCTCCCAATCGGCACCCTGTACCGATACTTGACTGCGCCAGGGCATTGACGGTTATCCGCGAACACGGCGGGGAATGGCATTTAAATCCCGAAAAAATCGCCATTATGGGGTTTTCCGCAGGCGGCCATTTGGCCCTCTCTACCCTGCTCTTTGCCGATCGGGACTTTGCGGCTGCGCCCGGCGTCAACCCCGCCCATGTCCAAGCGGACGCGCTGATTCTCTGCTATCCGGTGGTAAGCTCAGGCGAATTTGCCCACCATGATTCATTCACCCGTCTTTTAGGTGGAAAAAACGAAAGCGCCCTTCTGGAACTGCTTTCCCTGGAAAAGCATATAAACGGCAATCTGCCGCCGGTTTTCATCTGGCACACCTGCGCCGATCAGTCGGTACCGGTAGAAAACAGCTTGCTCCTCGCGGCGGCGCTGCGGCGGGCCGGAGTGCCTATGGAACTGCACATTTTCCCCGAAGGCAAGCATGGCCTCTCACTGGCAATCCCCGAAACCTGCGCCGGTGACAATGGCTTTATTAATAGTCATGTGGCGCAGTGGTTCCAGTTATGCGTCAACTGGCTTAAACTACGGTTTTAATTCAATACCGATACGGCAAGAATAAACCGGTATCAGCACATCCTGGGCGGATACAGAAAGTTATAGACCTTGAAATATGAGGTCCATAATGACTTTTCCGCGCCATTGCCTGTTTCCGGCATGTCAATAATATTCTTCGCCAGTACCACATTACGCCGCAGCGTAAAAACCGAGGCGCCGACTGCAATTCGCCGCTGCCTGAGCTGCTTTTCTTCAATGGCTTTCACATATTCAGTCCCTTCGTTTTCAGCGACGTAACCGAAGCCCCACAGCAGCGAAGACATCGAATGTTTTTTCCAGCCCCTGGGGATAAAGTAACTTTCCGCCTTTTCTATATGCAGCCCTTCGGGTAAATTGCGATTGAGTTTCTCCACAAAGTCCCCAACCACTACATAGTCTGCAAAATCTGCGGCGGCGATTTCTGCATCGGCGCTGATGCCGGTTGACAAGGGGGCGGCAAATTCAATTTTGGCAAGGGGATTAAAGCCCTGGGTGTACAGTACCGCAAGGCCGGCCCGGTTAAATGCCATAGAAAAAATTTCGATAAGACTCAAATGGCCGTGGAAAACAGCGCTGCCCTTTTTGCTGAAAGTAAAGAGGACGCGCCATATTGAGGGGTCTGTTTTTGAAGCGGCAATAGAGACTTCAGCGGAAGGTTCAAGTCCGGTATCGTTACCCCGCTTTTTATCATGGTTATCGTCAACCTGCTCTTTTGCCTGGTTGTTGTCAACCGCTTTATTGATATGGTTAACGGGATTTTGGGGTTGCGGGGAATTCTGCACAATTTGAGCGGTTTTGCCGCATATTCCACAGGGAGTATCGCAGTTTTTGGTACATGGTGCGGTATTTTCGGCTGCTTTGGATTTTTCCAGCTCTTTACGCAAATAGCCGGTGGAAACTCCTGATGCTATTGATTGCCAGGGCGGCTGAAGGGAGGGATCTTTTCCGACAAGAAATTCATCGGCCAGGGGGCGATTTTGTTCAAGAGTAGCAAGCCAGACGTCTTTCTTGATGTACTCAGACCATGCGTCCAGCCTGCTGCCTGCCTTGTAGGCTTCTTCAATGAGCGCCCCTGCCCGCTCGTCTCCCCGGCTTAAAATGCCCTCCAGTGTTGAAATGAGGGGGTCAGAAATACTGACCTTGTGCCCCAGGGGTTTGAGCCGTGAGCGGATAAAATTGAGCTTTATCATGGCGGCGTCGCCATCTATCTGCGCCGCCCATTGATACGGGGTGTGGGGTTTGGGCACAAAGATCCCTACATTGATGTTAAAGTGCGTACTGGTTCTGCGGCCCACATCGGCGATGAACGCGACGATTTCCGCTTCTTCGGAACCGGGGGCTGTTTTGCCAGCGGCTAATGCTTCGCTGTCAGAAGTTACTCGTGCGGCTTGAGCTTGCACCGGCAGGCCGATCATAAAGTAAAACTTCGCGCCCCGCCAGCCGCGTTTTTTCGCTTCCCGCAGAATCTCAACCACTGAGTCCCTGGTTACTTCTTTGTTGATGGCCATCTGCCAGGCATCGACCGGGGTTTCCACCGCAAAGGTGAGGCCGCTCTTTCTGGTGGCGGAAATTTTTTCAAGGAGCGAGAGGGAAAAACTTGAAACCTTGAGCGAGGGCATTTGAAACGAAACGTGCTGGGCGGCAAAACGCCGGTTGAGGGTATCCACCAGATCGCCGACTCCTGTATAATCACCGCTTGAAAGGGATGAAAGGCTAATCTCGCGGTAGCCGCCCTGGTTGATAAAAGCGGCGGCTTCCTCAACAACCTGCTCCGGCGGTTTCTGCCGCATGGGGCGGTACCAAAAGCCGGCATGACAAAAACGGCAGCCATTGGGACAGCCCCGCATTATTTCCACGGCGCCGTGGTGCTGCACAATTTTCATGCTGGGCACCGGAAAGACCGCCGGCTCCGCAGGAGACGACGGCTCCGCAGGAGACGACGGCTCCGCAGGAGACGACGGCTCCATAGGAGACGATGCCCCCCCTGCCCCGCTTGCGAAATGTACGTCAATGCTGCGGAATGTTTTTTCTTTTCCCCGTACCCAAATATGGGGATGGTTTGCGATTTTTTCGAGTAAGACCTCCCTCCCCTCCCCTGCTTTTTTCAATTCCAGGAGCTCCCCCGCAAGATCGAAAAAACCCCCTTCGGCCTCGCCTATCCAGAAGGCGTCGATAAAAGGGGAATACGGCAGGGGGTTGGAAACCACAGGGCCGCCGGCTATGACTATGGGGTGTTCCCCGCTCCGTTCATCGCAATGCAGGGGAATGCCGGAAATATCCAGCATCGTTAATATACCGCCGGCGCCCAGCTCATAACCAAGGGTAAACATGAGGAGATCAAGATCGGCGAGACTGATTCCCGTATCCAGGCCATACAGGGGCATATTATGTTCACGTAACAATTTTTCAAAATCCGGGGCCGGGGCAAAGGCGCGGTCGCAGGAAATGCCCGGTATGCGGTTGAGGCGGTTGTAGAGGATACGCAGGGCCTGGTTTGCCATGCCTATCTCGTAGAGATCCGGAAAGGCGATGAGGGTGCGAAGGACGGCGTCTTTTGAGGCAAGGCGGCCGTATTCACCGCCGGTATAACGGGCAGGTTTTTCCACCTCAAGAAGAAGGCCGCCAAGGTCTGTTAGGGGATCAATATAGCGGGGCATTAACGGCTGAACCTCCGGACATGGATGCTTAAAACAATGCCTATGCCGGTCATGGCGGAAATAACCGCCGAGCCTCCGTAGGACATAAACAGGAGGGGTATGCCGGTGATGGGCATAATACCCATAGTCATGCCTACGTTGATCAAAAAGTGGAAACTGAACATTCCGGCAAGGCCCGCGCAGACATATGCCCCAAAAGGATCGGCGGTGGTCTTCATGAGTTTCAGGAGCCGCAGACAAATAAGGAGGAAGAGGGCGAAAACCAAAAAGCCACCCAGAAAACCCGCTTCCTCTGAAAATATCGAAAAAATAAAGTCCGTACTCTGTTCAGGCAGGAAGCGGTAGTGGCTTTGAGTACCCTGCAAAAAGCCTTTACCCGTAAGGCCCCCGGAACCGATGGCAGTAATGGACTGATTAATATTCCAGCCCGCGCCCCTGGGATCTACATTGGGATCCAAAAAAACAATGAGCCGCATGATCTGGTATTCCTTGAGCACCTTGCGGGCGGTGAAAGAGAATCCCAGGGAACAAATGATGATTGCTACTGCGTAAACTATCCAGAAAAAATACCGCTTTTTGTATTTGATATGCCCGAACAGGGCTATACCGGCGATGATACCCAGGATCAGCACTACCAACGCGATAAGCCGGGGATTGGTAAGTACCACCATAGCAGGCAGAACCTTCCGCAAAATATAGGTCTGCCACAAGGGCAGCACCAAAAATATTCCGGTAAACATGATTGAAGCGCTCAAAAATAGCACATAACGAAGGGAAACGCCGGCAATAAAAGTCATGCACAGGAGAATGGGAATAAACACCAGGGAGGTACCTAAATCGGGCTGTATCAGGACTACCCCCATGGGGATAAATACTATAATACAGGATATCATAAACCGCACAAAGGACTTGCCGCTTCGTTTTGAATCCGAGAGATACCGGGCCAAAAGAAGTATAGTGGTAATTTTGGCGAACTCCGAAGCCTGGATGCCGAAGGAGCCAATTCGCAGCCACCTGGTACCGTGTATCACCCGGCCGAAAATAGTGGTATAAAGCAGCGGGGCAAGAGTCCCCAGGTACAGGTACAGGGAGATATTGTAAATCCTGCGGTAATCCACCAGCGCCAATACCAGGGCAATGATAAGGCCCGATGCCGCCCAAATAATCTGCTTGATGTACTCCCTGGAAACCAGAGTCCCGGTGGAGGTTATTCCCGACGAATAAATAAAAAGTACGCCGAAAATCATAAGAGTAATAACCGCCAGAACAATAAAAATATCTATTTCCAGAATGTCGCGTATTCTCATTCCCTGCGCCCCTGTACCGGCATAAGATGCTGGAAGCCCAGAGTTTGCACCGCTTCCTCGTAAGTCTGGCTGGCAAAGTAACCCTGAAAGATAATCGCCGAGGCGTAGGGCGCCCACCATTCCCACTGGTTCGCCGCTTCCACAATAATAGAAACCACGATACGCTCATCGGGATTGGCGGTGTTGTAGGGTGCGAAGGCGGTGAACCATGAATGCCACCGATCAGCCAGGCCCACTTCGCCGGTTCCGGTCTTGCCCGCGATTTCCACGGCTTTGATGTTCAGCGGGTACTGGGCAGTTCCCTCACTGACCACACCCCGCATATCCCGGCGCAGATTCTCAAAAACCCGCTGGTCTATGTCGCTTTCGTGAAGCAGCTCCGCCGCCTTGGTCTGTTCCACCGCGCCGGAGACCGGATCACGAACTTCTTTCAAAATATGGGGTTTGTAGATTTTTCCGTTGTTTACCACCATGCACACCATATTTGCCATTTGTATGGGAGTAACCAGGGTATAGCCCTGGCCTATGGCCATATTCATCGTATCCCCGCCAAGCCACTTCTCGTGGAAACGCCGGTCCTTCCACTGGGGCGTGGGAACAAAACCCTGAATCTCGCCGGGTAGATCAATGCCGCTGCTTTCCCCATAGCCGTATTCCCTGGCGTATGAAACGATCCGTTCAACTCCCAACTGTTCCCGCCCCACGTTCCAGTAATAGATGTCACAGGACTGTGCCATAGCGCCATGCAGGTTGAGTCTGCCGTGGCCAGGGCGGCGTATGTGGCATCTCCACTGGCGCTCGCCGTAGCTGATCTCGCCGGGGCACAGCACCAGTTGATCCGGGGGAAAGGCATTCTCGGCAAGTATGCCGGTAGTCATCACGATTTTGAAAGTTGAGGCCGGCGGGTAGCTTGACTGTATGGCACGGTTGAGAAAGGGCTTGTTGGGATCATTTGCCAGGGCCTGATATTCACCGCGCTGGCCGCTTGTAAAAATATTTGGATCATACCAGGGATAGGAAACCATAGCGAGGATCTCACCGGTAGTGGGGCGCATAACCACCACCGCGCCCATGCGCTCGCCCAGGGCCTGTTCCGCCAATTCCTGCATTCCGCGATCAATGGTAAGAACCAAATTTTTCCCCATCTCCGGGGGCTCCCGTATGATATTACCCTGACCGGCGATACGCCTGCCCCGCACATCCACGGTGCGGGTTTCACGGCCTTCCCTGCCCCGCAAAAGTTCGTCATACTGCCGCTCAATCCCCGCCTTGCCGAGTACATCCCCCTGCTGGTAGCCTTTGTTGTAGAGGGTGGTTAACTCATCCCTGGTAATGTCCCCCACGTAGCCGAGGATATGGGACAGGCTGCGGGAGTTCACATAGTTTCGCATGGGCTTGCTGTACCAGGAAACGCCGGGCAGGGTGTCCTTACGTTCCGCCAGAGACGCAATCACCGTGAAGGGAACGTTAACCGCAATTTCCACCGGCTGATAGAGCTGGTAAAATTGGGGCGGTATTTTTCGCTCAATTTCATCACTGGAAATTTTGAGTATTTCTGAAGCCGCGCCTATCACTTCGCTCATTTTGCCTCTGGGCACTTCCGCAGGGGTGATATTAACCGCGAAGGAATCGGTGTTCAGCACCAGGGGCTGGTTGAAACTGCGGTCGTATATCTCCCCCCGCTGGGCGGGGATCACCGAAGTTCTGCGGGAAATATCCTGTGCCCTTGAACGGTACAATTCGCCTGAGAGAATCTGCATGGAAAAAAGCCGGACGCTATAGACAAGAAATATCAGAACAAAGAGGATTCGGAGCATACCGGCGCGGTGTTCGGGGTTGTTGTTTTCCCGGGGATCGAGCAGAGGGGACATTAGCCTTCACTCCTTCCCGCAAGCAGGGGCTTAAAACGTTTGAGCAGGGCAAAGAGCAGCGGCGCGCTTAATATGTTGAGGATAAGCTCCACCCAGAGAGTCGGCGCCATGAGGGAATACGCGTGTACCGCGCCTGAAAAAAGCAAATGTAAAATGAAAAGGCCCGCCGCTTTAAACAGAGTAGCCGCAGCGCAAAGGATCATCGGAAGGAAGAAACTGTCCAGGAAAAAAGTACCTTTCATTATACCAGCTAATGCGCCAACCAGGGTGCGGATGAGGGCGTTTAGGCCAAGGGGAGCTTCGGACAGAAAATCATACAGTATACCGCCGAAAAAACCTGAGAGCTGGCCGCTCATGGCGCCATTCACATAGGCTGAATAAACGATAATGCCCAGGGCAAGATCCGGAACCACCCCTCCTGCTTTAAAACCAGCAATTCCTTCCGCATAAATAGCCAAGCGGTACAGCAGGGTAGATTGCAAAATCGCCGCCACCATGCTGAAAATCACGGTCCAGACTGTAGTTTTAACCATCGGTCAGCTCCGGGGTAACAGATTCCGATGTTTCAAGAGACACAGCTTCAATTACAAACACGTATTCCAGCCGGGAAAAATCGATTGCCGGCTCCAGCTCCGCTTCCATGGAAATTTCGTATTCACGGTAGTTTACCCCGCTCACCCTGCCGATGTTTATTCCCGGCGGAACCACGCCGCCCATGCCGCTTGAGACGACTATGTCCCCAATATTGATTTCATCTCTGGCGCGTTTCTGAATAAAGCGCATGAGCAGGGCTGTATCGGGGCCCCCCTGCCCTTCTACAATGCCGTCATAGCGGCTAACGGCGAAACGTGAGGCGATAAGGGAGCTGACGTCGTAAAGGGGCATTATCAGACTCTCAAAGGCGCCGGCATGAATCACCTTGCCCACCAGGGCCTGGGTTCCGTTCTGCCAGGCGATTACGGTCATGTTATTCGCAACTCCCGAATGACGCCCCTTGTTAATCACCAGGGCAGAAAAGAGATTGTCAGGATCCCTGCCGATGATCTCCGCGGAAATATGACGATAACGTATGGTTCGTGTAAAACCAAGCTGTTCCCGCAGCCGGTTGTTCTCCTGGTTTATTTCAGCGTTACTCCGCTCAAGCTCCTCGTAACGGGAAAGGCGCTGCAGCAGCTCGGCGTGTTCTTTCCGCAGATCCGCCAGTTCCCGCACCGAAAGCACAGTTCTGGAGAACAACGACGAAAGCTCATAAACACCGCCCCGTACCCCTGAAAAAACCGAGAGGCCCATGTCTTTGAAATTTAAAATGAAGCTGCGGGTGGAAAGCAGGAGCAGTGAAAAAGAGAACAGCATAAGGACGGCAAAGACGTACACTGTAGCGGAGAAACGAGCTTTCGGTAATCTTCCCCCCCCTCTTTGCATATATCCCTATCCGTTCAGGCTGTCGTAAATATTCTTGGAGGTGTCAAAGCCCTTGAGGTAATCAAAATATTTGCCCGCCCCAAGGGCAACGCAGTCCAGGGGATGCTCGGCGATAATGGCCGGAACACCGGTTTCCTTGGCGATGAGTTTGTCCAGCCCTTTCAGGAGGGAGCCGCCGCCGGTCATCACAATGCCACGGTCTACGATATCTGCCGCAAGTTCAGGCGGTGTTTTGCCCAGGGTGGCTTTTATCTCATCGATGATCTGGGTGATGGGATCTTTCAGGGCTTCCCTGACTTCCACCGAATCGATTTCAAGCCGCCGGGGAAGGCCGGTAATGGCGTCATTTCCTTTTACTTCAACTTTTTCGATGGTCTTGTCAGGGGAGGCGTTGCCGATTTCCATTTTGAGCCGTTCCGCCATCTGCTCGCCTATGATGAGGTTGTGTACGCTGCGCACGTGCTTGATAATCGCCTCGTCAAACTCGTCGCCGCCCAGGCGTATGGCGCTGGTTACAACCATGCCCCCCAGGGAAATCACCGAGATTTCGGTGGTACCGCCGCCTATGTCGCAGATCATGTGACCTGCGGGCTCCTTGATGGGAATATCCGCGCCTATGGCCGCAGCCAGGCTTTCTTCGATAACGTGCACTTCCCTGGCGCCTGACTTGTAGGCGCTTTCCTCCACCGCCCGACGTTCAACCTCGGTAATACACGAGGGGATACCGATAACCATACGGGGTTTGATAAAACGGTAACGGGGCAGCACCCTGGAGATAAAGTAGCGTATCATCTTCTCGGTGGATTCCAGGTCGGCGATCACCCCGTCCCGCATGGGCCTGATGGCGATAATATTTTCCGGTGTCTTCCAGAGCATACGCTTGGCATCTGCCCCAACGGCGACTACCCTTTTGGTACCCCGCTCAACCGCCACTACCGAAGGCTCATTTAATACAATGCCCTTGTTCCTGATATAAATAAGAGTGTTACAGGTACCTAAATCAATGCCGAGGTCTGATGAACTGCTGCCAAACATACTTCCTCCATAAAAATCGGACTTTAAGTCCGCTACATATTAAGCCGTGCCCGTGCTTTTACGTGAGCCGGGTCTGTCCGGTAGGCCAGTCTCCATTCGGAACGAGCCCTGGTGGTATCCCCCTGCAGGCTGTACAGTTCCCCCAGTTGATAATGGGCCTCGGCATTTTCGCCGGATTCTTTCAAAATAGTGATATATTGATTTTCTGCATTCTCAAAATCTCCCATATCCCGCGACAGCTCCGCCAGAAGGAGCCGTGCGGTCAACACCGATTTTGAATCCGGTGAAACCTCAATACAGCGCAAAAGATATGCCCTTGCGGCATCACGCTCCTCCAGCGCCATATAAGAACGGGCAATGGACAGGAGCAGCACATCAGAAGGATTCGATGAATCCGCACCCAGGGCCAGGGAAAAAGCTTCCACACTGCTCCGGTAATCACCGATAGCGGCGTAGGCAAGACCCAGATATTCGGGGATGTCGGCGGCGTTATAGGACAGCTCACGGGCTTTTTCCAGGTACTTTACCGCCAGATCCGCATAGGTATCCCCCTTGTAGCTGTAGGCCTTTCCCAGCACATAGTACACCCGCCCGTCATCTGCCGCGTTTTTGAGCAGCAGGGCTTTACGCAAAGACCAGATACACTCGTCAATAAAAGCGAAGGTATCAAAGGTAGTAATTTGAGCAATTCCCATCTGATATGCCGAAAAACCATGGATAGTCAGCAAAAAGTAGTCCAGGGGTCTGGCGGAAAGGGCGGTCTTGCTCATTTCAAATGCCCGGTCAAAAGTCCCTTCTTCCCAGAACCGCAGCAGCTCCCTCCGCTCGTTACCGGCCCTGTTCTTGAGCTTGAGGACAAAGGGAACAGGAATGGTAACCAGCAAAACCACCAAAATAACCGCCGCCGCAGTACGGATCGCTTTAATTCGTTGTATATGTAATCCGTAACCGGATCGGGTTTTATCGTTAAGCATAACTCTGTATTATGGTATAATATGAAATCCGGTAAAAAGTCAATGACTGGTGAGCCATTATAACTCTATTCCCAATTTCTCCGCGGTGCGCCGGGCCTTGCGGGCAAGGCTTTCGTTCTTGTCGCCGGCGAGGGTCTTGATTTCTTCGGAGAGACTTATAAGGTTATTGTTGGATGCCATATCAAGGCCGTATGATTTTTCCAGCATGCCGCCGTTCTGTAAAAAGCGGCGGGTAATGGTTTCCATGCTTTCGGCTTTTGATTCGCCGATTATTTTCAGAAAGCCGTTGTACAGGGGGGTCTGGTTTTTTTGTTTGGCTTCGTCCAGTTCTACGATGAGACGGCTTAAGTATTGGGAGGGATCATTTTTCATGAGCATTTCGGCGGAAACAAGGCGTACCCGGTCGGAGTTTTTTCGCTCCGTAAAAAGGGCGTTCATGGTTTCCATAGCTTCGTCGTTGGCGATTGCGCCTAACGCGCGTATGGATTCGTCTTTTACATTGGGGACATCGTCCCGCTCGGCGCGGAATTTGAGGTAGGGAACGGCAGCTGTCAGGCGGCGCTCCCGGCTGGCCTGGGCTGCGGCGATGCGGGTACGGTAATAGGAGTCCCGGAAGGCTTCCAGTATGGCGCTGTCCACGGCCTCGCCGGAATAGGGGCCCAGGGCGGCTACGGCGCTGGAGCGGACATTGGGGTCGCCGGATGTAACGCAGCTTAAGATCGCCTCAAGACCCTCGGAGCCGCCGGCTTTGGAAAGGGAGTCCAGGGCGGCAATACGCAGGGCTATGCGCTCATCGTTGTTGCCGGCGATTTCCGCCAGAAAGGGAACGCCTTTGGCTGAACCGGTGGCGCCTATGGCGATGATAATATCCCGGCGGTTGTCGTCGCCGGGATCGCGGTTGGTGTAATAATCAATAAGATATTCGGCTGTCTCATCGACCCCGGCCTCGTCGGCGCCGGCAGCCCGTCCCAGGGCACGGAAGGTGTTGTTCATAAAACGCCGCTCCTGGCTGTCCAGAAGCTCCATCAGCGCAGGCGCCGCAGCTGCGGCTTTTACTTTTCCAAGGTAATCGACGGCTGCTATGACAGTTTCGTTGGCTTCGTCATCACGTTCCGTAATGGCCCTGATGGCGCGATCCTCAAGGCCGCTTTTTTCCCGGTCGCCGAAAAACGCAAACAGCCCGCTGAGGATTTTGGTGTTACGGGTATTCTCCACCAGGGCAATCAGTTCATTATCAAGATAATCGGCGCCTTCGGCTTTGAGCGACTGGATGAGGACAGCGATTTCGGTTTCGGTGCCGTACTTTATGGTATTCAACCGGGCCGGCTCAATTTCCTGTGCGCAGAGGGATGCACTGATGCAAGCGATATTGATACAAAAGGCGAGAAAAAACACGCAAAAACTATTTTTCATCCTGCTCCTCCCGGTATTGGGAAAGAAAATCTTTTTTAAAACCCGGGAAACGATTTTCTGCTATGGCTTGGCGGGCTTTGAGTACCAAATCGTTGAGAAAATACAAATTGTGATAGCTGGCCAGCATGGAACAGAGTATCTCCTGGGTTTTGAACAAGTGCCGTAAATAAGCGCGGCTGTACTCCCGGCACACTTTACACCCGCACTCTGTATCTATCGGCGTAAAGTCAAGGCGATTTTCGGCTTTTTTTAGGGTAATGGGGCCGCGGTGGGTATACACTTTGCCGTTCCTGCCCTCCCTGGTAGGGAGCACGCAGTCAAACATGTCGATGCCGTTTTCAATGGCATCCAATATGTATTCCGGGGTACCTATACCCATGACATAGCGGGGTTTTTCATCAGGCAGCAGGACGCTGGTGTAGGCCAGGGTTTCGGCGAACAATTCCGGGGGCTCCCCCACCGAAAGCCCGCCTATGGCTATGCCGGGGGTGTCCGCCTGTATGCAGGCTTCGGCGCTTTGGCGGCGCAGATCAGGGAAAAAATTGCCCTGGACTATGCTGAACAGACTCCCCCGGTACGGGCCTGCGGCGAGTTTTTCTTCCCAGGCGGTTTTTGACCGGATCAGCCATTCGCAACTGATAGCAAGGGCTTTTTCCGATTCTTTGCGGGAACTGCCCCAGCCGGTGCAGACGTCAAGCTGCATCTGTATATCGCTGCCCAAAATCGTTTGAATTTCCACTACTTTTTCAGGACTGAGAAAATGCCGGGAACCGTCTATGTGGGACTGAAACGAAGCGCCTTCGCTGGTAATTTTACGCAGCGCCGGCAGTGAAAAAACCTGGAAGCCCCCGGAATCGGTGAGTATGTTCCGGTCCCAGCGCATAAACTGATGGAGACCCCCTGCCATACCGATTACCTCCGTACCGGGACGCAGGTACAGGTGGTAGGTGTTGGAAAGGATTATCTCAAAGCCGATTTCCTTAAGATCGTCTGCGGTGATAGCCTTTACGGTGCCGTTGGTTCCCACTGGCATGAACACCGGGGTAGAAACGGTTCCGTGGGGAAGTTTCAGGGTTCCGGTGCGGGCGCGGCAGGAGATGTCACGGTGAAGCGGCGTAAAAATTGAATCAACTTCCATTGTGGATATTGTATCTTAATGAAGATCTTGTTGGTAGTACGTTATTGGCGGAATCTCTTTAAATAACTAATGCAAGGGGGCACAGCCCAACATCATATCAATTTGCGATATTGAGCACGGCCCCCTTGCAACCCCCTCTTTTTTTAAAGGGTTAAAAAGCCCGGACGGCGCGGACGCGATTTAAACTGCTCTTGTCATTGGCGCCCTGGCCGTCATCGATGACATTCTTTGAAAACGCACGATAAGAATCGTACTCAAACGAGGACCAGTACCAAGTACCCAATCCATCTATAACTGTTTTGTTCTTATACATCTGGTCCAACTCACGTAGACTGGGCAAGTACCAGTCGGTTTTATCATTGTTGGTGTAGTCATCGCAGGCTTTGGCAGCAGGCGCGTTAGTGTCTTTCGCCAGTATCCTGGCGGTATTTACCGCACCGGACCCGAAGTCGTTTTCTTCAGCAGATATGGGAATGGTCATAAAACTGGAAGAAGCCCACGCAAGGTTTTCGCTCATATCCTCCGGAGCCGCTTCAAGATAGTGGTATATTCCATTGTAGGTTCCGGTGTTTATGGTAAAGCCCTTTTCACTTATATAAAAAACTTTCCCGCCGCCGGGTCCGGTGCTGCCGATCACATAGGGCACATGAATAGCGGCGCTGGTTTTGCTGCCGCTGTACCCGGTGCGGCTAACCGTTACCGTGATGTATTTGCCCTCGTCGGCAGCAACCAGTGTATAGCTTGCCGATGTTGCATTGGGAATGGCAGTTCCAGCATCCTCCGTGTCCCCCCGTTTCCATGTGAAGGAAATGGTCCCGGTTCCTTGCAAGTTGCCGGTATTTGCGGTTAAAGCCTGACCAGCAGTCGCGATTCCGCTGATGCTTACTGTGCCTTCAAGTGCGGGGAGTACTACCGGCCCACTGGCGGCGCTGGTTTTACTGCCGCTGTACCCGGCACGGCTAACCGTTACCGTGATGTATTTGCCCTCATCGGCGGCAACCAGTGTATAGCTTGCAGATGTTGCGCCATCAACGGGGGTTCCGGCAGTCTCCGCCGTGTCTCCCCGTTTCCACTCATAGGAAATGGCTCCGCTTCCTTGCAGGCTGACGGTATACGCAGTTAGAGTCTCGCCAACAGTCGCAGTTCCGCTGATGCTTACCATGCCTTCCAGTACACCTGGCAACACCGGCCCACTGGCGGCGCTGGTTTTACTGCCACTGTACCCGGCGCGGCTAACCGTTATCGTGATGTACTTGCCCTCATCGGCAGCAACCAGTATATAGGTTTCTGATGTTGCATTAGGAATGGCAGTTCCGGCATCCGCCGCCTCTCCTCGTTTCCACGCATAGGAAATGGCTCCGCTTCCTTGCAGGCTGATGGTATACGCAGTTAGAGTCTCGCCAACAGTCGCAGTTCCGCTGATGCTTACTGTGCCGTCCAGTATACCTGGCGACACCGGCCCACTGGCGGCGCTGGTTTTACTGCCGCTGTACCCGACGCGGCTAACCGTTACCGTGATGTATTTGCCCTCGTCGGCAGCAACCAGTGTATAGCTTGCAGATGTTGCATTGGGAATGGCAGTGCCGGCATCCGCCGTGTCACCCCGTTTCCACTCATAGGAAATGATTTCGCTTCCTTGCAGGCTGTCGGTATTCGCGGTTAGAGTCTCGCCAACAGTCGCGATTCCGATGATGCTTACCATGCCTTCCAGTACACCTGGCGACACCGGCCCACTGGCGGCGCTGGTTTTACTGCCGCTGTACCCGACGCGGCTAACCGTTATCGTGATGTATTTATTCAGGTCGTCATTAACCAGTGTATAGGTTGCAGATGTTGCGTTAAAAATGGCATTTCCGGCAGCCGTCGCCGTGTCTCCCCGTTTCCACTCGTAGGAAATGGTCCCGCTTCCTTGCAGGCTGCTGGTATTTGCGCTTAAAGTCTGACCAACAGTCGCAGTTCCGCTGATGCTTACCGTGCCTTCCAGCGCGGGGGCTCCGGCTGCTGCCACCGGCCCGCTGGCGGCGCTGGTTTTACTGCCGCTGTACCCGACACGGCTAACCGTTACCGTGATGTATTTATTCAGGTCGTCATTAACCAGTGTATAGGTTGCAGATGTTGCGTTAAAAATGGCATTTCCGGCAGCCGTCGCCGTGTCTCCCCGTTTCCACTCGTAGGAAATGGTCCCGCTTCCTTGCAGGCTACCGATATTTGCGGTTAAAGTCTGACCAACAGCCACAGTTCCGCTGATGCTTACCGTGCCTTCCAGCGCGGGGAAGAGGTTGTCGATAATGTCATCGTTACACCCTGCCAGAACCAATCCGAATGTCAGCAACATCGCCGCCATTCCTGCTAAAACGCTGCGTGTTTTAGTTTTGGAGTTTGCTTTGCAAACTCCGTGCAAAAATTTATTTTTCTTCATTGTAAAGGAATCCTTTTGAACGCCATGCGCCCTGTATAAATTTGACGGGACATTATTGCCCTAAAATAGTTCTTATATTTTTCATATATAAAAATATTTATCAAGAGTAGCACTACCTATATTTGTATGTTTTTTTGGGGCGTTTTATAGGTAGTTACGCACGACAAAATATGAAATATTGTCATGATAAATCAACCAACCCCGCCGCAGAGCGGACGGGGTATGGTTGTTTTGGTAAGGTATTTGTCTCAGGGTACATACCCTTTTTAACGCCCCAGAGGCTCCCCCGCGCAGCGGGTTCTTGGGTATGTACCCTTCGCAAACAATCAAGAGGAGAAGAACTGTTCTCACAGACTTTTACTTCCATGTTTTTTTTGTCCGTGAGTGTCTGTGTGGTCCGTGGTTAAAAACTCTTATAAATACCGCTAAGTTCTGGCTCCCCGCAAGAGCAGCGCTCCAATGGCAATAAAGGTAAACACCGGAAACCATGCCCCGACAAGGGGGGGAATATAACCAAGACGGGCCATCATCATACTGATCATTTCCATGACATAAAAAACAACCGCCACCGAAAGGCTTGCCAACAGACTCATAAGGAGTATGTTTTTTCTGAATCTGCCGCCCATTGAAATTGAGAGTATCATTACAATGAACGAGACTGTGGCAAAGGAGAAACGGTGATGGTAATTGGCCAGGGCTTCGATAAAAGGCAGTCCTGCGGCTTTGAGGTCTTTGACATGGAGCCCCGCGTCCCTGGCGTGGAGTTCATCCACATTGACCGCGTTTCGCCGAAAGGTATCGGGCTGCTCCCGGTACGAGGTGGTTTCGGGAAGCGGACGTATTCTAAGCAGGCCGTTTTCCCATTGGTAAATAACGGGATTTTTCAGCTCCCAGTATTCGCCTGTCCAGCTTGCCGAAGGAGAACGGATAAGGGAGATAAATTCCCCCCTTGGGTCCTGCTCCACAATGCTGACGCCGTTAAGCACCTGGGCTGTGGTATCGTAAAAATCCACCGAATAGATAATTTGACCGTTTCTGGCTTTAATCACAATATCCGAATTGTTCTCTGTCCGCTGTTGTTGATGCAAAAAACGCCGGGAAAGTTCGTTCTTGATTTTAAGAGTTGGAATGACGACCATGTCATCAAAAAAAAACGAAAATACCGAAGACATAAGGCCAATAAGCACCAGGGACATACAGAAACGCCAGAACGGAATGCCGGAGGAAAAAATCGAGGTAAGTTCGTTTCTGGCGTAAAGATCCCCCAGGGTATAGGCCGCGGCAAAGAGCAGGGCAATAGGCAGGGCGTAGGAAAAACTTTTGGGCAGATAGAAAAGACTTATCCGCATGATCTGCACAAAGGGTACTTCATAATTCAGATAACGTACCAGATTCGCAAAAAGGTCGATAAGCGAGAGGAGCAGCACGAACATTGATACGGCGACGGCAAAAATGGGCGAAAACTGACGCGCAAGGTATCGATCCAGAATCATTTCCGTACCTTCAAAACCGCAAGAATTATTCCGATGGACAGGGCAAGAATGTTGGGCATCCACATGGACCAAAACGGAGAAGTGCTCAAACGTATGCCCATAGTTTGCCCGCCCAAAAGCAGAGCCCAGTACACCACCGCGATAAGCAGGCCAAAAATAAATCCCACAGTCTGGCCGCTTTTTTTCGCCATAAGCCCCAGGGAGACCGCAAGGAAGACAAAAGAAAAAGCGCCAAAGGGGATGGAGAATTTTTTGTAATACTCAAGCCAGTAAATGAGGAGACTGCGGTCCTTTTTCATTTCCTGCAGGGACTTGGCTTCCCGCTGAAAATTGGCAATAAGGTTGGGCTTTCGGTTCCATGCCTCGCCGCCCGGCCCCAGGCGCAGGGCCTCTTCCAGGGCCAGGGCCTGAACCGCTACCTTGTTCCGCCTTTCATTCATCCGTCTGTTCAGGTCGGCGATTTTTTTCCGTATCTCGGATCGCACGTCCCTGGAGCTCATCTCCCTGGGACTGATAGTGGAAACCGCCTGGATAAGGTCTTCCTGAGGCACCCAGTAACGCAAAAAACCAGCCGAGGCGTAGTCGTAGTCATCCCTGGCAATTTCCTTGGATGACTGAATAAATGCCCTGTCCAGGTCAAGGCTGAGTCCCTGTTTGCCCCCGTCCTTAAGCTCGGCGTTATTCGCCATGATGATACGCCGCTCGCCGTCGCTGGTTCTGTCCAGTATGATCACATTATCAATGGCGTTGCCCGTAACGTCCCCGGTAACAATCACCGTATCCTTGAATTTTTTGACCGAGTTGGCCTCCAGTTCCAGCGCCGGGGTAGCGACCAGTATGCGGCGGTAGAGCCTGGCAAACTGCACGGTCCCTGCGGGAAGCAATACATCGTTGGCGAAAAACGAAATCATTGAAACGACTATTCCCACTGTAATGGCGGGGATAAACACGTTCCGGTATGAAAGCCCCGACGAAAGCATTACCAGTATCTCGTTATCGGTCTTAAGCCGCCCCACGGTCATCAAGGTTCCCACCAGAGACGCAAAAGGCGCGGACATGGCGATTACCGACGGAAGTGAAAAAAGTACCAGCAGCGCCACCTGGGCAAAGGGCACGTGTTTGGTGAGTATTTCCTGGGCCATAAGCAGGAGCTGATTTACAAAGAAAATAAAAAAGAAAAACAGAAAGGAGATTAAAAATGAGAAAAAAGCCTCGCCCAGAATATAGCGGAAAAGGGTGAGGGAAACAGCCCTGGGGCTCTCCCCTGCCCTTTCTGCGGCCCTGGCCTGCAAAAAAGCTATTCTGTGTGTCAAGGATTCCAGACCCCCTGCCTCTTATACTCCGGTTGAACCAAAACCGCCGCTTCCCCGGATAGTTGCCGAAAGGGTTTTACATTCCGCAAGTTTCGCATGGCAAACCGGGGCGATTACCAATTGCGCAATTCTGTCCCCATCTTTAATTGTAACACTTTCGGCGCCTAAATTGACAAGGATTATTTCCAATCCGCCCCGGTAATCGGAATCGATAGTGCCCGGAGAATTGAGCACTGTAATGCGGAAGGGGTATACGGGGATCAGCGCGAACTATTTTTACTACCGTCTGCGAAGCAGACGACGGCTGCTCTGCAGACGACGGCTGTATCACAGACGACGGCTGCACCGCAGACGACGGCTGTATCACAGACAACGGCTGCAGAGCAGACGATGGTTCCCCGTACATGGATGCTCCTTTAACGGCGGGAACCATCCCTGGGACGATCATCCCGGTGGTAACGGCCGCCACTGTGGCCGCCTCCGCTGTCTCTGTGGCCGCCGCCGCTGTAACCGCCGCCATTTCCACCACTGCCGCTTCCCTCTTCGGAGACGCCGTCAGGGTCAATAGCGTCGATGTAGGAAAGGTTGAGCCTGCCCATCTTGTCGATTTCAAGCAGTTTGACCGGGATTGCCTGGCCTTCCTTGACCACGTCCGTAACCTGGGCTATGCGCTGCCGGGAAAGTTTGCTGATATGCACCAGCCCTTCCTTACCGGGCAGAATCTCCACAAAGGCGCCAAAGTCCATAATGCGCTTGACCACGCCATTGTACACAATGCCAATTTCCGGGTCCATCGCAACGCCCTGCACGGCGACTTTGGCATCCTCCGCATCTTTGGTGTTTTTGCCGAAAATCGTTACCGTGCCGTCATCCTCAGTGTTGATCCTGACGCTGTACTGTTCGCATAAGGCCTTGATGTTTTTGCCGCCGGGGCCGATAAGAGCGCCGATTTTGTCTATGTCTATACGCAGGGTAACGATCTTGGGGGCGTATTCGCTGATGTGATCCACGGGCTTGTTGATGGTCTGGTTCATGATCGAAAGAATGTGCAGCCTGCCCCGCTTTGCCTGATCCAGGGCCTTGCGCATAATTTCGGGACTCACCCCGGCGATCTTGATATCCATCTGGAAGCCGGTGATGCCGTCTTCGGTTCCCGCTACTTTAAAGTCCATATCGCCCAGGTGATCTTCCTCGCCCAGGATGTCAGATAACACCGCGTAACGGTCGCCGGGGCCGCCTTTACCTTCGGTGATAAGGCCCATTGCAATACCAGCCACTGGCTTTTTCATGGGCACGCCGGCGTGGAGCATGGAAAGGGTTCCACCGCAGACCGAGGCCATTGAAGATGAGCCGTTGGATTCCATTATTTCCGAGACAACACGCACGGTATAGGGGAATTCTTCTTTGGATGGAACCATCGCTTCCAGGGAGCGGCGGGCCAGATTGCCGTGGCCGATTTCCCGCCTGCCGGTTCCCATGCGTCCCACCTCGCCCACCGAGTAGGGGGGGAAGTTGTAGTGCAGAATAAAGTTTTCCCGCTTGTCACCTTCGATATCGTCAAAGATTTGCTCGTCAAATACGGTACCCAAAGTTGTTACGACCAATGACTGGGTTTCGCCCCGGGTAAAAAGTGCGGAACCGTGGGTGCGGGACAGAATGCCCACTTCGCAGGTGATATTGCGTATGTCTTCAAGGCCGCGGCCGTCAACACGCCTGCTCTTGTCCAGAATCGAGGATCGGAGTATTTCGTATTCCATATCCTCAAAAAGGGCATCGAAGAGTTTCTTCTGGTTTTCATCCTCAAGCTGGGCGGCGTATTGGGCGGCAATTTCGGTTTTGACCGCTTTGATTCCGTCGTGCCGTTCCCCTTTGGTCGGCAGGAAGCAGGCCGTCTCCAGCCTGGGATACGCCGCGCTTTTAATGGCGTCTTTATTTTCCAGAGAGTAGGAAAGTTCCGTAAGTGGAAGCTTGGGTTTGCCTGCGAGTTCCCGCAATTTTTCCTGGAGATTGCAGAATTCGATGATCATTTTGTGGGCCTTTTCCAGGGCCTCCACCATCAGATCCTCGCTGACCTCTTTGGCACCGCCTTCCACCATAGTGATACCGTCTTTCGTACCGGCAACCACGATTTCCAGCGTAGATTTTTCGATCTGTTCGTAGGTAGGATTTACCACCAGTTCGCCATTAACCTGGCAGACCCGCACTCCGGCGATAGGCCCGTTAAAGGGAATGTCCGAAATATGCACCGCAGCGGACGCGGCAATGATAGCCAGCATATCCGGCGGATTCACCTGATCTGTTGAAAGGGTGGTAGGCACCAGCTGTATCTCGCGGCCAAAACTTTTGTCAAAGAGGGGACGCATGGGCCGGTCGATAAGGCGGGAGACGAGAATCTCCTTGTCCTTGGGACGACTTTCCCGTTTGATAAAACCGCCGGGAATTTTCCCTGCAGCGTAATATTTTTCGTTGTATTCAACCGTAAGGGGCACATAGTCAAGGCCCTCTACCGGTTCCGATGATGAACAGACCGTGGCGATTACCGCCGACCCGGCGTATTGCGCGAATACCGACCCGTTTGCCTGTTTTGCGATTCTGCCGGTTTCAAGGATCAAATCCTTACCGGCGATTTGTATTGTTACTTTTTGAAGCATTATTTGCGAAGACCCAATTCCTTGATAAGTTTGCGGTATCCTTCCAGATTGGTCCGCTGAATATACTTCAGCATACGCCGGCGCTGGCCGACCAGGATTAAAAGCCCCCGCTGACCGGATTTGTCCTTTTTGAACTGTTTGCAATGTTCGGTCAGTTGATTGATTCGTTCAGTGAGCAATGCGATCTGAACTTCCGATGCGCCTGTATCCTTCTCGTTTTTGCCGAATTTGGAAACGATGGATGTTACGCTTTCCTTTGTTAAAGCCATATATAATCTCCTATTGGGTACTAACATAAGCGCTCCGTCAAGGAGCGTCTCTCCCAAACTTTAGTTTGGCCAGCGCGCCGCGACAACCTAAAGCACTCCGTCTATTGTACTGAAATTCGGTGAAAAGTCAACCGCCCGCAGAAAAGCTGGTTTCAAAATAAGGGGATAAACTCGCTATGCATAAACACAGCCATATTTCCATTTACCGCCGTTTTTTTCTATCATAGCGATAAAAGAATCGCCTGAAAATATACCGGCGGACGTACTTGCAGAGGAATCGTCCGGCACCCAAGGAAGCGGTTTACCATGCATAATTTTTTCAGCATCTTGGGGCTCGACTTCAAACCAGGGCAGACCCAGGGCAGTAAAAACCGATGCATCAATAAGCCGGGGCAAGAAAGAAGGCGCGTTGTCCGATGCCTCCTCCAGTGTAAAGCCTGCGACCTTTGTGCGGGTAAGCGCCGTCAGATGCGCCCTGCTGCCTGCCGCCAGGGCGATGTCCCGCGTTAGGGAACGGATGTAGGTGCCGCTTGAGCAATGGACGAAAATACGGGCAAAAGGCGGCTCCCAGGAGCGTAGTTCCAGTTTATAAATATGCACCGGCCGCATTTTCATCTCCACCTGTTCACCGGAACGTGCAAGGGCGGAGGCGCGTTTACCGTTGATGTGGATGGCGGAATACACAGGCGGGGCCTGCATAATATCGCCGGTAAATTGGGGCAGAATTTTTTCTACCGTCTCGCGTGAAGGAAGAGCGGCCTCGGCAACAGGGCTGCCTTCAGGATCAAGGGTATCGGTTTCGACGCCGAAGCGGATAATGCCTTCGTACTGTTTGTCGCAATGTGAAAACCAGGGGCTCAGTTTCAGCGCCCTGCCGGTAAGTATCACCAGGAGCCCTTCGGCAAATTTGTCCAAAGTGCCGGTGTGCCCCACCTTGCCGGTACCAAGGGCGCGTTTTACTTCGCCCAGCGCCTCAAAAGAAGTGAGACCAGGTTTTTTCCGAAGCAACAATAAACCCGAAGGCGCAAAGGGTATGGATTGCGGCGCGACGTTTCGCTGAGCGCGCTGAGCGGCAGAATTACTCACAAGCTGCTGCCCTCGGTGTCAGGCACAATCTGCCGCTGTGTTTCGGTGTGAGGTTCTTCGCCGGTCAATTCTTCAATTTTTTTTACCAAATCAAAGCCTTCCCTGATGCTGGCATCGGCGTGAAAACGCAGGCGGGGGATTTTTCGGATATGCATGGAAGCGCCCAGTTGGGACTGTATGAAGCCTGCGGCGCTTTGCAGACCCTCTGCGCCGCGTTCAATATTCGCGGCGGCTTTGATATTGGAGACGTAGATATCGGCAAAGGAGAGATCACGGGAAACATTTACCCTGGTGATCGACAAAAAAGAAGTAACCCGGGGGTCCTTAATTTTGCCCTCAAGAATAAGGGCGCTGATTTTTTCCTGTATCAGCTGCCCCAGGCGTTCTGTTCTATACTCAGCCATTCAGCTTCCGCGCCACCTCTACGATCTCGATGACCTCAAACTGATCCCCAACATGGATATCATCAAATCCGTCAAGACCGATACCGCACTCAAAACCGGCGGCTACTTCCCGGGCGTCGTCTTTGAAGCGCCTGAGGGAGGCGATCTTTCCGTTGTGGATGACGATCTGATCCCTGATGACATTGACGGTTGAGCTGCGCTTGACATTTCCGGTTAGCACATAACAGCCGGCGATAGTACCGATCTTGGGTACTTTGAAGGTTTCCCGCACTTCCACAGTACCGATGACTTCTTCTTTGGTGTCAGGCTTTAACATTCCTTCCATGGCCTGCTCAATTTCTTCCACGGCTTTGTAAATAATGTTGTACTTGCGAATGTCAACCTTTTCCTGATCCGCAAGGATTTTTGCCTTGGGCAGGGGGCGCACGTTAAAGCCGATGATAATGGCGTTAGATGCAATCGCAAGGTCTACGTCGCCTTCGTTGATGGGGCCCGGCAGGGCCTGTATCACGTTGAGACGAATCTCCCTGGTGGAAAGTTTTTCCAGGCTGGAGCGGAGGGCCTCGGCGGAGCCCTGCACATCGGCTTTGATGATCACTTTCAGTTCCTGAATCGCGCCGTCGCTGATCATGTCATGGAGGTTGTCCATAGTGATCTTTCTGATGTGCTTGGCATCCTCAAAGCGTTTGAGTTCCTGCCGTTTGGAAGAATATTCACGGGCGACTTTTTCATCGTCTACTACCTGCAGGGGATCGCCGGCATTGGGTATACCCTCAAAGCCCAGGACTTCCACAGGCATGGAGGGCGTGGCCTTGGTGAGTTTTTCGCCCTTGTCGTTGAAGATGGCCCGTACCTTGCCGGGCCAGACGCCGGCCACAAAAGAATCACCTATGGCAAGGGTTCCCTTTTCTATCATAACAGTAGCCACAATGCCCCGGCCGTGATCGATCCGGGATTCAAGTACTTTTCCTTCGGCACTGCGCTGGTAATTGGCTTTGAGGTCATGTATCTCCGCTTCAAGGAGTATGTCATCAATGAGTTTTTCGATGCCGGTCTTCTGCAATGCTGAAAGTTCCACAAACATGGTTTGGCCGCCCCATTCTTCAGGCATGAGACCCAATTCGGAAAGCTGGCTCTTGACCCGGTCGGGGTTTGCTTCGGGTTTATCGATCTTGTTCACCGCGACGATGATAGGAACTTCTGCTTCCTTGGCGTGGTTGATGGCCTCCAGGGTTTGGGGCATGACGCCATCATCGGCAGCCACCACCAGGACTACAATGTCCGTAACCTGTGCGCCCCGTGCGCGCATACGGGTAAAGGCTTCGTGGCCGGGGGTATCCAGGAAGGTGATCCTGCCCTTGGGGGTTTCCACCATGTACGCGCCTATATGCTGGGTGATGCCGCCAAATTCGCCGGACACTACATCGGCGCTGCGAATGGCGTCTAACAGCTTGGTTTTGCCGTGGTCTACATGGCCCATAACGGTAACCACCGGCGGCCGGGGCAGCAATTCGGCGCCCTCGTCGGAACCGGTCTCGATAAGGGTCTCGTCGTAGAGACTGACGATCTTTACATTGGCGCCGAATTCCGCAGCCAGCAGCGTGGCGGTGTCGGCATCGATCTGCTGGTTTATGGTTACCATCATGCCCATACTCATCAGCTTATGGATAAGATCCGAGGCTTTCAGGTTCATTTTGCGGGCCAGTTCCGATACGGAAATAACTTCCATGATTTCGATGGTTTTAGGTACCGGATTGGCTATGTGGGTAATTTTTTTCTTTGTCTGGAGGAGTTTTTCCTCCATTTCGAGTTCTTTCTCTTTACGGTTGTACACCGGCTTTTTGGCTTTAAAGGTACGCTTGGCGGTTCCTTTGCCTTCAGGCAGCAGTCCTCCGGCGGAAGGCGCGGAGCCGCTGCGTCCGCCCTGACCGGGACGGGGGGGGCCGCCGGGCCGGGGGCCGAAACCGGGTCTGCCGCCGCCACTGTAACCGCCACCACCACCGGGCCGGGGGCCGAAACCGGGCCTGCCGCCACTGTAACCACCGCCGCCGCCGGGCCGGGGGCCGAAACCGGGCCTGCCGCCGCCGCTGTTGCCGCCGGGCCGGGGGCCAAAGCCGGGCCTGTTACCACCGCCGCTGTTACCGCCGGGGCTGAAACTACGGCCGGAATCACCGCCGCCGCTTCCGCCGAAACTACGACCGGAGTCGCCGCTGTTGCCGCTAAAATTGCGGCCAGAGTCGCCTGCGGGACGCTGGTTAAAGGAACCGTGGGGGCGGTCATCGTTTTTGCGGCCAACGAATTTGCCCCCTACCCTGCCGGCGGCCGCTGCGGGCCGCTGGGTGAAGGGGAAAGACGATACCTGACCAGCGCCGGCGGCTCCTGCTTCAGGAGCAGGCTCCTGTTTGCGCACACCTTCTTCCCTGGGGGCATCGTTTTTCTTTGCCGCGGTCTCAGAAGGCTGTTCGCCTGAATCTGCGGCAACAGCAGGGGATCCGGAGACAACAATTTTGGGCTGAATCTTTTTCGCCGGCCCCTGAACAGGCGCGCCGGGAACGGGTTTCTTTTTGACGACAATCACCTTGCGGCGCTCGCCGTGCTCCGCCGGGCCTTTGCCTTCGGGGGAACTTTCCTGTTCATTTTGAGAACGCTTAATGAGTTCAGCCTTTGGTTTCTGCGTGTTGTCTGTTTCCTCTGCCATAATAATCCTTTGTTATCCGCAAACGTTACCCGTCATAATAGACGGAAATTATTCCTCTTCGTATTCAAAACTCAGCCCTATGCCGCAGCTTGGACAATTGGTCATGTCCACGGTGATCTTCGCTCCACATTCGGGGCACTCGTATTCCTCGGCCGCTTCTTCACCTGCGGCCCCGGCATCGCCGGCTTCAGCCTCGGCGTATTCTTCCCCGCCTTCTTCCTCAACAATTTCCACATACTCTTCGATGAGTTTGCGCAGTCCTTCAAGCTGTTCGGCGTTTATTCCCTTGCCGGCGATTTCCTCGGGGCTAAGGGCCAGGAAGTCTTCGATAAAGTCAATGCCGTTATCCAGCAGGATTTGGGCGACCTGGGCATCAACCCCGGGCAGCTCGGAAATGCGGGAAATTTCGTCGTCGTAGCCTTCGGTGTCGCCAAAAAGCTCCGAGACGGCCCGGCGGGATTCGGCGGCAATGTCCATTTCCGCGAACTGGGCGTCGGTTTTTACGTCGATGTTCCAGTCCACCAGCCGGTTTGCCAGCCTGACATTGAGACCCTGTTTGCCGATTGCCAGGGAGAGCAGGGAATCGCTTACCACTGCCAGGGCCTGATGCTTGCTTTCGTCAAGGATGATCACATCACGCACCTCGGCGGGAGAAAGGGCATTTTTGATAAAGCGCCGGGGATCTGGATCGTATTTAAGAATATCAATCTTTTCGCCTTCAAGTTCTTTGATGACCGCCTGGATACGCACGCCTTTAAGGCCCACGCAGGCACCCACAGGATCAACATCTTCACGGTTGGAGTACACCGCCAGTTTGGTGCGGTAGCCCGCTTCCCGGACGATTTTGTGAATCTCCACGGTTTTGTCGTATACCTCTGGCACTTCAAGTTCAAAAATGGCGCGTACAAAATCGGTATGGGTACGGGACAAAACCACCTGCAGACCCGCCGGGGTTTTGTTCACTTCCACGATGAGGGCCTTGATACGGTCGTTTACATGGTAGGTTTCCCGTGGGGACTGGAACTTCTTGGGAAGAATGCCTTCCATTTTTCCCAAATCAACATAAATGGTGCCGTTCCGTTCCCGCTGATAATAGCCGATGATGATCTCGCCCACTTTGTCTATGAATTCGGAATACAGACTGTCTTTTTGAATTTCCCGTATGGTTTGATGTGCGGTCTGTTTGGCGCTCTGAACCGAAATGCGGTCGAATTCTTTGGGGTCAACCTCGATGAGAATCTCATCGCCTATATCGGCTTCGGGGTTGAGTTCCCTGGCTTCATCCAGATCGATTTCCGCAACCGGATCATATACGCCGTCATGCTCCACGATTTTTTTCTGGGCGTAAATTGTTACCTCTTTATCATCAAACCTGACTATGGCGTTATCCGCGTTTCCGTATTTTCGCTTGTACGCCGCAAGAAGGGTATTCTCTATGGTCCGCAGTATCAGGTCCTCGGAAATACCCCGATCCTGACTTATCTGGCGGATTGCCTCCGACATATCTGTTGCCAATTTATACCTCCTGGTTTGTGTCCAATTTCGCCTTGGCGATAATTTCAAAATTCAAACGCATAGTTCCCTCTTTTCCTTTCAGCGTTATGCCGTTTGCATCAGCATCTTCCAGTATACCTGCCGACCAGTCTGAAATGTCGGTACGGTAACAGCGCAGCCCCCTGCCCCTGTAATGGGCGAATTCCGCGCCGTCCTTGATGAGCCGGTCTATGCCCGGCGAGGACACCTCTACATAGAGGTCATGTCCGGGAAAGGCCAGTTCCAGCCGGGGCAGCAGCGCATGGTGCGCCCGGGAGCAGTCATTCACCCCCACCGCGCTGTTTTTGTACACCACTACCCGCACCTGCACCGCGCCGGGAGCGCCTTTACGCCCCTTTTGCCGCGAAACCGTCAGCTCAATGAGCTCCAGACCCAAGCCCCGGAGTATCTCTTCCAGGGGCTCCTTCAGGGCCGCGGCTTCGGCTATAGCCGGCGCATCTGAATCGATATTGGCTGTGTACCGCACTTTTACCCTTACCGTTCAATTCAGCTTTCCACATATAACGAATAAAAAAAGGGCTTTTTTTGGAGCCCTTTTTAAATGAAAAACTAAACTGTATGGTTAAAATATCAGCTTTGAATAAAAGTGTCAAGGGGCCGCAGTGGCGCCTCACTTGCAAGACGGACGTAGTCATTAAGCCCCTTGTTACTTCGTTCAGTATGAGACGCCTTCTTGCCGCTGTCCAGCCTTCCTGTTATATTCAGAATGGTGAAACATACAACGCCGGCATTTTTGCTATTAATCATCCTGTTAGCCATCGCGGTTTCCTGCCGCGGCTCGCCTCCTGAAATTGCGGACAATGACCGCGAAATGCCGGAAGACAATTCGGGTATTGAGGATGCCGAGCCGGTAATCCCCCTGCCGCCGCCGGGCCAGGATCTGCCGGTCTCGGCTTTTGGGGAGATATGGGCCTATGTGGTGGCAGGCCGGGAAGCGGCCCTTACAAAGAACCTGCCCCTTTCGGACATCGGCTACTTCGGCGCTGAGATCGATTCCTACGGCAAGCTGACCGATGTACCCGATTACCGCAAGCTTTCGGCCTTTTCCGGGCGGGTGCATCTGGTGGCGGCCTGCAACAGCAGGGCGCTGACCCACTTTGCGCTCATGCCGGGAAGCGCCGAACGCAAGGCCCTGATAGCGGATCTGCTGACCGAGACGAAAAACTTTGACGGCCTGCAGATCGATTTTGAGCTGGTTCCCCAGCGGGACGGCGGCGCCTTTCTCTCGTTTCTGGCTGAACTGCGTACCGGGCTGGGAAACAAGATGTTCACCATAGCCCTGCCCGCCCGTACCAAAAGAATCAGTAATGACGTGTATGACTACGAAAAAATACGCTCCCTGGTAGACCGTATTCTGGTGATGGCCTATGACGAGCACTGGTCCACCAGCGTGCCCGGCCCCATCGCGTCCCTGGGCTGGTGCAAGCGGGTGGCGGACTACTCGCTTGGTGTCATAGGCAAAGAAAAGCTCATCATGGGCATTCCCTTTTACGGTCGCGCCTGGGGCGACAGCAACCCCTCACGGGCGCTGCTCTACTCCGGCGTAGAAAATGTAATAAACGATAACCGGGTAGGCGAAATACGGCGGGAAAACGGCATTCCCACTTTTGATTATGATGTCCCGGTATCGGTGAAAGTGTACTACGAAGACGCTTATTCCCTTTCAACCCGCATGGAAATGTACAAATCCATAGGCGTCGCTTCCATCGGCTTCTGGCGGCTGGGGCAGGAGACGCCCGAAGTGTGGAACATTTTACAGCTGGAGTGATATCCCAAACCGGTGTAACAAGGGTAAAACGGGTCGTTGACAATATCATAATAAGCTTTCTATACTTAAAGATGGAATGGCAGGTCAACTACAATTAACTTTTGTTAATTTTTCACAAGGCGCGTATATTATTGTTGAAGGCAAACAAAACGCGGATCGGTTTTTCATTATCCGATCGGGAAAGGTGCGTCTTTCCAAAGAAGTACAGGTGGTTACTGAGGAACAGGGCGATACCCTGGGACCCGGTGACTTTTTCGGCGTGGTATCTACCATGTCCTCACATAGCCAGATTGAGACCGCCCGGGCGCTGACCGATGTTACGTTGATTTCAGTACAAAAGGCCCAGTTTAGTGAACTTATCCAGACAAACGCCGCAGTAGCAATGAAGATCATCCTGCAATTCTCAAAACGGGTGCGCTATCTGGACGAGGCCCTTACCCGGCTTACCCTGAAAAGCAACGCCGAGGCGGAGCCCAGCCATCTTTTTAAGGTTGCCGAATATTATGCCAAACGAAACCAGTACAACCAGGCCTATTACGCCTATTATCAGTATGTCCGGTACTGTCCCTCCGGTGAGAATGCCACCCTTGCCCGCGAACGGATGATGAAAATCGCCCCTTATGCCAAATCGGTCAAGATGGATTTCAAGCCCGGCGACACCCTGCGGACCTACCCCAAAGACGCAATGATCTTTTCCGAAGGCGAACCCGGGGATGAACTCTACATCATTCAGAAGGGCTCGGTAAAAATAGCCAAAGTGGTAAACGATAACGAGGTGCTGCTGGCGGTGCTCAAGGCCGGCGATATTTTCGGCGAGATGGCGCTGTTGGAGTCCAAGCCCCGTGCAGCCGGCGCCGTGGCTTATGAGGACTGCCAGCTCATGGCGGTGAATCGGGTCAACTTTGAGCAGATGATCAAAACCCAGCCCCAGATGATCGCTCGGCTTACCACCCTGCTTGCGGAACGGATCTGGCTTATCTACAAACAGCTTGCCAATACCCTGCTGACCGATCCTTTGGGCCGTATGTACGACGTACTGCTCATTCAGCTTGAAAAGAAACGGGTAAACATAAACGGCAAAAATTCCTTTACCTTTGATTTTGGCCCTGCGGAACTCATCAATATGGTAGGTCTTCCCCAGGGCGACGGAAAGTTGGTATTAAGGAAACTGCTGGAAAACAAAAAGTTTCAGGTCATGCAAGACAAACTCTATGTGATGGAAACGGCGGAAATCGTCAATCAGACCACCTATTTCCGCAAGATGCAGCAGATTGAAAAAGCCCGCAAGGAAAAATCGGTCGCGTTTGGCGGATATTTTTAGTCTCAACCGCAGTAAGCGGAGGTTCCCTAATTGTTACAATATTTCGCCATTCAGGTAAAAACCCGGGCCGAAGGCAAGTTCATCCGGCTCTTTAAAGCCATGCACCCGGAAGTCCCCTTTTCCCTCTATTTTCCCCAGCGGCGCATTGACATCAGGCGCAGGGGCGCTATACGCGAGACCACGGCGGCGGTTTTTCCGGGTTATGTGTTTGTCGAGGTTGAGACTGAAAGTGAAGAAGAAATCAGAACGCACCAGTGGGCGTTCAGGCGCACCGATGGTTTTTTCCGCTTTTTAAAATCGAACCAGAATATATGTCCCCTGGAAAACCGGGACCTGGAACTGGTACTGCACTTTATCAAAAAAGTGGGGCCCGTAGCCGGCAGGTCCAGGGTGTACTTTAACGAAAATTCCCGCATAGTGGTAGTAGACGGCCCCTTAATGGGGCTTGAGGGAAAGATAATAAAGGTCGATAAAAGAAAAGGGAGAGCAAAGATCAAACTGGACCTCTACGACGATTCCTTCTCCATCGATCTTGCTTTTGAGGTAATAGGCTCTTTGGACCACCGTTAAGGCTTTAGCGCGCTATTTGCTTGGAGGGGAAGCATGACAACCATACAAAAATCGAGACGGCTCTACATTATCGGGGCAGGTTTTGCCGGGCGCACATTGGCCAGCGAAATCATGTCCAAAGCCATTTTTGGCGAGGTAGTGGCCTTTTTGGACGATGATTCTGAAAAAATAGGACGACAGATTGAGGGGATCCCTGTCCTGGGCCCCATTCGGGACGTGGCAAAACTGCTGCGCATGAACCCGGCGGACGAAGCCATCATCGCCATTCCCGGCGCAAGCAGCGAATACCTGAAAGAGCTCTATAGCATACTGAAAAAAGCGGGCTTTGAGCGAATCCGCATACTGCCGGGCATTTCCCAAATACTCGAAGGCGACGCCCACCTTATCCAGACCCGCTCCATTGATCCCCAAGACCTGTTGGGCCGAACACCGGTGGCGATAAAACTCCGCCAGAGCCTGGCCTATCTGCGGGGCAAGCGGGTATTGGTAACCGGCGCCGGCGGTTCCATTGGCAGCGAACTCTGCCGCCAACTGCTTTCAGGCGGCGCTTCCCGGCTCTACCTTTTTGGCCACGGCGAAAATTCAATATATCAAATTGACCGGGAACTGCGGCTGCTCCAGGAAGAGGGAGTTGGCGAAAAAGCCACTCTGGTACCGGTTATCGGCGACCTGAAAGACTTAGACTACATGGACTATATTTTTGGCCACCTCAAAGCCGACGTGGTATTCCACACCGCCGCCTACAAGCACGTGCCCATGATGGAAGCAAACCCCGTAGCGGCTATCGAAAACAACGTGCTGGGCACCGAAAACCTGATCCGCGCAGCCCGGAACCACGGCGTCAAGCGTTTTGTGCACATCACCACCGACAAGGCCGTAGACCCCGTTTCGGTATACGGCGCTTCCAAATACCTCTGTGAGCAGCTCGTCCTTGACGCCGCCAGAGCAGCCGAAACCAGAGCAGCAGGTGATACCGGCCACGAGCCCAACTTCATGGTAGTGCGCTTTGGTAATGTACTGGGCTCCCGTGGCTCCATAGTGCCCCTGTTCCAGCAGCAAATTGAAAAAGGCGGCCCTGTAACCGTTACCCACCCGGAAATGCGCCGCTGGTTCATGACCATCCCCGAAGCCTGTTCCCTGGTACTCAAGGCCGGCGGCGTAGGCGAAAACAACAGACTCTACCTTTTGGACATGGGCGAGCCGGTTCGCATCCGGGACCTTGCCGAGCAGATGATCCGCTTCTACGGCTTTGAGCCGGAAACCGAAATCAAAATCGAGTACACCGGTCTCCGCCCCGGCGAGCGCCTTGACGAGCGCCTCTGGTCAGCAGATGAAGAACCCCGCGAAACCGAACACAGCCGCATACTCCGCCTGGATAGAAAAACGCCCCTCTCCATAGACATCCCCTCCCTCATCGCGGACCTAAAACCCATCTGCCGCCTTGACCCCCTCCGCCCGGAAATGTACCGTAACAGCGAACTGCTGCGCAGTATTCTGCGGGAAGCGATCCCAAGTATGCAGGAGGAAACTGTGGAGCCTGCAACCGCCGCGCTTCAGGCGGAACCGGTGCCTGCTTGATTGTCTGCGAAGGTTACATACGTTATGCGACATATTTTTGCCAAATTTTCTCTAAAATAATATAAAAGGGCTTTTTTGATTAATTAATTGAATTTGAGTTGACTTATTTTAAATGATAGTGTAAATTTTTGTTAATAAAAGGAATTTATGGGGGTTCTATGCAATCATTAAGGACAGTAATGGATAGTGAAGCATTAAATAATATTATTACACTTCCTTCAAATTTTGAACATAAAAAGGTTGAAGTAATAATACAATTAGTTTCTGAAGACAATACAATTTCTGAAAATAATCAGGTGTTTACCTCAGAATCCTTTGGGATGTGGAAAGATAGACAAGATATGGATGATGTAGAATCGTATGTTAGAAATATGAGAAATAGAAGAATATAAATTAAGTCATGGATTGGAATTAGGAGATGCAATAATTGCATCAACGGCATTGGAATATGATGAACCATTAATTACCGGGAATACAAAACATTATGAATATATACCTGATATAAAAATTTTATCTTTCAAAATTTCATTGTAAGCGCAATAGCGCCCAGGTACAACGTGTTAACCTTAAAGAAGAAAAAACCGCAAAGGCGACAAAGGAGACCGCGATGCGGTCAATCAGAAAGACAAAGGAAGATGATAGCCAAGTCCACAGGTCTTCTCTTCCCCTTTGCGCGCCTTCGGCGCCTTGGCGGTTAAAAACTCTTATGTTTATCATGTTCTACCAGGCACGCTTTTCACCGGACAAATTCTCCGCCCACCGCCTTTTCCGCCCCCATTAAGGGATATTCCTCAGCCGCGGCGCGCCTTCGCTTACTACCCGGTTAAAGTCCCAGAGGTCTCCGTCAAAATCTAACTGGTTTGTACCTGACCCCGACCAAAAACTCGATGTTTTGAGTACCGAAGGTGAAACATTGGCGCCGTGCTGTGAATCGGCGGCGGGAGAAGCAATATCCACCCGCGTACCGGTAAGTGCATAATAGCTCGCAGCGGTTTCCACCACCGAAGCGGTAGATGCATAGTTTGCGCTTAGGGTAAGGGTTCCTTGGGTCTCTTTACTTCCATACACCCGCCCCGCAGCCGTAGTCGTAGAACCGCTTGCGGCCGACACCGAGGCGCCGAGAAATACACAGTGATGTATGTTTGCATTTCTCCCGGCTGAATTAAGATAGAAATCCCCAACAAGACCGCCGGCCATTACGCCATATCCCGATGCAGAGTTATTCGACTGTGCAATGACACTGCCCAGGCTGAAACAGTATGCCACTTCCACTGTAGTAGAAATATCGGGGTTTATGAGTCCTACCAACCCGCCTGCCCGGGGAGCACCGCCGTCAGGCCAGGGGTTATCCGCCAGCACGGTTCCCGATGCCCAGGAATTTTTGATACTGTTGGTATGCGACATATAGCCCACAAGACCGCCTGCGTTTATAGGACCATTGGTAGAGCTTCTTTTTTTTGCGGTTACGCTGCCTGAGGCATAACTTTCATTGATATCCATATATGCTGAGGAACCCACCAGACCGCCGGTTGAAAAGTAATAAAAATTAGCGCCGTCAAATTGGCTTTCCGCATAAAGCGCACCGGTGGCGTAACACCGGTTTATTTTGTTACGTGTTCCGCTTGAGCCGAAAGAATAGCCCATCAGGCCGCCTATGTATTGCTCGTTTAACCCGTAACTTTCAATATCCCCGGTAGCGTAACAGGCTTTCACATTTGCTTTTTCAAGGAATCCCGCAAAGCCGCCGATAAAACAGGCGGCGGTTCCGGTATGGGTATTGGGAATTTTTACATTGGACGTTGAATAGCAGCCGTTTATGTCGACTTGATTTACATGTCCCGCAAACCCGCCCACGTAGAGAGCCCCGCCGGCTCCGCCGGTCTTTGTCTTTGCCACCTGTACCAGACCTGCCGAGGCGTAGGAATTGGTAAATACCACACCACTCTGTACCTGACCGACAAAACCGCCTACATAAAGGGGAAAAGAGCTGGTTGCGTCTGTTACGGTAATATTGCCGCTGGTGTACTTGCAGTTTTTGATATTTGCTGTTGCCTCATCAGAATATCTCTGTATAAAACCAACTACGCCGCCCATATATAAGATTGCGCTGCCTCCGGCAGGTTCACCCTGATACGACAGGGCGCCGGTTACGGTAACATTTTCGATAGTACCCGATGAGTTCTCCATGGTCCCAATGCCGCCGCCTATGATAATAGTGCTGGGGGAGGTATGCTCCGTGGGAATGTTGATAGTCCCGCTAAAACTGCCGGTGTCGATTGATGTGGCAATTAATTGCCCCGCAAGACCGCCTACATAATTTTCATAAGTACCAGCATTTGTTTTTTTACTGAACGTGATGACACCTTCAGAATAGGATATGTTTTTTAATGTCCGCGCTGTTTGACTGTAGCCCACTATACCGCCGACAGCCATCTTAATGTCTGATACCTCTTTGGTAAGGGTCATATTAACCGAAGCGCCGCTGTTCTGTATAATTACCGTCCCTGCGGTTCCGCCAGAGCTAATGAACCCAATAAGCCCGCCGGCAGTCGTGATGAAACTGCTGCCACCGTTGTAAATGAGCTTTAAGGTTCCTTTTCCAATGCTCCTGCAGTTATCCATAAAGATATTGGAATTGGCATAGCCCGCAATACCCCCCAGGCTCACCACAGTGCTGTTTGTGTTTTTCATTCCCGCCGTTATTCCCGTGGGAACTTCTACCAGCACATTGCGGAATTCCGTGCCGTCCGCACAGCCGGCAACACCGCCCATCTGTGCAACTGTAGAAGTAGCGTTTGTCATGTCCGAAGCGGTAAGTTCCACCTTCAGGTCCCGGATAGTATTACTGTATACCCCCGTTTCGCCGGATCCGGAAACGGTTCCCTGCGTATAGCCAAAAAGCCCCGAATAGAAAGAGGTAAGCGAAAGTTGTAAGCCTTTAATCGTATGCCCATTGCCGTAGAATTTACCCTGGAAGGCGGCGGCGCCCGGCCCGATTCCGATGGGCGCCCATGCGCCGGTAAGGGTGATGTCATCGGTAAGGACATATTTCTTGGCGGGGTTGTTCGTTGCCATGTATTTAAGGCTGATCTTTCCGTCGCTGTCATTATTGTCGTCTCCGTTATCTGCAATTTCGATAAGCCTGCTGTTCCAGATATTGCTCATACCCGGTATATTCCAGATTTTCACCGTTGTTGGCTCGGCGCTCCCGTAGTTGTTATACGCCGTAAGTGTAACCGTATACCCGGTAACGTTGCCCACCGCCTGCCCCTGTCTAACACCCGAATCGTCAATGCGGGGTACGCCGGTGATGGTATGGGTCTTTCCGCCCGTGCCGGTAACATCAAACGGGTAACCGCCGTTTACCGAAACTCGCACGCCGGTCATTGTCTCAGGCGTTGTCCAGTTTACGGTAATGCTATTTGCCGTATCGGAGTAGATTGCGTCCCATACCGCAACCGGCGGGAAGGCAGGGGTGTAATACACAATGTTAGCCATTGTGTCCCAGCCGCTCGTATTTCCCAAAGCGTCTTTGTATTGTACCTGTACGTTCCGCACGGTGGATACGTTCCCCAATACCGTACCGTTTAAATTCGATAAATCCTGCTCCGTGCTGGTTTCTGTAAGTGCGTACCAGGGATCGCTATCGATCAGGTGGCTGGAGTGATTCACAGTCGGAGTCGAACCAGAGTCGGTAACAATCCGGTAGCGCCATTGCAGAACTTCTTTGGCGTCCCGTGTCCAGGGTTTGTCTATCGACGCCGCTATCGGCAGTATGCCGTAACCGGCGTTATCCGCAATGCCTGAAAAATTCGCCTGCATATTAAGGATTTTATTGTCCGTGTTGTTGTAGTTGTATGTCCCGCCGCTTATCGTGGCCTGTCCGCTTAACGCGAGACTGGCACTCCCGCCGGGCGCCTGGTCGTCCATTACCACGGCCGCAAAACGGCCCGCAGCCATAGCGTTCTGCCAGGTGTCGGCCGCTACCGCGTCAGCACCGCTCCGGTAGGGCAGCACCACCAGCCGGATAATGCCCGATGCGGGGGGCGTGTCCCAGGTATACACCGCTTTGTAAAAAGCCGTGCCCGTGTTTGTTTGCCGGTAAAAATAACCGGCAGTATTATCTCCGTTTTCCATAACCCCAATGGTAGGAAAGTTTTTTTCCCGAATGAGCGAGACTACCACATCGCCGCCCAAGTTCGCGTATTCCACCTCAGCTATTTTCAGGGAGCCAGGCACCGCCTCCGCTATTTCTTCACTGCTGCGGGAAACGCTGAAATATAACGTTACTTCGTATTTGCCGGAGCTGTTCTTCCTCAGACGCCGGTCAAGACCTTTTTCCCTGTTCCAGTAGAAAAAGTCTTCGGTACCGGTAACGGTAGACGGGTCATGGATAGCCGCTACACTGTCGGCGTTATACGTTTTCTGTACGATCAGGTTGTTGGTGCGGTAATAAAAACTTACCGGGCTCAACATTCCGTTGCCGTTAGCCCCCGCCAGAGCGGTCCCCACCGTTACGGTGATCATCATATCTCCCAGCGGCAGATTGTCCGGATCAGGTACAATGGTAATACATTTGGTGGATGCCTCATAGTCCGGGTTATTGAAGCATGTGGGCAACTCTGACTGTACGCCGGTAAGATCTATGGGGTCATCAAGATCACCGGTGTTGGTAAAGGCCTGGCCGGTAATCTCGATATGATCCGCGCCGAATTTGATGTTTTCCGGCGTGTCAAGCAGCGGGGCGGCAAAATATATTTTGATCTGCTGGCCCCGGCTGGTGGTAACGCCGGTGTTGATAAGCGGCGGGTTGCTCTGGATAATCCGTGGCCGTGCCTCGCACCAGGGCACCAGCGTTACCGGCTCGGTGGTGCTAATGGTAACTTTGGCAATACGCGCATTCGCCGCACCAATACTTTCGGTAATAAGCACGGTTTCGCCGTCTAAGGCTTTGGTCAGATCGGTGTCCGCTCCATTATAGTTGTCGCTTCTGACGGCAATCCACCCGGAAAAGCCCCAGGCGGAGTTCGGGCTAAATTCCACGGAAAAGTCAAACCCTTTGCGGGTGTCCCCGGCCCTGCCCGTTCCCATCTGCGGGCTGGTACCCCAGCCCTCGGGCACCGCCACGGTAACAGTCAGCCGCGCCGCATTGTCCCAGCGCACCTGCTCATCAATTTTTTGCAAAAGCGCATCTTCCTTGTCCGGGTTAAACAGATCCGAACAACCCGCAAGGAAAACCAGCAATAACAGCGGCACAACCGCTCCGCGAAACAAACCCAAAACACCCCGGTTTCCGGGGCTTACCAACCGGCCATTACGGGGGGGGGGGGGGGGGGGTAAACATATTCATACCCACAATGTATCATATCTTTTCGAATGAAACAACCTAAAAACGTATAAAAACCAAAAAAAGTGCGATTTTCTCTTCAAAAAACTCACTATGTGATATTTGCCTGCCCCTTCTTGGGCGAAAATAATTTTTGCACCGCCAGGAGCGGGGGCATAACTGTTTCTACAAGACCCCATTTGTATACGTTTTTTTCTGCAAAGCCAAAAAGTTTTTCTATGGCAAGCTTTTTTCCGTTGTCCAAAATAACAGAACCGGAATAATAACCGAAACATTGATGAGAAGGTCCAAGGGGGCTTTGGGTAAAGCGATCCATAATGGGTTTCATGATCATTTCAAAGCGGCCGTCGGAGGAACTAAAGTTCCAGGGGTCAAGCCATTCTTTTTGTTTTTCGTTCCGCTTAAATGTTATGCCGGTCAGCTTATGAATAACGCCATCGTAAAACAATGCGTTTTCTGTGGCAGAGCTTAGATCGGCCCATTTGTAATCATAGCCTATATTAAAACTTAGCTGTTTCCCGTTGACCATACCGTTCCCGCCGCCCCAGTAAGCGTGAGTTTCACTTGGCCATATTCCTCTGCCCCAATCCTGCACCCCAAAGGCCAGCGCCGGGTCAAATGTATATGTCAGGCTTCCCAATGTAAAACTGCCGCTTACGCGGATGTTGTCCATCTTGTGACTGTAAAAAAATTCCCCTTTCCCCTTTGTAAAGGGAAAACAGTGGAACAATGTATCGCCCTGGGGCATATGTAATGTTAAATTGATAGAAAAATCGGCTTCCTTTCCAAATTTCCGCCATTCAGATTTAAAAAGAATTTTTTCCCTGCTGCCTGCAATTTCACATTCCGTATTCGGGGCCTTATATTTCAGGGAACCAAAGGGATCCGAGGGCAGGTCAAGGACACTTCCTTCAACCGGTATAATGGAACTATCATTGATGTTTTTATGATTTTTAAAATCCATAAAACTGAGTCCGTAATTATGTATGGGCCCCACATTGGCTATATTAAATCCGATACCAAAGTTTTCATCCCCGCAAAAAAAATAACTCCATTCCTTAAGCCGCTTTGCAGGATGATGGATGTTTTCTTTTTTGTAATGAAAAAGCTCTTGCCTTGCCCAACCAGCTTCGATAATATTTCCGTCTTTTCCCGGCACATCCTGCATCTTCGTTATTTCATTTTGCATAGTTTCCTCCTGAAAGTCCCTTTGTAAAAGGCATGAATAAAGTATAGACTGTTTTTTGGAATAAAGCAAAAGCATTCAGATATCCATCACCAGGAATTCCTTAAGCCCCATGCAAATAATTCCTTTGGACGTTACTGTGTTAAAATCATCTTCCAGTGTTACGACATATTTGGGGAAATTATCGGGAATATTTTCAAGATTACCGAATTCCCGCAGGTACGTTGCTTTGTCGCTGATACGCAATGCAGTCTGCACGTAAATCTTTGTTCCGTCCTTTAAGGCGATAAAATCAATTTCTTTATCACCGTCCTTACCTACAAAAATTTTGAAGCCCCGTTGTTCCAAAAATAGATATACGGCATTTTCAACAAGTTTTGCCATATCCAGCGCCGGAGGATTTTGGGCTAAAATATTACGCATGCCGATATCCTCAAAATAATATTTTTCTCCAATCTCAAAAATTTTAAACCCTTTAACTTCGGCACGGGAAACTTTGCATACAATAAATGATTTTTCCAGTGCAGACAGATAGCTGATCACGGTTTGTACCGGAATTTTAATTTTTTGATTCTTCAAATACTTGCTGATATTATTTGCAGAAACAAGACTTCCGGTGTTATCTGCAAGATAATTTGCAAGATTTTCCAAAAACCGGACATTTCGGATATTCTCCCGGATAACTACATCCCGAAGTAAAATTGACTCATATACATTTTTTAAATACTCCCGTCCCAAATGCTCGTTATCAACAGGCAGGGAAGCAAGGTACGGCATCCCTCCAATACGGAAATATTTTCGCAGTGTTTCTGCCGTATTTTCAAGATTGTAAAATGTCAAAAATTCCTGGTAACCCAAAGGGTGAATCTGAAATTGAATATACCGTCCTGCAAGATACGTGGTTAATTCCCCCGATAAAAGATGGGCGTTACTACCTGTAAGGTAAATATCGCTTTTTTCTTCCGCATAAAGGGAGCGTATCGCATTTTCAAAATTAGCAATATCCTGGATCTCATCGACAAAGACAAAATTCTTTTGGCCGGTAGTCAAGCGGGATGCAATAAAATCATAAAGTTCCAAATCAGTCTTGATATGCCTGAATTCCGCCAATTCCGTATTCACATAAATAATATTTGCCCCTGTTTCGGACTTTTTAATCTCGTCCATAAGCTGATAAAGTACATAACTTTTCCCTGCCCGCCGATGTCCAGTCAGGACTTTGATGATATGGGTCCCGATTAAAGGTCGAATTCGCTCACAATAGAGGTTTCGGGGTATATATTTCTGTATAGTTTCCAACATAATTGAAACTATAGCGTATTTTGTCAAATCTTTCAAGTACACTGGAACCTTCGACCTAAAGGTCTCGGTTGAGGTTCAAGTACACTGGAACCTTCGACCTAATGGTCTTGGTTGAGGTTCAAGTACACGTTCATAAAACTATTGCCAACTTCCTATGATCGAATTAGAATTAAACAGGCGGACAGTATGGCGTTTATTTGGGACCCGGTGAAGGAAGCGGCAAACTTTCGGAAACACCATATCCATTTTTTAACAGCGGAATATGCTTTTGATGATCCTTGCCGGATACGACGGCGGGATGATGACAGCTCCATCACCGAGGATCGCTACCAGCTTATTGGTATGGCGCATCGTGCCTTGGTTGTGGTATATACTGAAGAAGGGGAAGACGATACTCGCATTTTATCGGCCCGTGTAGCGGAGCCGTTTGAACGGAGGATATATCATGGCGGAACTGGTACGGCATACCCATACGGCTGGGAGCGGGTTGAGCCCTGAGCAGATAGCGGAAATTGAAGCGGCGGCTCGGCAGCCCTATGTCTATGATCCCGATTGCCCCTTATTCACTGAAAAGCAGCTTGCGGAATTCCGTCCGGTTAATTTCGCTTCCTGGGAGGAACGGGCGCGGGCCATGCGGGTGGCGGGTATTGTTGATCCGGAAGAAGCTGCGGAGCCTGTCCTGGCAGCCACCGGCAAATGAGGCTCCCCGCCCTGAAACTTCCCCACGCAAACGTCTTGAGTATTCGATCCCCCGGTGAAGGAGAATATGATGAAACATGACATCCCCTTTGCCCGCCCCTTCATTGGCGAAACGGAAGAAGCCGCTGCCCTGCGGGTTCTCCGCTCAGGCTGGCTCACCACCGGCGCGGAGGCCCTGGCTTTTGAAAAAGAGTTCCGCGAATTTTTGCAAAGCCACGGCGGCGATGCCGCAAACAGCGGTCTCCACTGCCTTGCCGTCAACTCCGCCACCAGCGGCCTGCACCTTGCCCTGGAAGCCTGCGGCGTGCAAAGCGGCGACCTGGTGCTTGTCCCCTCCTACACCTTTACCTCCACCGCCGAAGTGGTCCGTTACCTGGGCGCTGACCCGGTTTTTGTAGACGTAGCCCCCGGCACGTTCCATATAAACCCCCAGGCTCTGGAAAAAACCCTGGAATCACTCAAACCCCTCCGTGCTTCCGGGAAAATTCCCAAAGCAGTCATTCCCGTGCACTACGGCGGCCTCCCCTGCGATATGTCCGCCATCATGGATATAGCCCGCAGGCACAACTTAAAAGTGATAGAAGACGCAGCCCATTCCTTCCCTTCGCTCCTGCCAGCCGGCATTGCAGGTGAAAGCGACATGGCGGGTAACAGCCCCGCCTGGGCGGGCGCAATCGGCGATGTGGGGGTCTTCTCGTTCTACGCCACCAAAACCATCACCACCGGCGAAGGCGGCATGGTGGTCTGCAAAGATGCGGCAATAGCCCGCCGCATTTCCGTTATGCGCTCCCACGGCATAGACCGCAATGTGTGGAACCGTTACACCGATACCACGGCCTCATGGTACTACGAGGTGGTAGAAGCGGGCTTCAAGTACAACCTGCCGGATCTGCTCGCCGCAGTGGGCAGATCCCAGCTTGAGCGGGCGTGGGAACTGCTCCGTATGCGCCAGGAAATCGCCGCCGCTTACGACGCGGCCTTTGCCAACAACGAACATTTCCTGCTCCCCCCCACCGGTGTGGGCGACGCCCGGCACCTGTACCCGCTGCGCCTCAACCTGCCACGGCTGCGCATTTCCCGTAACGACTTTATACAAAAACTCAAAGAGCAGGGCATTGGCGTTTCAGTACATTTTATCCCCCTGCACATTATGCCCTTTTACAAAAACCGTTACCGCCTGGCGGAAGAAGATTTCCCGGAAACCATGAAAAGTTTCAGGCAGGAAATATCCCTCCCCATCTGGCCGGGCATGACGGCTGCCCAGGTGGAGCAGGTGATCACGGTTGTAAAATCAGTTGCCGGTGAATATACTGTATAGAAATGGATAATCCCGGCCGGACAGCGCCCTGTTTTGTAGAAGATATCTACCCCCGGCAGATGCTCTACGCCCTTACCATCAGATCCCCCATTGCCCGGGGCCGGCTTAAATCCCTGGAGTGCCCCAGGCTCCCCAATATTTATACCCTGATCACCGCCGCGGATATTCCCGGCAAAAACCGGCTTGAGGACTCACAGCTTCCCATCCTGGCGGAGGATACCCTCTCCTACATAGGCGAACCGGCAGCCCTGCTGGTGGGGCCCGATAAAACCATGCTGGAAGAATACGCCGCCCAAATAAAAATTATCGCCGAGGAAGACGAGCCGGTGTTTTCGTGCCGCAATCCCACCGAAAGCATGATCCTCGCAAAACGCTCCATACGCATTGGGGAACCGGAAGCCGCTTTTGAGCAAGCGGCGAAGATTGTGCAGGACGATTACAGCACCGGTATTCAGGAGCACTGGTATGCCGAGCCCATAGGGGCCGTAAGCTGGTTTGAGCAAAACAATGCCGAAGCCGGAAACCAGGAAAAGACCGGCAAGACGCCGGGTAAAATACTCGTAGCCCGAACCGCCACCCAATGGCCTTTTCATGTTAAACGCTCCCTGTGCCAGGCCCTCAAACTGGATCCGGCCGCAGTCAGGGTAGAACCTACCATTGTTGGCCTGCACATGGACGGCAAGCTCTGGTACCCCTCGCTCATTGCCTGCCACGCCGCCCTGGGAACCCTTATCACCAAAAAGCCGGTGCGTATGATTTTGACACGGGAAGAGGATTTCCATTACTCACCCAAGAGATGTGGAACCGAAATACATATATGTAGCGCACTGGATGAAAAGGGAAAAATACTCGGTACAGAAATCAATGTTTCTGTTAACCTTGGCGCGTATGGGGTTAACGGCGAAGAAATGCTCGATCAAACCTGCCTTGGAAGCCTGGGGATCTATCAATTTGATAAGCTCAAGCTCTCCGGAGAAGCGATCAGGACGAATATCCCGCCCCAGGGGCCTTTTGCGGGCTTTGGCCTTTCCCAGGGATTTTTCGCCCTGGAACGGCATATTTCTCATATCGCCGATCTCCACAAAGAAGATCCTGCTGAATGGCGCAAAAAAAACTTCCCCGTTTCAGGTGGTCTGCCCCTGGGACCGGCGTCCAAAGAATCTGCCCCCTGCGGGGAGCTCCTGGATACTGCCGCCGCCATGAGCGGTTATTACCGCAAATGGGCTGCCTACGAACTCCTCAGGCAAAGCCGCAGAAAGGAAGTTGAAAAAGGCGAAAGTCTCAGGGGCATTGGTGTGGCGATTGGTTATCAGGGAAACGGTCTCCTCTACCCTGGGACCGGGCGGGGTAGCTTCGGCATTGAGGTTACCCTGGGCAAGGACGGCAATCTGGAAATCAAAACCAGCATGGTAAGCACCGATGACGATTACAGCCGCGTCTGGGCAAACATGGCGGCGGAGATACTCGCCATTGAGCCTGGCATGGTACATATAGTCAACTCGGGCGAGGCGCCGGATTCCGGCCCGGCCTGTGCATCCCGGAATATTACGGTCCTTACCAAATTGATGGAAAAGTGCTGCCTGGCCATACGCAAGCAGCGCTTCCGCGACCCCCTGCCTATTACGGTTCGCCGTGCCATCAGAGCCCAGAGCAGCGCAGCCTCGTCAATGCTGTGGGAAGAACGGCCCCAGGGGATTGACTGGGGTGCTTTTGCCAAACCCGGCTGGGCAGCGGCGGTGGTAGAGGTGGAAATCGATTCAGTCGAATATATTCCCAAAATACGGGGCGTGTGGATAAGTATAGATGGCGGCAAAATTCTCGATCAAAACCGTGCCCGGCGTAGTCTCAAAGTCTCGGCAATACAGGCCCTGGGCTGGGCGTTCAGGGAACACATCAGTTATACTGAAGGCACCCTCTCCCAGACTCAGTTTGAAAATTACAACATCCCCAGCCCCAGCGACATCCCGCCAATCAATATTGATTTTCTCTGGAACGATTCAGGCGAACCCAGGGGCATAGGCGAGCTTCCCTTTAACTGCATACCGGCGGCGTATTTGCAGGCCGTTTCCCAGGCAATGGATCACCACTTTCAATCCATCCCCCTTAAACGAGATGACATCTGGGAAGCAGGAAAACTCAAGAAGACGGAGAATCCTGTACCATGACCATAGGTTTTATTCTGAACGGAGAAGACGTGGTGATCCGCAGCGACGCCGACGTCAGACTCATTGACATACTGCGGGGAAGTTTCGGTCTGTTAGGTGCAAAGTCCGGCTGCCTTATGGGCAAGTGCGGAGTCTGCTCGGTTATTTTCAACGGTAACGTAAGCCCGGCCTGCCTTATCCCCGCGTTCAGGATACGGGGCAGCGAGATCATCACTATTGAAGGCTTTTCCACCACCAACGAATACCAGGACATTATGACTGGCTTTGCCCAGGCCGGCATGGAAAACTGCGGCTACTGCGGCGCCGGAAAAATCCTCACCGCCGAAGCCCTGCTGGAACGCATCAACCGCCCCACCAGGGAAGAAATACTCACAGGCTTTGGCGGAATCAAATGCCGCTGCACCGACCCGGACAAGCTGGTGGAAGCCATCGGTATCACCGCGGACATACGCCAACGGAGACTCTATGGCCGCTCTGCTTAACCAGGTTTTTTTCCCTTCAACCTTTCAGGAACTTTTCAACGCCTGGAACCGCTTCCCCGGCGCCGTCCCTTATGCCGGCGGCACCGGTCTCATCCGCGGCCAGGGCAAGGAGATACTCGATCTCCCGCCCATCATACTTTCGCTGGACAAACTTGAAGATTTGCAGCGTATCACCAGAACCGAGCGTTACCTCGAAATCGGCGCTATGGTAAAACTCAACCAGATCATCCGCATAGGAAAAATAGTCCCCGAAGCCCTTACCCGCTGCCTGGAAAAAATCGCCGGGGTCCAACTCCGCAACATCGCCACCATAGGCGGTAACATCTGCTACCCCACCCGCCGTCTGGATGTCTCCGCCCCCCTGGCCGCCCTTGACGCCCAATTTGAACTGCGCAGTACCCAAAGCACACGCTGGATCTCCGCTTCCCGCTTTTCCTCCCTCCCGGGCCCCACCGCCCTCAATCCTCAGGAACTGCTCACCCGCATCAGGGTACCTCTGGATCAGTGGGACTATTCGATTTATAAAAAATTTTCCTCAGGCAGACACCTGAACAGCAGCGAGGTCATGGTCTTCATGATGAAAACCCAAAAAAACGTCCTCACCGATATCAGGGTAATCTTCAAAACCAATACCATACTGCGTGATAAAAACAGCGAAGCCATACTCATCGGCAAACATCTCCCCTTAAGCAACCGTATCGCCGCTGATTTTGTCCAAAGCTGGGAAACTTTCCTGTCCGGTATGCCGGATGTGGAAGAACTTTCCAAAAAAGAACTGGTCAACTGTATCGAATTAAACGTCTATAACCTGTCAGAATAGGTTGAAAAACCCCGCTCCCCATGCTATGTTGTTCAATGAATGAACAAACCACCGGCGCCCCTGGAGTGTGTTTCGGCCACCCGCGCCGCCCGGTGTACACGCCCGCCCACGGCAGGCGTTGTTTTTCCCTGATTTTTACCGGATTTCCCTATCCGGGGGGATGGTTTGCTCAATTTATGGTACCGTTTTCAAAAACAAGGAATGAACTTGCTATTACCAGCGGAGAGGGGCGGGGGCGGCTTCATGAATTATACATTTGACGCTTTTGAGACATCGGTTCATATCAGAGGCGAAATACCCGGCATAGCTCAAATCGCCGCGGATATGGGTGCGGCCATTGCGGATAACGGCAGCGGCATTGCAGACAACGGCGCAAGAGCGGCGGATGGTTTCTTCAAGCCACTCATCGTTTGCGATGAGCACACCGCACCCATTGCGGATCGCATCTGTGCCGTCAACGGCGCCGCCAACGGCGCTGCCGGCGGCGATAAAAGCGCCCTCCCCCGCTGTGTGATCACCGGCGGTGAAGCGGCTAAGGCATGGCCTGCAGTAGAATCAATCCTGCGCGCTGCCAGGGAAGCGGGCCTGGGCAGGGACGGCGTATTCATCGGGGTGGGAGGTGGCGTAATCGGCGACCTCACCGCCTTTGCGGCATCGATCTATATGCGGGGCTGCGGTCTGGTTCTGGTTTCCACTACCCTTTTGGGCATGGTAGACGCCAGCTTGGGCGGCAAAACCGGCTTTGACCTTTTCGGCATCAAAAACCTGGCCGGGACTTTCTACCCTGCCCGCCATGTGTATATGCCCCTGGAAAGCCTTGCCAGTCTGCCCGCCGCCGAATGGAAGTCCGGCATGGCGGAACTCATCAAAACCGCGATCCTTGACGGGGACGATTTTCTTGACGAGCTAACGAACACAGATTTTGCAGGCCTGACCGGAGATACAGAGCGGCTCTGCCGCTGTGTCAGCCGCGCAGTACATTTCAAAGGCCGGATAGTAGCGGCCGACCCCAGGGAAAGCGCCGTGTGGAACGGCGGCCCCGTCAGGGTTCTCCTTAACCTGGGACATACTTTTGGCCACGCTCTGGAATCCGCTGCCGGTCTGGGAACCATTTCCCACGGTGAGGCAGTAGCCTGGGGCATAGCGCGGGCCTGCGAACTGGGGCTTGTCCTGGGAATCACCCCCCAGACCAGGGCAAAAAAAATCAAAGCCCTCCTTGCCGCATACGGCTACGAAACCGCCGCCCCCCACCCGCTCATGGGCAACGAGGAAAACTTCCTCAAAGCCCTGGGGGACGATAAAAAGAAAAAAAGCGGCAAGCTCAGTTTCATCGTTCCCGATGAAAAAAGCGCCCGCCCGCTTACTATCGCTTCTCATGCGGAAATGGGTACAATAAAGCAATTACTAAAGGGAGAATTACCATTGTGAATCGATTGATCTTGCCATTCTGTCTGATCCTTTTTCTGACCGTTCCCCTCTTTTCCCAAAGCACAGACGGACAACCATCTCCCGATTCGGTACTCGTCATCAATTCCTTCAAGTTTGATATTAAAGGCCGTACCCGGCCCGACGCCCTCATCTACAAGGGGGAATTGCAGGAAGGAGAGGAATTAAAAGGCCAGGCCGGACTTGAAAAATTCATTAAGGATAAAACCCAGGTACTGCTCAACCAGCGGGTTCTGGAAAAGGTGGAAATAACATATACCATTGGCGAACAGTGGAGCGATGGTAAATACCCGGTGGATCTGTTCATTGCGGTAGTAGATACCTGGAACATAATCGCCATACCCTATCCCAAATACGATTCCAATTCCGGCTTTGAACTTACCATCAAGGCCAGGGATTATAACTTTTTGGGCACCATGAATCCCCTGAAGTTCGACCTGGGGTACAGATACGATCAAAATGAACGCAATTCGGTATTTTTTGAGATTGATTCAGATACCCCATTTAAAGCCTTTGGTTATAACTGGAGCATCAACTTTGATCATTTCTTTAATTATCGTCCAGATGTGGAAGAGCCGTATTATTATAAAAATGTAACCGGCCTTTCTATGGAGCTGCCATTTAAAACCACTACCTTCACCTTTGGTTTAGAGGAATCATTTATTTTAAATGAGGAAAACGCCGACAGGGATAAGCCGTTCTATGGCAATTTTCAGAATGGCCTCTACATGGCCTCAAGACCCTACATCTCCTGGAAAATCCCCACCGGACTTGAGGTAGGCGAATATGGCGATCTGATTTATACCCCGGAAATTTCCGCTACCTTTAACCATGAAGTTTCCCGGTGGCCCCTGAACGATATACGCAAAGGGCCGTTTATGACCCTAAAACACACCATTGGCTTTGACCGCATAAACTGGATAGGCAATTATCGCCAGGGCTTTGATGTATCTATGGACAATTCCTATAACTATGATTTTTTCCGCCTCAACCAAAACAAAGAAGCCCTTTCTGTTGATCTTTCGATCTCCGGTATAAGCCATTTTATCATCACCGATAATTTCGGTATCTCCGCCTTTTTGCGCTACCGCCACTGGTTCTACCATGATCCCGGTTACTACGACCAGGCCGGCGACGCCCTCCGCGGCATCCTTGACCGCTCGCTCACCGCCGATTATATGCTTTCACTCAATCTTGACTTCCCCTTCCGGGTGCTGCAATTTTTGCCATCCCAATGGTTTGGCAAACCCAAACTGCGTTTCTTTGATTTTGATCTGCATGTTTCCCCGATTATCGACCTTGCCCTCTACCACAATCCCGTAACCAATACTTCGTTCAGCTTCAAAAATATGCTGGCCTCAGGCGGGCTTGAGGTAATCGTATTCCCCGCCTTTATGCGCAGCCTCTACATCCGCGCCAGCCTGGCCTGGAATTTTGTGGAACAGATCAATAACCCCAACGATTACTACCTCAACCCCATACTCCCGGTTGTTCCCCACCTCCCCAGCGGAAGAGACCGCGAGATATTTATCGGGATTGGGCATCATTATTAATTAAAAGACCATGTTAAAAAAAATCATCTACTTATTTTTATTAGCTAATACTCTGCTTCCGTGTTTCATTTCCGCACAGGAAGCGCTTAAATCCGCCGAAGAGGAATACTACGATTTCCTTGCCCTGCAGGGATTAACTGAACGCCCTACTCTTAATTACCGCACCCTCTCGGATTCTGTCTGGACCGTTGCCGGAGATGCCGCTTCTCCCTGGCAAAACCAAAACCTCGGCCAAAAATTCAATTTTTTTGATAGCAAATTAACATTAAAAATCTACGGCCCTGAACTCTTCATGTCCGGTAATACCGCCGCACCTTACGGCCAGAACGATGGCGCATTGTGGCAGGGCCGCGGCTTCAACTCCATTTTAACCGGAGGTGCCCGGCTGGAAGCCTATGGTATTGAAGCAACTTTTAGGCCGCAGTTGGCTTTTTCGCAGAATGCGGAGTTTGAGATAATGCCCTCTGCTTACGATAGTCCTTACGGTTATTTCTGGGGCTATTCTTTCCGCAATAAAAACGGGGATTTGGCCGGCGTCGACGCTCCCCAGCGCTTTGGCGATAAACCCTTTTTTGTTTTTGACTGGGGCGATACCGAAATACGGTATACATGGAAGACCCTTACTGTGGGTTTTGGTACTCAAACAATCTGGCTGGGATCGGCCTATCTCAATCCCATCCTCCATTCAAATAACGCTCCATCTTATCCCAAATTTGATATTGGTCTGCGAAAACAGCCGGTTACTATTCCAGGGCTTGACTGGTATATCGGCGATGTTGAAGCGCGCCTATGGGTCGGCTATCTGACTGAATCCGGTTATTATGGCAATAAACCTGAAAAGGCTCACACCATGTTTCACGGCCTGGCATTTGCCTACGCGCCATCATTTTTGCCGGGATTAACCTTGTTTGCGAATCGGGTATGTCTCGTTGACTGGAAATGGGAAAATCTGAAATTTGTTATTCCGACCGGAGAAAACGATGGTGAAGATCAAAAAGGTTCCTTTGGCCTGTCATGGGTTTTCCCACAGGCAGGGTTTGAGTTTTTCGGTGAGTTGGGAATAGATGATTTTGTACCGGATGCCCTGGGATTTTTCAGATATTCCTGGCATACACTCGTATACACTGTCGGACTTAAGAAATCAATAAAAATTAATCCAGGAAAAAAAATATACGGTGAAATAATTTTTGAATGGGATAACAGAGAAATGTCCCAGGATTTTCAGCTTCAATGGCCCTATTCATTTTATTTTCATAGTGATGTTTCCCGGGGATATACCAATAAAGGCCAATGGATGGGATCCGGAAGCGGATGGGGCGGCAATAATCAATATCTGGAATTCAGGCTGTATTATCCAAAAGGAATGTCATCAGTGTTTATACACAGGAACAATCCGGATAATAACTTTATATACAGTAAGGCTGTCGAGGCTTCCGCAACAGCTGATGATTTATACGATAAGTATTTTATGAGCTGGAAAGCCAATTTTATAATTGGGCTAGATACGTTTAATTTTATTATGTCCCAATTAGCCATTGGCGGGGGTATTGCATATAATCTTATCATAAACCCCATTTACTATGAGAACAAATCAAATAATGAACAAATCTTGTGGCATAATTTTTCATTCAAGCTTGTGGCAAAAGTGCTGTTCTAGAAATATAATGGTTACAACGACCGATAGCAGGAGAAAATAATGAAAACAGTAATTTTAGCCGGCGGATACGGTACGCGCCTTTCCGAAGAAACTGAATTGCGTCCCAAACCAATGGTAGAGATCGGCGGAAGACCAATACTCTGGCACATTATGAAAATCTATTCCCATTACGGGTTTAATGATTTTATCGTTTGCTGCGGCTATAGATCCTATTATATCAAGGATTATTTTTATCATTATTATATGCATGCCGCCGATATGACAATAGATCTGGCGGCTAATCGGGTTGAATATCATACTGCATCATCAGAGCCCTGGAAAATAACCCTGGTAGATACCGGATTAGAAACCATGACCGGCGGGCGGATTAAACGTATTCAAAAATATATAGGAAAAGAACCTTTTATGCTGACCTATGGCGATGGAGTTGCGGATATTAATCTTGCGGAGTTGCTAAAATATCACAGGGAAAAAGAAAAATTGGCCACTGTAACCGCCGTATTGCCGTCCGGAAAATTTGGCGCACTGGAAATTGCCAAAGATGATCATATCTCCTCTTTTTTTGAGAAACCGCATGGAGACGGTTCCTGGGTAAATGGCGGTTTTTTTGTATTGCAGCCTGAGGTTTTTGGCTATATCGCTGATGGTGACTCCACAATTTTTGAACGTAAACCTTTGGAAAATTTAGCCAGGGATGGCCATCTCCAGGCTTTTAGACATACCGGATTCTGGAAACCCATGGACACCCTTCGGGAAAAACTGGAATTACAAAATTTATGGGATACCGGAAAAGCGCCATGGAAGGTATGGAATGACTAGGCTTTCATTTTACAAAGACAAAAAGGTTTTTATAACGGGCCATACCGGATTTAAGGGAACCTGGTTATGCCACATTTTGCTGCAGGCTGGCGCCGAAATAACCGGTTTTGCCCTTGAGCCACCTACTACCCCCTCGCTTTTTCTCCAGACCAAATGTGCACATAATATTCATTCCATAACAGGTGATATCAGAGATAGAGTAGCATTGGCAAAAGCGGTAGTAAATGCCAGGCCGGATATTATCTTTCATTTGGCGGCCCAGCCCATTGTACGTCTCTCCTATAGTAAACCCGTAGAAACTTATGAGACAAATGTAATGGGAACCGTACATATTCTTGAAGCCCTTCGGCAAAGTTCATCGACATTGTCTTTTGTAAATATAACTACAGATAAAGTATACGAAAACAGGGAATGGCCCTGGGGATACCGTGAGAATGAAACCCTTTGCGGCTTTGATCCCTATTCCAACAGTAAATCCTGCAGCGAATTGGTTACATACAGTTACCGGAATTCATTTTTTAGCGATGAAAAATCCCCCGCAATTTCTACCGCCCGATCAGGAAATGTTATCGGCGGCGGAGATTATGCCCCTGACCGGATAATACCTGATTGCATTCGCGCAGCCCATAATGGAGCGGAGATAGTTCTGAGAAACCCCCATTCTATCCGGCCCTACCAGCATGTGCTTGAATGTCTTTCAGGGTATCTCCTGCTTGCCGAAAAGCAGTACGACAATAAAACCATTGAAGGAGCCTATAATTTTGGCCCCGATGAAGAAAGTTGTGTTACTACCGGAAAACTTGCCGAATTGTTCTGTACTGCCTGGGGTTCGGGAGTCTCTATGCGTGTTCAGGGAGATAATGGCCCTCATGAAGCAAATTTTTTAAAGCTGGACTGTTCAAAAGCAAAAACCGTGTTAGACTGGAAAACAAATTGGAATATAAAAACAGCAATAGAGAAAACAGTTGAATTTGCAAAAGCTGCTACAGATACAGAACAGCAAATTTGCATTGATCAGCAGATAAAATTATATTTTGATAATTGCAGGTGTTAAATGTTTGAGAAAATGAACAAAGATGAAGCTATCGGTCTTATTCTTGATAGCGTAAAAGAGTATTATCATACCTTTATGCAAAAACCGCCGTATAAAGAAGGGGATCGTATACCCTATGCATCCCGTGTTTTTGATGAACGTGAAATGGTAAACCTTGTTGACAGTTCGCTTGAATTCTGGCTTACATCAGGAAGATATACCGAACGCTTTGAAAAGGATCTTGCCGCATACCTGGATATTCCTTTTTGCTCCCTGGTTAATTCCGGTTCATCAGCCAATCTATTGGCCTTTATGACCCTTACCTCTCCCCTGCTTGGTGAAAGAGCTATACAACGCGGTGACGAAGTAATCACTGTTGCCGCAGGTTTTCCTACAACAGTTGCTCCAATTATTCAATTCGGTGCCATACCTGTTTTTGTAGATATTACCATACCTCAATACAATATCAATGTTTCCCTGCTTGATCAGGCATTATCACCAAAAACCAAAGCTGTCATGCTGGCCCATACTCTGGGGAATCCCTTTGATCTAAATGCGGTAAAGGCCTTTTGTTTAGCTCATAATTTATGGCTCATCGAAGATAACTGTGACGCATTGGGTTCTACCTATATTATTGACGGAGTCAAAAAATTTACCGGAACCATAGGTGACATAGGAACATCCAGCTTTTACCCTCCCCACCACATGACCATGGGTGAAGGCGGCGCGGTTTATACTTCCAATCCCCTGCTCCACAAAATTATCCGTTCACTTCGAGATTGGGGCCGTGACTGCATCTGTCCTTCCGGCAAAGATAATATGTGCGGCCGCCGTTTTGACAGGCAATTTGGAGAATTGCCATCGGGCTATGATCACAAGTATGTGTATAGTCATTTTGGCTATAATTTAAAAGCTACCGACATGCAGGCCGCCATAGGCTGCGCCCAGTTGGAAAAATTTCCTTCATTTGCGGAAAAGCGCCGGTATAATTGGCAGCGCTTATATAATGGACTCAAAAGCCTGCAAGACAAACTTATTCTAAGTGAAGCAGCGCCCAATTCGGATCCCAGCTGGTTTGGTTTTTTAATCACCTGTAAAGAAGGCGTAAATCGCAACAACCTTGTTCAACATATTGAAAGTAAAAATATTCAAACACGAATGCTCTTTGCCGGAAACCTTGTCAAACACCCCTGTTTTGATGAAATGCGGAAATCCGGCACGGGCTACCGGATTGCGGGAAACTTGAATGAAACCGATCGTATTATGAACGACACATTCTGGATTGGGGTGTACCCTGGCATGACAGATGAGATGGTTGACAGGATGATTGATACTATTTATACTGGGTTAATATAAATTGTCTTTTAGGAATTTGAAAAATGCCAAATAGTTTTCTCAAAAACGCAAAAATATTTTTTATTCTTGTTTTCTGCTCAAATTTTCTTATAGCGCTTTTCCCCTTTATTAGAGCCCTATTTATTAAAATAGTTGAAACATCTATTTTTCATAGATCATTGAATAATGCTTTTTGGGATGAGCGTATTTTTAAAAGTTCTTTTGTATTTTTAGTAATTTCAGTAATATTTTTGTGTGTTATAGAAAATGCTGATAAAATTAAAGGTAGAATAAAACTATTTTGTTTCAAAGATTTTCAGGAAAATAAAAATATCCCGGCTTATCAGTGTTCAATTCCCTTGCCAATAAATATTTCTCTTATCATATTTTCAATTGTTTTGGTAATTCTATTTTTTTATCACTTCTTTTCTTTTGTACCAATGATCCAACCCGAAACCTATGATACTCTTCCTTTGCAAATAAAATCAGGATCATTAAATATTATCAATGAACTTATTCCGACAATTTTCAATCTGGATAATTTCGAAGGTGGTATGTATCGGCCTCGGGTACTATCTTTTCTAATTGATTATATAAATATCAATTCGATTTCTTTTTTAAATACTATTTTTCCCTTTTGGGGGCTAAGGCTACCATTTAATATGATCTCAATTTTATTATTAATAATCGGCAGCTATTCTTTTTTAAATAAATTATTTAAAAAATTCTCTTTTGGTATTAAATTATTTTTTTCTGTTGTTCCAATATATTTTATAAACATCCAAACAAGCATGGGTACATTTTACAGGACATCTAAATTTCTGGTAGTACCCCTTACTTTGTTTCTTCTTATATATTTCTTTGATAATTTTCAAACAATAACAATAAATAGAAGAGTCATAATCAAAGCAATATGTTCAGCATTTTTAATTTTTTTATGCACAATCTTTAATGAGTTACTTGTTGCTTGTATTTTATTTCTTTGTTTTAGTTCTCTGGTTTTATCTTTTTTCAGAAAACAACTATCAATAAATGCGATAACTTTTATTGCAGCATTGATTCTTTATTTTTTATGGTATTTCGTCCTGGGTAAAATTCTTTTCGGCATATTTACTCCCCATCCATTATTAAAGCATGTTCATAGCTATAGTTCTTTAATTTCACTTTTCGTTCCATACAATATATATAATATATTTGGGTTATATTATTCTTTTATTAGTGATAATTACAAGATATTATTCTTTGCGCTACTTTTATTATTAGGTTTTTGTGCATCAGAAATGATTTTTAAAAAAAATTACAAATTCTTATCAATAGGTGCTTTCATTTTTGTTTTATCATTTTTACTAGCATGTTCAAATGCCATTGGCCATCAACTAATAATATCATTACCGGATATGAAATATAGTACATATCTCGCCCCTTCGTTGGTTTTATTTTATCTTGCCAGTATCTATCTGATTTTTAATTCATTTATTTACAATCATAGTAAATTTATCAGATATTCATTTTTGTTTTCTTTCGTTTTATTAAATTTAATTCATCTTTACAATACAAAATTATATTATAATATCCATACGGAGTATAATGGACATCTGACTGTAATTCAAGAAGATGAAATTAAGCATTATAAAAATATATTGTATTTTGAAAATATATTAATTGCAAACAATATTAACAAAAACCATATTTATCTAATCACAAAATAAAAGAGGGATTACTGGATATGGTTTGTAATGAAGAATTGATATCGATCAGTAATGTACGAAATAATGTTGCTTGAAATAGAAGGATTTCATAGATGATAATAAATCACATACACAATTCCGAAAAAAACAAAAGTATACTTCTTGATTGTACATTAAGAGATGGCGGATATGTGAATGATTGGATGTTTGGTCGTAAAAATATCCAACGCATTGTCCAATTATTGGATATGAGCGGTGTTGATTATATAGAAATGGGTTTTATAAGACTTGATGACTATAATCCAGAGCAGGCAGGTTTTAATAAGATTGAACAAATTTCGGATTTGATTCCAACAACCAGAACAAAATTGGCAGCGATGGTAGAGATAGGTTACGGTTATCCAGCAGCATATTTTCCACAAAAAATAGAGACTAATAATATTGAATTAATACGGTTGATAATATGGAAACGTCTATTAAAAGAAAGCGTTGAATATTGTAAAGAATTGGTGAAAAAGGGGTATCGTGTTTGTGTTCAAGTAACCCGAACTGATCAATATACAGAAAAGGAATTTATAGATCTTATCAAGATGTTTAATGAAACCAAGATTTATGGATTATATATTGTCGATACTTTTGGATTAATGAATAAAGAAATGGTATTAAACTATTCCGTAATTGCGGATGAGTATTTGCATACAGATATTGCACTAGGTTATCATGCACACAACAATATGCAACAAGCTTTTACTAATACGATTGCTATGACGGAAAAGAATTGGAAGCATCAATTGATGATTGATGCCTCGGTTTTGGGAATGGGGCGTGGCGCTGGTAATCTTAATCTTGAATTATACATGAAATATTGTAATGATAACTATGGGACTGATTATAATATTGAGCCCTTGATAACAATAGTCGATGAGTGCTTGATGCCTTTCTATAAATCAAGTCCATGGGGATATTCCATGCCCTATTATTTATCAGCAGTCAATAATGTAAATCCCACATATACTACTTATTTTATTCACCATGGATTGACCATAAAGCAAATAGATTTGATTTTTCGCGAACTGAAATTAAAAGATACTAATATTGTATATGATAAAAATATTGCAGATGAGATGGTTTCAGAATTTCAAGGAGTAATATCAGTATGAAAGTATCTGATTATATCGTTAAATTTTTTATTGAAAAAGGCGCAACTGACGTTTTTGGCTTACCCGGCGGTGTAGTATTGGACTTACTTTACTCACTTCATATACAACACGACAAGATTACCCCGCATCTCAATTATCACGAACAGGCTGCTGCTTTTGCGGCATGTGGATATGCACAAGTTTTTTGTAATCTTGGTATAGCTTACTCTACTAAAGGTCCCGGTGTCACTAATATGGTTACCGGTATTACTGATGCATTTTGCGATTCTATACCAGTATTTTTTATCTCTGCCCATTCAAAAATTTCTGTCTTAAATCTTAGATTTGAAGAAAATCAAGAATATGATACAATACAAATGGTTCAGGGAATAACAAAATATGCTTCAAGAATAACAGATACCAAAGACATTCGCTGGCAATTAGAATTCGCTTATGAAAAAGCCTTCGAAGGACGCCCAGGTCCGGTATTCCTTGATTTTGCAGTACATGTCTTGCAGGCAGATATTGAACCGGATGAATTGAAACCATACCAATGTACAAAAACCCATTTTGATTCTTCTGATTCAATTATTGGGGCTATTAAATCGGCTCTTTCAAAAGCAAAACGTCCTGTATTGCTGATTGGCGATGGAATCCGTCAGGCAAAAGTACAACAAACTTTACATGAATTTGCTAATTCTATTAAAATACCAGTACTATCAAGCCGTTTTGCACAAGATAGTATTCCTGATTCAAAATATTATTATGGCTATATCGGAAGCCATGGGATGCGGTATAGCAACTTTATTTTATCAAAGTGCGATCTTCTTATTTCATTAGGTAATCGATTGGCTTATAATCCCAATTCAAAAAGTTTTGAACAATTCACACGACAGGCAAAAATTATCCGTATTGATGTTGATACAAATGAATTTGAACGGTATCTTCCAGGTGCAGTCAATTTTCATGCGGATCTGCAATTCATTATGCCAGAACTTGTCAAGGAAAGCTGGATAGAAAATAGCTTTATTACATGGGTAGATGTATGCAATAAATTACATAGTGCGCTTAAAAATTATGATATTAGTTATCCTATTACCATAATCTCTGAAATATTAAAAACTATCAAGAAAGAAATGGTTATAACCAGTGACGTAGGTAACAATGAATTTTGGCTCGCATTGGCATATACTTTTTCTGGCATAACAAATCGAATACTCTATTCGAAATCATTTGGTGCATTAGGCTGTTCATTGGCAAAGGCAATCGGCGCGTACTATGCCACCCACGAAAGAGTTCTATGTTTTACGGGCGATCAGGGATTTCAGATGAATATTCAGGAATTACAGTTTATCGCCCATGAAAGGTTACCTGTAACTGTTGTGATTTTAAACAACACTTCATCGGGAATGATTAGAATCGGCCAAAAGCAACGATTTGATGGGCATTTTGTACATACAACTTTGAATAGTGGTTATTCTGTACCTAATTTTAATGCAATTGCTAATAGTTATGGCATTTCCTATCATTTTTTTACAAAAAATGATACCATACCAATAGACATATTATTTACTTCTGATGGCCCCCAAATTATAGAAATACTGATAGATGAAGATATTGATGTGCTGCCAAAATTACCGAAGAATCATTCATGCCAAAATTTTATCCCGGAACTTGAAAAAGGACTGTATGAACAACTGGATAAAATGTAAATTTTAGGAGAAATATGTATACGCTGCTTGATAAAATAAACTCGCCTAATGATTTAAAAAAATTAAATCCTGATCAGTTACCACAACTGGCAGAAGAAATTCGGCATAAATTACTTGAAGTTACCAGCAGACATGGTGGGCATATTGCTTCAAACCTTGGTTTTGTGGAAACATCAATAGCCCTACATTATGTCTTTAATTCTCCTGAGGATCAGTTTGTATTTGATGTTTCACACCAAAGTTATGTTCATAAACTTTTAACAGGCCGCCGTGATTTATTTGAGAACATTGGAAGTTCTGGAGGTATTTCGGGATTTACATCGCCTTCTGAAAGCGAATATGATATATTTGATATTGGTCATACAGCAACTTCTATTTCTTTGGCTAGCGGCCTTGCTAAAGGCAGGGATCTTTATGAAAGAAAATATAATGTTATTGCAATAATTGGAGATGGTTCATTGAGCGGTGGTGAGGCATTTGAAGGTCTTAATTTTGTTGCAACCTATAATACAAACTTTATTATTATTGTTAATGACAATGAGAATTCAATCGACCCTAATGTTGGAGGTTTATATTCAAATCTGACAAAACTTCGTAAATCTAATGGAACAAATGAAAATAATTATTTTAGAGCTCTTGGTTTTGATTATAAATATGTTGAAAAGGGTAATAATGTTTTAGAAATGATTGCTGCCCTCAAATCGGCTAAAGATATTAATCATCCAATTGTTATTCATATTCATACAAAAAAAGGAAAAGGATATAAATATGCAGAAGAAAATCCATCCGCATTTCATTGGGCAAAGCCATTTGATTTAACCACAGGTAAAGGAATACCTCATAAAAATGTATCTGTGGACAATGCAGTTAGTTATCTAACAGCTACTTTGCAATTTTTTGATGAGGAACTAAAAAATAAAAATAGCGTGATTGTTGAACCTGGCGCAGGAATTATGAGTAGATATATATCACCAAAATTCCCTAAACAATATATTGATACCGGAATAACGGAAGAGCATGCGGTTGCATTTTGCTCCGGGATTGCAAGAAATGGCGGGAAGCCATACCTTACCATTCAGTCCAGTTTTGTACAGCGGGCATTTGACCAGATCCATCAAGATTTGTGCTTAAATAATACACCAGCAACTTTGATTGTAATGTCTGCGGGGGTTAATTGTTTCCATGATGCACATATTGGTTTATTCGATATTGCTATGTTATCAAATATTCCTAATCTTGTTTATATGGCGCCTTCTGATGAATCGGAATGTATTAAAATGCTCGAATTTGCAAGGGATGCTAATTTTCCCACGGCCATCAGGCAAGCTAATTTTCCAAGTTATGCTATTAGGCGAAAATATGAGGACATCTCTGATATTGTTGTAGGAAAATCAGAAATAATTCAGCAAGGTGAAAAAATTGTTTTATTGGGATTAGGAGATTATCTTTATTTAGCGCATCAAGTTGCAGATTTGTTTCAGGAATTAAGAGGTATAAAACCAACTATTGTTAATCCTCGCTTTGCTTCACATATTGACGAGGAGTTATTGTTAAAGCTCAAAGGCGACAACCAAATTTTTGTAACTTTCGAAAATGGTATAATCGAAGGAGGTTTTGGACAAAAAATTGCAGGGTTCTTGGGAAAGTATGGAACGAAGGTTTTAAATTTTGGTGCAAAAAAGGAATTTACTGACAGGATACCTCTTGAAGAGCAAAAGGAGCGATATCATCTAAATCCAGAGCAAATTATTGAAGATATTAGCAAACAACTTATTGATGGAAAAAGATAGAAATACTCATGAATACTTTACATGGTAAAACTATTTTAGTCACTGGTGCAACCGGCTTAATTGGCAGCTCGCTTGTTTATGCTCTTATGAAAATGGGTGAGATAAATGTTATCGCTCTTAGTCGCAATGAACAAAAACTGAAAAGGGCTTTTTCCCCTCTTATTGACAAATCAGGGTTTGCATATATAACACAAGATATTTCAGAACCAATACAAATTTCTACACAAATCGATGTTATTTTTCATGCTGCTAGTCCGATAGCAGGGAAAACAATTGTCGAAAAGCCGATTGATGTAATAAAGCCGAATCTTATGGCAACACAGAATTTACTAGAATTATTAAGGCAACAAAAAGCAAAAACAGGTATAAATGGACGAATTGTTATCTTTTCATCCGCAACTGTTTACGGTAATAATACTTCATTGGATATAAAAGTAACTGAAAATGATACCTGTATTGCGGATAGTCTTGAAAGCAGTAGCGCACCTTATTCTGAATCAAAAAGAATGGCTGAGGTGCTTGCGAGGGCTTATATTAAGCAATATGGAGTAGATGCTGTAATTGCTCGTCCCAGTTATGTTTATGGAAATACCCTTTTCCCGCCGGAAACGGCTATTTATGAGTTTATTGAAAAAGCGGTAGCAGGGGAAGATATAGTCTTAAGAAATTCAGGTGCTTCAAAGCGTGATAATATTTTCATTGATGATGTTGTATCAGGGCTTTTTACCATACTTTTGAAAGGAGAAACCGGACAGGCTTATAATATTTCAACTGCCGGTGAACTTGAAAGTTTTGCCGCAATAGATGAAATAGCAGGATTAATTGCGGATATCACAAATGAGAAAATGAAAAGCAGCATACACGTGGTGTATCAGATGAGTAAAACTGATACTCGTAAACCAGGGGTAATGCTTGATAACAATAAACTGAAATCGCTTGGGTGGAAACCCTTGGTTGGACTTAAAGATGGTTTAAATATAATGATTACCCCCAATAGACTTAACAAAAATTAGTGGTCGTTGTCTATATATAGCAGTCACTTATTGAAACAGGCAACATAGATGATAAATCTTTTGAAAAGGAAAAATTGAAAAAAACAATAATCCAGTTTATCAAATTCGGAATAGTTGGATTATCTAATACCATTATTTCTTATTTTATTTATACGGTGCTGGTGTATTTCGGCTTATATTTTTTAATTGCCAGCATAATAGCATTTATTGTCAGTGTCTTTAATTCTTTTTTTTGGAATAATAAATATGTTTTTAAGCGAAGTAAAGACACAAAAGGTATAATAAAAACTATAATACGAACATTTGTATCTTATGGTTTAACTGGATTGATTTTGCATAATATATTACTTTTTCTATTTATAGAATTTGTACATATATCAAAATATGTTGCACCAGTATTTTGTTTGGTGATTACGGTCCCTTTGAATTTTATTTTAAATAAAATTTGGGTTTTTAATTCTCCTTTAAAGGGCACAGCATAACATGAAAAAAATTAGTATATTGATACCCTGTTTTAATGAAGAAGAAAATGTAGTACCCATTAGCAATGAAATTGTAAAAATATTTGAAAACAACCTATCGGCTTATGATTATGAAATAATTTTTATTGATAATTGTTCAGTTGACAATACAAGAGTTTTGTTACGTGAGATTTGCGCAAAGAATAAAAAAATAAAAGCCATTTTTAACGCAAGAAATTTTGGACAATTCAATTCACCATATTATGGAATATGTCAGGTTTCTGGAGACTGTGTAATAATGATTTGCGCCGATTTTCAGGATCCACTTGAACTTATTCCAGTATTTGTTGCAGAATGGGAAAAAGGTTACAAAATAATTTCTGGAATAAAAATAACAAGTAAAGAAAATAAATTAATGCGCTTTCTTCGCACATGCTATTATAAAACAATTCGAAAAATGTCTGAAATTGAGCAAATTGAACATTTTACAGGTTTTGGATTATATGATAAATCCTTTATAGACGTATTAAAAAACCTGCACGATCCAACTCCTTTTCTTCGTGGTATTGTTGCGGAATTAGGTTTCAAAAGAAAGGATATTCAATATGAGCAGCAGAAAAGGTTGCGTGGAAAGACTAAAAATAACTGGTACACTTTATATGATGCGGCTATGTTGAGTTTTACTTCGTATACAAAAATTGGGTTGCGGGTTGCAGCAATTTTGGGCTTTATAACTGCCGGGATAACACTCGTTATTGCTTTTATCTATTTTATTTATAAATTGCTCTATTGGGATAGTTTCTCTGCGGGCATTGCCCCGTTAATTATTGGTGTATTTTTCCTTGGTTCATTGCAATTATTCTTCATCGGTTTTATTGGCGAATATGTTCTGTCAATCAATACACGGCTTATGAATAGGCCATTGGTAATTGAAGAGGAACGAATTAATTTTACTTCAACTGCAAACTAAGTTATCAAAAGACAGGTGTTTTGTTAAAACTTGAGCAACAGCATAAAGACCTGATTTCCACTTTTATTAACCAATTATGGAGTTTATTTTCCGGCCCTTTGGTTATGCTGTTGATACCTATTTTTTTATCGCAGGAACAGCAAGGGTATTGGTATCTTTTTCGCAGTCTTGCTGCTTTAAGTATTTTTGCAGATTTGGGGTTTTCCAACATTATTCTACAGTTTTCCGCCCATGAATTTGCGTTTTTACATTTCAATCCTGACGGCTCATTGGACGGGGATAGCCACTATCTTAAAAAACTTGGCAGTTTTTTAAGATTTGTCATCAAATGGCTTTCGGCAATTTGCGCTGTTGTTTTTCCGGTTATCTTTTTTGTGGGTATTTTTTTCTTTGTACGGGATAAAGTAATTCATGTGTATCTTTTACCCTGGATTATATTCACTACCGGTTCGCTTTTTAGTTTCTTCTGCAATTCAATCCTTTCATTTATTGAAGGACTTAACAAAATTGAACAAATACAAAAAATACGTTTTCGTATTGCGCTGATCAATACTGTTTTTATTATGGGTATTTTGGCTTTACGAGGTAACATATATGCGTTATCTTTTGCCATGTTTGCAAGCGGATTATTATTACTATTTTTTCTGATATTCTATTTTAGAAAAACTTTATTGCAATTATTCAAAATATCATATAACTTTACTTATAATTGGCGTATTGAAATTATTCCGCTCTTTGTCCGCTATGCCCTGAGTTTTGCAAGCGGTTATTTCATTTTTCAAATTTATACTCCATTAATGCATTATTTTCACGGTCCTGTTTTTAGCGGGAAAGTCGGCATAAGTCTTTCACTTGTAATGGCGGCTTCCAATATGAGCAATATCTGGATATACACCATAACACCCCGCATGAATATGCTAATTTCCAAAAAAGACTGGAAAACACTTGATAGTTTATTTATAAAAAGAGCGCTTTTATCTTTAGGTACATATATTTTCGTTATCCTGGGTTTGATTATCTTTTTATTGATTTTTGGAAATTTTTGGATTATCCCCAAAATTATTTCACGTTTTTTGCCCGTGAATTCGCTGATTATTCTGTTTTCCTGTTATTTTATACAACTTCTAATTAATGCCTGGGCTTTGTATCTGCGCGGGCATAAACAGGAACCTTATGTTGTTCCTTCAATTATTTCAGGGATTTGGATTGCAATAACCACTTTTTTTGCTGGCAAGTATTTATCTCCCGCATGGTTTTTTTCCGGATTTTTATCCAGCTATTTTTTTGGACTTCCGGTATGTTATTTAATTTTTAAAAAATGCAAAGGGAAATGGCATGGCTAATATAAAAGACTATTTGGAAATAGTCATAATTACATACAATCGATCATCGTTTTTGGACAACACTTTAAAATCTCTTGCCAAAAGTATCTTTTCTGTTTGTAACATAACTGTTTTGAATAACGCTTCTACTGACGATACGCAAAAAATATGCCAAAACCATAAGGGTAATTTTGAAAATATTAATATCATTACAAATAAATTTAATATAGGCGGTGATGCAAATATTTTACGGTCTGTCGAAGTTTCAAATGGTATCTATACATGGATACTTGCGGATGATGACGAATATGATTTTTCAGATTGTAATGATGTCGTTGATATGATTGTCAATCAAAAGGCTGATCTTGTTCATGTTGGTGCAAATTCAGAACTACCCTGGATATTTGGAGGTTCTTTTGATACACCGCGCAGACTTTTGTATAAAGGCTATTCATATTTTCAATTTTCAGGTTTTATTTCATGCAATATATTTAAAACAGATATCTTTTATCAATATGTTATTCCCGGATATAAAAATATAATTAACCTGTTTCCCCATATGCCTTTTCTAATTAGTTTTTATGAAAACAATAAAAATATCTATATTTCAAAAAGTAAAATTATAAAAGCCATACCGCGCAATATAGGTTTTTCACATCATGACTTTTTAGAAGGCTATAGTAGTACAGCATGTTTATTGAAAAATTCCAAGGAGAGAAAATATTTCTTTTATGATCAAAATGTGTATAACAATAAACTAAAAAGAGCCATTCTCCCTTTATGGTTATTGAATTCGTTTTTATTAAATAAAATAAAATATCCATTGTTGAAATTTTGCAATATATATGGTTTATTCCGATTAATTATTGCTTTGCCTATATTTCCGCTTTATTTTACATTATTTCATATTAAAAAAAATTTGAAATCGCGGAAAAGCCAGTAATATGAAAATTGGCCTTTATATTCATGATATCCTTTTTAAAACAGGCGGTACGGAAGCAAATACGGCGTATATAATTAATTCCTTGCAAAACCTTTTTGCTAATCCTGAAATTACTGTCTTTTCGGAAAAATATCACAAAAAACAAAAAATCGCAAATATTGCCGAACATCTCAACAATAATTTCAAAACAACAATAAATTCTGATAATTTGAATTTGACGCAATTCACTTCCGGTAAAAATATTTTGGCCCGTTTTTTCTTTTATACAAAAATGCACAAAGCTTCAAAAATATTCGATGTTTTTTTTAACTGTTCATTAAATATGTATACTTTCAAATCAAAATTTAATATTTTTATTGCTCATTTCCCTCCTTACCGTAAAATCCATTCTGGTTTGGTTAAATCTTTCCCCCTTTTGTATCATTTTGCAAACAACCGGGATAAACTTTTTTCATCGAAATATAATTTGTATATTACCTATTCTCAATTTGTATTCAGTTGGCTAAATAAAATTTGGAATATTAATAGTGACAGGACTGCCTGTATTAATCCTGCTGTTTCGCTAATAAAGAAATCATTTGAAAACAAAAAAAATTATATCATCATTTGTTCCCGGATAGAAAAATCAAAAGAAATTGATGTCTTAATATCAGCATTTCTGAAAAGCGATATAATTATGCAAAACATGAAATTGTTTATTATTGGTGCAGTTATCAAAGACAATATTGAATACACAAATAAAATTCAATCTATGATAAGTGAGTATCCTGATAGTGTTTCCTTAATCAAAAATCCTTCCCGAGAAAAAATAGAGGAAATGTATTCCCTGTCTAAAATATTTTGGCACGCCAAGGGTTATAGTTTTGATGAAAATACCGATCCTATGGCCTTTGAGCATTTTGGTCTTACTACAGTAGAGGCTATGAGCGCCGGTTGTGTTCCGGTGGTTATCAACAAGGGTGGCCAAAGGGAAATTGTTGATGAGGGGATCAATGGTTTTCGGTGGGATACACCTGATGAATTAATCCAAAAAACCCTATTTCTGATCCAAAATGAAAATGAGCGTGTAAGGATGTCACAGGCTGCTTTTGATAAATCACAGAATTATTCTTTTGACGCATTTACAAATAATCTTGGTATTATCCTGAAAAGGGATCATGAGTGATTCCAAAACTTATTCATTATTGCTGGTTTGGTGGCAATCCCCTTCCGCCGTTGGCTCAAAAATGTTTGTCAAGCTGGAAAAAATATTTCCCCGATTTTGTTATTAATGAGTGGAATGAAAGAAACTATAACCCGGATAAAATTCCCTATACGGCGGATGCTCATAAACTAAAAAAATACGCTTTTGTCAGTGATTATGCCCGCTTTGATATACTTTATCAATTTGGCGGTGTTTATTTTGATACCGATGTAGAGGTATTAAAATCTTTTGATAAAATACTGTCAAATGGTTCTTTTTTGGGGATGGAAACGGCAGGAAGAATAAATCCTGGTGTTGGCTGCGCGTTTAATGCCGGTAATCTAGTGTTAAAAAATATTCTTGATTATTATCAGGGTTTATGCTTTATCAATTCAGATGGTAGCATAAATAATTCGACTGTTGTGGATTATACTACAAATATATTTATAGATTATGGCTTCAAAAATAAAAATGAGCTTCAAAAAATCAACGATGTGAATATTTACCCTGTAGCTTATTTCAATCCCATTGATTATGACACGCATTATCGTCATATTACTGCTCATACTCATTCAATTCATCATGGCACGGCAAGCTGGGTTAATGGCCCGCAAAAAATGACCGCTATTGTTCACATGTGGCTTTGTCGTGTTTTTGGGAAAAGGACCGGCAGGATTCTTTCCGCCAAATTCAGAAAACTTGCAAAATCAATTTATTTGCGGTGTAGTTGTCGATTTTTATTTTTACCATTAATATGAGCATAAATAAAATAACCATAGTTTCACTAAATGGCGATAACAACACCGGCGGTGTTGAACGTGTAGTATATTATTTAAAAAAAATACTCTCGGAAAAATACCCTGTAAAAATAATAAAAAAAAGCGGAAAATCATGCAACACAGACAAACTTGTCTTTCCCCTGCTATTTTCCATAAAATTGCTATTTAGAAAAAATACTCTTGTCATTTCAAATTCCTGGCAATCTTTTTTATTTCCTGTTGATTTTAGCATTCACCATGGGACAACTGCCGGATATATGTTTCATGCCGGTGTTAGCTCCAGGAAATCAGCTTTTTTGGCGTGGATGGAAAAAGTCAGTGCCAGGCGGGCAAAGACAGTTTTGGCTGTAAGCCGGAATTGCAAACAGGAGCTTGAGGATTTATACGGTATAACTTCAAAAAAAATTATTGTCCTCAATAATTTTGTGGATGAACGGCTTTTTTATCCAGAAGCTGTGTCTCAAAGTAAAAAAATCAGAGTACTTTTTTCCGGACGTCTTGAAGAGCGAAAAGGTTTGTCAAAACTTGTTGAGCTTGCAAAAGCAGTTGAATTAACCGAAAATTATGAATTGAGAATAGCCACAAACTCGCAGGATAATGCCGAACAATGTAAGGGTTTGAAAAATACTCTTATTAATATCAACCTTGATATTCAGGCTATGCACGATTTCTATAATGCAGGCGATATTTTCTTTTTTCCTACAAAATACGAAGGCTTTTCAATGGCGACTCTGGAGGCGCTTGCTTCCGGTATTCCGGTAATAGGAACAGGATTTGCCATACCCGAAGAATTGCGGCATTATGATTTTGTTCAAATTGTTGAATCTCAGCGCACAGAGGAACTGCTGGAGAAAGCTGCCATCATGGTTGATACTTTTAAAAACCGTCGTCTTGAAATACACAATACAATTATAAAAGATTTTGGATCCGGGCAATACAAAGTGAAATTATTTTCGCTTTTGCAAATTTAGCTCTTCAGGATGTATTCATGTTAAATATTTTTTATACGGTTATTATATATCCTCTTATTCAAATCATTGAATTTGCATACCGGGTAAGTTACAAAATCTTTGAAAATGCCGGTTTGTCCGTTATTTCTGTCAGTATTACAGTTACATTCTTGTGCCTTCCCTTGTATATAATAGCGGAAAAGTGGCAGCACATAGAGCGTGATACCATACGGCGCTTAAAACCAAAAATTGATAAAATAAAAACAGTGTTCAAGGGCGATGAGCAGTATATGATTTTATCCACTTATTACCGGCAAAATCATTACCACCCTTTGTATAGCCTTAGAAATTCATTCGGCATTTTGATTCAGATTCCGTTTTTTATTGCCGCTTATAGTTTTCTCTCCCATTTGGAATCACTAAAAAGCGTTTCGTTCTATTTTATTCAGGATTTAAGCAAAGCTGACGGACTTTTATCAATTGGCGCTGGCTCTCATCTAAATATCCTGCCGATACTTATGACTCTCATCAATTGCATTTCCGGTATGATTTATACTAAATCCCTTTACACACGTGATAAAATTCAAGTTTATGGTACCGCCGCAGTCTTTTTGATTTTACTCTACAATTCTCCTTCGGGTCTTGTTTTATACTGGACTATGAATAATGTCTTTTCCTTAATAAAAAATATTTTTTACAAATTAAAAAATCCGACGTTCATCCTGTACATTATTTTATGTATTACTGTACTTCTTCTTGATACTTTCCTGCTGTTTTTCCATCATGGAGATATATACAAAAGGTCTATATTAATTGTGGCAACTCTATTAATTCCGGCTTCTCCCGTTCTTATAAAATTTTCTAATTTCTTGCTTGGAACATTACTATATCCGCTTCATGCTGATAAACAAAAACGGGCAATACTATTTTTTACTTCTTTGGGCCTTATTTGCCTATTTGCTGGTTTTGTTATTCCATCCTATATTATCAGTTCATCACCCCAGGAATTTTCCTATATTGAATCAGTATTATCTCCATTTTCTTTTCTGGGTAATACTTTCCTGCAGGCATTTGGTTTTACTGTATTTTGGCCAATTTGCATATATTTTCTATTTGGAAGCAAGATAAAATCTCTGCTTGCTGCTATAGCGCCATTATTATTCTTTGGATCCTTGATCAACACTTATTTATTCTCTGGTGAATATGGGGAACTTTCTACATTACTTACTTTTTCCAATGCCGGATTAATCAGACCTTCTTTTTATTCGACACTTATTAATATTATTGTTATGCTTGCGCTTGTTGCAGCTATTATTTTTTTGATTTACAAAAACAGAATAAAAATATTTTTTGTGATAAACATTATTATTTTATTTGCCCTTTTGGGTATTTCTGTTGTACATAGCATCTCAATTTTAAAAGAATTTAATCAATTTACAATCATGAGAAATTCAACAGAAGAATCAAAAGCTACCCTTTCACCGATTTTTAACTTTTCTAAAGAAGGAAAAAACGTAATTGTTATTATGCTTGACCGTGCAATAAGTTCTTTTGTACCTGAAATATTTTCTGAAATTCCCGAATTGTACAATCAATTTTCCGGTTTTGTGTATTATCCCAATACAGTTTCATTCAATATACAGACTCTTATGGGTGCGCCGCCGCTTTTTGGCGGTTACGAATACACACCGAAAGAAATAAATAAGCGTTCCGATGAACCTCTTGTAAAAAAGCATAATGAATCATTGCTGCTTATGCCTGTTATCTTTTCCTCAAATAATTTTTCGGTTACAGTTACTGATCCACCGTGGGCCAATTATAGCTGGATACCGGATATCAGAATATATAAAAATTATCCTGATATCAAGGTTTATAATACCATCAGATCATATACGGATACATGGCTTAATAAAAACAATTTTTCAAAATTGCAATTAAAGAGCAAAATATTAAAAAGGAATTTTATCTGGTTCAGCCTGTTTAAATCGGCACCTTTGGCATTACGATATGCCATTTATAATAGTGGAGATTGGTGGAGTACTGATAAAATGACTATTGATTTTAGACAGATACTCAATAATTACGCAGTACTCGATTTTCTTCCAATATTAACTGACACGAATACCGACAAGAAAAATACTTTCACGCTTATGCAAAACGAGATGACCCATGAGCCAGCTTTTTTACAGGCCCCAGGTTATATCCCTGTGCCTGCCGTTACCAACAAGGGAAATTCAAAATTTGCCAATATAAGCAACTATCCTTCAAATGCGGCGGCGCTTAGGCTTCTTGGAATTTGGTTTGATCATCTTGCAAGTATGGGAGTGTATAATAACACACGTATTATTATAGTTGCCGATCACAGTGCCGGTATTGATACCGGGGCTTTCGCCGATGCACCGACTCTTCCCTTTAACCGGGAAGCGTTGAATCCGCTCTTGATGGTAAAAGATTTTGATGCCAATTTTCCTTTAAAGACAGATGCTACTTTTATGACTAACGCGGATGTTCCTACACTTGCTTTTAAAGATATTATTGATGATCCTGTCAATCCATTTACCGGAAATCCGGTTACTGACACTATGAAGAAATATCCTTTACTTATAACTACTTCCGGTAAATGGATGCCCTTTGCTCATCATACAAACACCTTTATAATTAATAACGACGAATGGTATTCTGTCCATGACAACATTTTTGATGCGCAAAATTGGCAAAAGGTGGAATAACAAGAAATGCCGACTGATTTTCTGTACACTATAGTCATCTATCCCATTGTCCAGATTATTGAGGTAGTATTTTCGTTTTCCCAGAAAGTATTTAAGGAACCGGGCATTTCCCTTCTGGTAATAAGCCTGGTAGTGAATATGCTCTGCCTGCCTTTATATGATGTTGCGGAAAAACGGCAGGTTGCGGAACGCAATTTGCAAAAAAAGTTTAAATTAAAAATTGATAAGATTAAGAACGCCTTTAAGGGCGATGAACAATATATGATTCTTTCGACTTTTTACCGTCAAAATCAGTATCATCCTATTTATGCCTTGCGCAGCAGCTTTGGGCTGCTTATACAAATTCCCTTCTTTATTGCAGCGTATTCATATCTTTCGCACCTTGAGGCGCTTAAAGAGGCGCATTTTTTGTTTTTCCGGGATTTAGGGAAACCCGATGGCCTTTTGTCCCTGTCAGGGATTTCAATAAATGTTCTACCTGTTTTAATGACTCTGATTAATACAATTTCAGGCTTTGTATATACCCGGGGGCTTTTATTCAGGGATAAAATTCAGGTCTATGGTATTGCAGTGATTTTCCTGCTGCTCCTTTACAATTCGCCGGCCGGTCTGGTTATCTACTGGACCATGAATAATATTTTTTCACTTTTGAAGAATCTGTATTATAGCATTTCTTTTAAATACAAAAATAAACTCCTTATTGGCGCTTTTACGATTTCCTGTGTTTTTATTTCATATTATATGATGGGAATTTACCGGGGTGATTATCACCTTCGTGTTCTGTGTACCACGGTTTTTCTTTTTATGGGTATTTTACCCTGGCTTTTCCCATTGTTAAAAAGGTTTATGCATAAAATTCCAACCCCGGCTTATTCCGGCAAGAATGTTTTTCTTGCATTTATTATCTCTTTCCTTGCAATCTGGTTTATTATCGGATTATTTCTCCCTTCCATGCTTATTGGTTCTTCGCCACAGGAATTTTCTTATATTGATTCCTATAGTTCGCCACTGTTCTTTATCGGCAATACCGCGCTGCAGGCTTTTGGCTTCTTTGTTTTTTGGCCTGTTTGTCTCTATTTTCTTTTTTCCAATAAAGTCAAAACAGCCTTTTCTGTTTTGGGCCCGGTAATTCTTGTGTGTGGAATATGCAATATTTTTCTATTTCCCGGTAATTACGGTATTATAACTCTGGAACTGGTTTATAATATTGATATTAATCATAAGTTGATGCAAAGCCTTGTCAATCTGGGTGTATTGGCATTTATTGCCATACCTGTATGCATTCTTTATTTTTCAAAGAAACTAAATATTCTAATCCTTGTAGTTTTCGTATCGATATTTTCATTTTTTGGTGTGTCTGCATACAATATGATCTTAATTCAAAGAGAATTCAATAAACTTGAAGCCTATCATGCTCCCTCACGAAACCAGATATCCTCAATAGATCCGGTATTTCAACTTTCCCGAAATGGAATGAATACCGTTGTCATCATGCTGGACCGGGCCTTGGGCGCTTTTATACCATTTATTTTTGAGGAAAGCCCGGAGCTTAACCGTATGTATACGGGCTTTACCTGGTACCCCAATACGGTTTCGTTTAATGGATTTACTGCCCTGGGCGCACCTCCCCTTTTCGGCGGCTATGAATATACCCCGCTGGAGATTAACAAGCGGGATACAGAAACGCTGGCAAACAAGCATAATGAGGCGTTGCTCCTGATGCCCCGCATATTCGCGGATGCGGGTTTCCTGGTAACTGTTTCCGATCAACCCTACCCCAACTATAATCAGGGCGACCCTCTTGCTATTTACAATTCATGGCCCGGAATTAAAGCCATGAATACTGATTCACGGTACAGCGCTTTCTGGATGAAGGAGCATGATTTTCATGTGCCCACTACCGGAACTATTTTAAAACGTAATCTAATCTGGTACAGTATTTTTAAAACTGCTCCCCTTGCTTTTCGCCGGGGTATTTATTTGCAGGGCGACTGGTGCGCTCCCGGCCTGTTCCGCAAGATGAATCTTACCCTTAACGGTTATGCGGTGCTGGACTATATGAGCCGTCTTACCGCTGTTACCGATAAAGAACAGAATACCGCGCTTATTATGGTAAACAATACCACCCATGAAGCGTCTTTTTTACAGGCCCCTGATTTTCGGCCTGCTCTTACGGTTACCAATTTTGGAACCAGTCCCTTTGCCAAGGAAGTGGCCTATCATGTTAATAGCGCGTCTATCAAGCGCCTTGGCGAATGGTTTGATTTTTTGAAAGCCGAAGGAGTTTATGACAATACCCGGATTGTTCTGGCTGCCGATCACGGTATTACCACCACCTTTGTTACTAAAACAAATCTTCCTTTTCCGGTAGACAATTTTAATCCTCTCCTGATGGTAAAAGATTTTAACGCAGCCGGGGATTTCAAAACTGATATGACCTTTATGTCCAATGCGGATGTACCTTTTCTTGCTCTCAGCGGCCAAATAGAAAATCCGATTAATCCTTTTACCGACAAACCGGTTACCGCCGATTTAAAAAATGAACCTTTGTATATCGCGGTGTCCGGATATACTGCAATTGAAAATCCCCGGCAAACCCAATTTACCCTGAATCCCCAAAAAGATTATTATGTCCATGACAATATTTTTGATCAAAATAACTGGAGCAAGGCAGACAAATGACAAATTTTTATCCCCTTTATATCGATCCCGGAACCGGGAGCATGCTCTTTTCAATTTTGATTGGGGCTGCCGCAACTTTATATTTTCTTTTCCGGGCGCTGATTATCAAATTCAAACTTATCGCATCCGGCGGCGGGGGGCGTGTCAAAACCGCTTCCGGCTATCCTTTTGTCATTTATAATGAAGGAAAACAGTATTGTAATGTGTTCAAGCCGGTGCTCGATATTTTTGAAAAACGTGCAGTGGAACTTTTATACCTTACTTCGGTACAGGATGATCCTGTTTTTGAAGCTGGTTATAAATTTGTAAAATCGGAATTTATCGGTGAGGGAAATAAAGCCTTTATGCGGCTTAATTTTATTTCCGCCGATATAGTGCTAATGACTACACCGGGGCTCAATGTGTATCAGCTCAAGCGCTCAAAATCGGTAAAACATTACGCTCATATACTGCATGCCCCAAGCGATGCCACCATGTACCGTTTATTCGGTATTGATTATTATGATTCGATATTGCTGACCGGCGATTATCAGGCCGGGGACATACGGGTTCTGGAAAAACTGCGGGAGCTGCCTGAAAAACAGCTTGTTACCGTGGGTTGCACGTATCTTGATGTGTTCGCGGAAAAGATCAAAACCATCCAGGCGGAAGAAAATCATCCTTTTACAGTACTTGTTTCGCCGTCATGGGGGCCCTCTGCCCTGCTCTCCCGCTATGGGGAAAAATTGCTTACGCCGCTGGTTAATACCGGCTGGCGTATTATCGTGCGGCCCCATCCCCAGTCAAAAACTTCGGAAAAAGCCGTGCTTGACGCTCTTACTGCCAATTTTAAGGATGCAAAAAATCTGGAATGGGATTATGAGCGGGAAAATATTTACTCCCTTGCTAAAGCAGATATAATGATTTCCGATTTTTCAGGTATTATCTTTGACTACGCCTTTTTGTTTGACAAGCCGGTGATGTTTGTGCGGCAGCATATTGATCTCCGGCCTTATGACGCCGATGACCTTGATGACGAAACAAAGAGAAATTTATGGCAGTTTAAAACCGCAGATGAAATTGGCATTGAGCTAAAAGAAGAGTTTTTTGATACCATAGGTGATGTTATAAAGAATACTGCCGATAGCGCCGAATTGCGGGAGGCCCGGGAAAAGGCGAGAGATACGGCATGGCAATTCCGGGGAGAAGCGGGCGCCCGCATTGTTGATTTTATGTTGTCCTGCCGGGGAAAAATAGCCGTCGGCTCATGAGAATCTCTATCATTGTTCCCACTTATAACCGCAATGAAATGCTGCGCCGTACCCTTGCAAATATCATCGCATTTGAACATCAGTACCATGAATTAATTGTAGTTGATCAAACAAAAGAGCATGATCCTGCAACCAGCCGTTTTCTTGATGCATTAATTACAGACGGAAAAATAAAATACGTTTTTGTTGATTTCCCCAATTTGCCGAATGCCAGAAATGTGGGAATTAAAAAGGCTTCTGGGGATATTGTTCTTTTTCTTGATGATGATGTGGAAATAGGCGAGACGTTTATTCCCGCCCATAGTTCCGGGTTTCTGGAACCTGATGTCGGCTGTGTTACCGGAAAGGTAACTATTCACAATACGAACAAACGCGGAAACAAGGTTCTGGGGAATGGTGTTTCGCTCAAGCGGTTTTTAAAATCGGTGCTGTTCTTTTTTTTAAGGAGTCGCTCTTCCTATGTGGGGCGCTTGGGCATTCTGTCTGATTTTTCAGGAAATAAAAAGCTACCTGCCGATTCCTGTATAGGCTGTAATATGTCTTTCAGAAAGGAAGTATTTACCGCATGCGGTCCCTTTGATTTGAACTATTCAGGCAGCGCGGTGCGGGAAGATACTGATATGAGCGTCAGGGTACGGCGGGGCGGATATAATATTATATATATTCCTGAGGCCGGCCTTGTTCACTATATGGATAATTCAGGCGGCACCAGAACCGCCAAAACTGAAACCTATTGGCGCACAATATTCAAAAATCAATGCTATTTTTATTTGAAAAATTTTCATTATTCGTTTTTCTCTATCATGTTTATTCAACTTTTCGATTTAGTGCGCTGCAGGAAATCAGGATGCGGCGTAATTTCCCTGTTTAATCAAAGTTATGCGGAAGCCCTGCGGCTTTGTCAATGTAATTCGGGAGAAAAATAATGATAATCCGTTCAAAAGCGCCGCTCAGGCTGGGACTTGCAGGCGGCGGTACCGACATTGAATCGTATTACAGTCTTTACGGCGGTACAATTCTTAATGCCACTATTGATATGTACGCTTTTTGTATGATAGAGCCGGTTGATTCAAATACAATTGAATTTTTTGCCGAGGATATTGAAAAGTATGAACACTATGCTTCTGAAGCAGAACTTAAAACAGACAATACTCTTTGTCTTCACAGCGGCGTCTACAACCGCATTGTAAAAGATTACAACAACGGGAAGCCCCTCTCATTCAAAATGACCACCTACTCAGATGCGCCGCCGGGTTCCGGCCTGGGATCTTCCTCTACTATGGTAGTGGCGATGATTAAGGCATACAGCGAATGGCTTAATCTTCCGTTAGGTGAATACGATATCGCGGCCCTTGCCTATCAAATTGAACGCAGTGATCTTGGGCAGGCCGGCGGAAAGCAGGATCAGTATGCCGCTACGTTTGGTGGTTTTAATTTTATGGAGTTTTATCAGGATAATAAAGTAATCGTTAATCCGCTGCGTTTAAAAAGGTGGATCAGAAACGAACTGGAAAATTCCCTGATCCTGTATTATACCGGCGTTTCCAGGGAAAGCGCCAATATTATTCATCAGCAAATTGAAAGTACAAGAGCGGGAAACGCAAAGAACCTTGAGAGTATGCATGAATTAAAAGAACAGGCGGTTAAAATGAAGGAAGCTCTTTTAATGGGCAATTTTCGGAACTTTTCGGCCTGCCTTGCTAATGGCTGGAAGGCCAAAAAAAACGCCGCCAATGCTATTTCTAATCCATTTATTGATGAGCTTTACGATTATGTTATGAAAAATGGCGGAGAGTCCGGAAAAATATCCGGCGCAGGAGGCGGCGGTTTTATGATGTGTTACTGCGACCCCCGCAACCGGATGAAATTAATTCGGGCGCTGAAAAAAAGAGAAGGAATGGTTTTAACTACCTCGTTTACCGAAATAGGAACACAGGCATGGACTATTTACAACAACTAATTACCAGGTATCCGGCGCTTTCGGATATCAATAACCCTATTCAAAAAGCCGCTGATATGCTTATTGAAAGTTTTGAAAACCGGAGAAAGCTGCTGATTGCCGGAAACGGGGGCAGCGCCGCCGATGCGGATCATATTGCCGGCGAATTGATGAAGGGATTTGTCAAAAAGCGGTATCCTCCGCCGGATTTCGCCGAAGCCCTGCGCAAGATTGATCCGGAAGCCGGGACATGGCTCGGCGAAACTTTGCAAGGCGGCCTGCCGGCTATTTCCCTCTCAGGCCACACTGCCCTGCTTACCGCAACCCTGAACGACGCTGACGGTAAAAACATCTACGCCCAGCAGGTTTATGGCTACGGCGCTTCCGGTGATGTTTTTTTAGGCATTTCAACTTCCGGCAAGGCAAAAAATATTATTTACGCCATGATCACCGCAAAGGCAAAAAATCTTAAAACCATTGCCCTGACCGGCGGTACAGGCGGCCCGCTGGTTCAGTTTGCGGATGTTTCCATCATAGTCCCTGAAACCGAAACCTATAAAATACAGGAACTGCATCTTCCCGTTTACCATACGCTCTGTCTTATGGTAGAGGATCATTTTTTTAAATGAAAACTATCATTATGGCAGGCGGTAAGGGAACACGCATTTCCGGTATTGCCAGTGATATTCCCAAGCCCATGATTCCGGTTGTGGGAAAGCCCATTTTGGAATACCAGATCGCCGCCCTTGTACGTTCAGGGATGCGGGATATTTTGCTGGTTACCGGACATTTAGGTTACATCATACAGGATTATTTTAAGGATGGAAGCGCTTTTGACACACATATTTCCTATTTTCATGAGACCGAAGCACTTGGAACGGCCGGCGCCTTATTCGAAATTGAAAAAGAATTGAGCGATTCCTTTTTGCTTATAAATGGCGACCTTGTTTTTGATATTGATTTTTCCCGTCTCTTTGCTTTTCATGCAGAAAACCAAAGTCTGGCGACTTTGGTTTCCCATCCAAACAGCCACCCCTATGACAGCGCGCTGCTTGAAACAGATTCTGATGAGCGGATTATCCGCTGGATAAATAAAGAGGAACCCAGGGCTTTTTACAAAAACAGGGTGAGCTCCGGCGTGTATCTGCTTGACAGGGAAATTATCGCTTTGAGCAAAAAATCCATATCCGCCAAAAAGGTTGATTTGGACCGTGATGTTTTAAAGCCCGCTATTTCCACAAACAGGCTTTTTGCCTACAATACTCCTGAATACATCAAGGATATGGGCACCCCTGACCGGTTTTATCAGGTTGAGGAAGATATTGCAAAAGGCAGAGTTGCGGCCCGCAATCTTTCACACAGGCAACGGGCAATTTTTCTTGACCGTGACGGAACAATTAATCAGAGTAAAGGATTTATCACCAGGCATGAAGATTTTAAATTGCTGGATGGCGTGGATAAAGCCATCAGACAAATCAATAAGTCGGGCCTTCTTGCCATTGTTATCACCAATCAGCCGGTAATTGCCCGGGGAGAATGTTCCCTTGAGGAACTTGATTTAATTCACCGGAAAATGGAAACCGAACTGGGAAACACCGGCGTCTATATCGATGATCTCTACTACTGTCCCCATCATCCTGACAGGGGTTTTGCCGGTGAAAGGCTCGAATATAAAATTGACTGCGAATGTAGAAAGCCGAAGCCGGGTATGCTACTCAGAGCGGCAGAAAAATATAATATTGATTTATCCGCTTCGTGGATGATAGGCGACGACATGCGGGATATCCATGCGGGAAAAGCGGCAGGCTGCAAAACGGCGCTGATTGTTGATTCAGCGAAACGCGATATTCCGGCTAATGAAGCGCCCGATCTGTATTGTTCCTCTCTGGAAAATTTTATGGATATGTATTTGAAATGAACCTCAACCGAGCCGCTTTGTGGCGTCGAACTTTTAGTTCGGGGCTCCCCTCTTGAAAACAGCAATCGTTCACTATTGGCTAATCAATATGCGCGGCGGTGAAAAAATGCTTGAAGCCCTGCTGGAAATGTTTCCCCAGGCGGATATTTATACCCATGTATATAATCCCCGTGCGGTCTCCGCCCTGATTAATAGTCACCGGGTTTTTACTTCTTCAATTAACCGCCTGCCTTTTGCGAAAAAACTCTATCAGTTTTATATGCCCTTGATGCCAAACGCGCTTATGGAATTTAATTTACAGTCTTATGATCTGGTTGTTTCCAGCGAGGCAGGCCCCGCAAAAGGAGTGGTTCCCAATCCCAACGCCTACCATATTTGCTACTGCCACAGTCCCATGCGCTATCTTTGGGATATGTACCATGAATATTTCAGAGGGACAAATCCGGTAGTCAGGTTTTTTATGAAGCGCCTTATCCCATCCCTCAGGGTTTGGGATATAAATTCCTCCAATCTGGTAGATCGCTTTATTACCAATTCCCATTATGTGGCGAAAAGGATAAGACGCATTTATAACCGGGATGCCGAGGTGGTGTACGGTCCGGCGCCCATCGAAAAATTTCTCACGGTTGAAAGAAAACCCGCTGATTATTACCTGTTCTTCGGACAGATCACCGGTTACAAAAGGGCGGATATCGCCATTGAGGCTTGCATCAGATCCGGGAGAAAGCTGATTGTGGCGGGCGCCGGTATACGGAAGAAGGAAATAAAAAAATACGAAAAAATGGCCAACGCCCTGGGGAATCATGGCTATTTGCTGCGTTTTACCGGCAGGGTTTCGGATGAGGAAGGGGTCGCCCTTTTCGTGGGCGCACGGGCCCTGCTCTACCCCGGCATTGAGGATTTGGGGCTTGTTCCGGTGGAGGCCAATGCGGCGGGTTGTCCGGTTATCGCCTTTCGGGAAGGGGGCGTTCTGGATACGGTGAAGGAAAATGTAACCGGCGTCTTTTTTGACGAACAGACCCCGGAATCCCTTATTGCGGCAATGGATTATTTTGAGCAAAACGAGGCGCTTTTTACAAACCGTGAAGTTTTCAGCGCCCATGTACAGCAGTTCTCAAAAGCCGCCTTTGTTGACCGGGTAATGGGAATTGTGGAAGAAAGAAAGCGTGTTTAATACCCGTTTGTCCTTGCAAAAAAACCCTTTTTAAAGCATCTTATACATATGACTCTTTCAGATTTTGATATATGGTATCGTACCAGGTACCGCCGGACCAGTTCCGCCCTTACTTCTACCGCGTTTGTCATCTCGGATCTGCTTGGGGTCATGCTGTCCTTTGGATGGGGCTTCTTTTGGGTCAACATATACGATATTAGTATTATCAATTTCAAGTCCTTTGTTATGTATTGGCCCTATCTGCCTGTTTTTATCCTTATCTTTCAGGTATTGGATCTCTATCCCGGAGTATCTCTGGCCCCTGCGGAGGAGCTCCGGCGTTTTAGTATAGGCTCATTCATGGCTTATGGCGGCATCATTATGTCCCGGTATATTGAGGATCGGGACTGGGACGCTGTTTCCGCCGCTTTTATTGTGAGTCTTGTTTTTTCTACCGTCATTTTGCTCACTACAAGAAATATCACTCACCGGCTGCTCCATAAAACCAGGCTGGGCGGCATACCTGCGGTTATTTACGGCAGCCACAGTACCGGGAAGCTGGTTGTTGATTGTCTCCAGAGCAGTATCAGGACAGGTTATGTACCGGTGCTCATTCTTGATGACGAGCCCGGAGGAGTAGATGAATACCGGGACATTCCCATAATACACGATATAGGAGTGGGGCCAGAGCTTGTAAAACGCTACAATATCAAAATGGCCATTGTGGCTATGCCGAAACTTGACAGCCGCAGCCTGAAATATCTTTTAAATAATTCGGTCTCCGCATTCCGGTATAATGTGCTTATCCCCAACTTTTTCAGTATTACCAATATCTGGATGTCGGTACGGGATTTTGACGGTGTATTGGGATTCGTAACCAGCCACAGACTCAAGATGTTCTGGAACCTGGGGATCAAACGTTTTATGGATCTTGTCCTTGTTATTATTGGCGGGATCATCATGCTTCCCCTGCTTTTGCTCATCACCCTGTTAATTAAACTCAGTTCACCCGGACCGGTACTTTACGGGCATAAGCGGCTGGGGAAAAACGGCAGGACGTTTACCGCCTATAAATTCCGCTCTATGGTTACCGATTCCGCAGAGCGGCTGCAGAAACTCCTTGAATCGGATCCGGAGATAAAAAGGGAGTGGGCAGCGAACCACAAGCTGCGCAATGATCCACGGATAACAAAAATCGGCAGGTTTTTGCGGCGTACCAGTTTTGACGAATTCCCCCAGCTGATCAACATATTGAAAGGCGAGATGAGTCTGGTCGGTCCCCGCCCCATTGTAGATGACGAGGTTGAAAAATACGGTGAAGATTTCAACCGCATTTTTTCGGTAAAACCGGGACTAACCGGGCTCTGGCAAGTTTCCGGCAGATCCGATACCGATTACAATGAGCGGGTTTCTTATGATACCTATTACCTGCAAAGTTGGTCTGGCTGGCTTGATCTCTGGGTGTTATTTAAGACCTTCGGCGTTGTTATAAGAGGTAAGGGAGCGTATTAAATGTACAAAAAACTAATCCCAAAATGTCCGGTTGGTCTTCTACTGGTTTGTCTTCTCCTGGGGGTCTTTCCGCTTTTTGCCGACACCCGTTCTTTTAACGTATTATTTCCCAATCTGCCGTCCGATATGAGAAACGCCGTATTCTCAAACACGGGCTATATAAAAGTTTCTGAAAAAGCTTCGGGCTATATTCTTATTGGCGGGGATGGCGCCTATGATGCCCTTGATCCGCAGATAAAAAACGCGGTCTTGGGCAAAAATCCCGGCTATCTGATAGAATCCCTTATGGTGATTCCCGAAACATCCGGCGCAATTACCTTGCTTGATATATATAACGCCCTGGGAAATATCCGGAACCTTAAGGGCCGGCTGTATCGTTCTGTTACCAGGAATGAAAATATTCCACTTTTTGAAGATGCCACTCGCCTTGAAAGCGCAAAAAAAAATACACCTGTACCAGACCCCCGACCCGCTTCTTCTGTTCCCCGGTCAGAAACGGTTTTTATCAGGCTAAAGGATGTCAACTTTGGAAATTCCTATTACCGGGGAGACATGATGTTGGATCAATATGGCCTGCGCTACTGTTTATCCAATAACAAAAATTTGACCTATCTTTTTATTCCTGTCATTAAAGAAGAAAAATTTATTGCCCAGTTTTATTTTGAGATCATACAGGAAGGCGTCCTGATTTACAGCATTACCGGAGTTGACGCTTCCGATTTTATCGCATCCAAGATCGATATAGGATCGGCCATCAGCAAACGGCTGGCGGTAATTATTTCCTGGGTTGCCGACGGCATTGGAAAAACAAAGTAGCGGCTGATGGGAGTCGAACCCACGTCTCCAGCTTGGAAGGCTGGGGTAATAGCCGTTATACGACAGCCGCAAATTATAGTTTGGTCATGCTATTTAACCGGCACAACTTTACACAAACCATAATAACTTTACAAAAAAGTCTCTGAATTGTCAAGGGGCCGGCTCATCTTTAATCCTGTAAATCCCCCTCTCCTCCGCTACCATTGATTCTTTTTCCAGCGCTTCCAGCACCCGGTACAGTTCCTCTGTTTCCAATCCGCTTGTTTTTCCAATTTTCTCTGCATTGCCCGGGCCTGTTGAGACCAGGGTTCGTAATACCTTTCCCCTGGCCTGCCTGAAAGAGCCCTCAAAGGGACTTTGCCTGACGTAATGGGCGCTGCGGCGGTTGGGGTTGGGGATTAATTTTTTGAGGGCCGCACCGTAGTCCATGAGGGCATAGTACCAGATACGGGGATTGGCCTGGTCAAGGGCGGATTGCAGGATGGGGATAATTTCCGCATCTTTGATATCGGTTCTGCCGGGGAAAAAGAAGTGGATCACGGTAGAGCGGATATTGGTTTCGATAAAGACCGAGGGGTAGTTATAGGCAAAGCAGGCCACAGCCCCGGCAATATAGGGGCCTATGCCCGGCAGGGGCAGAAGGGCTTGGGGGGTATCCGGCACCTTGCCGTCTTCGCGGGTGATGAGGGCGGCGCAGTCTTTTAAATATTTGCACCTTCTGTTGTAGCCCAGGCCGCTCCATTCCCGAAGGGCTTCTTCCATAGAAGCGTTTGCCAAATCCTTGGGCTCAGGCCAGAGTTTCATCCAGCGTACAAAATAGGGAATGACTCTTTCGGTCTGGGTTTGCTGGAGCATGAATTCTGAAACCATGATCCCCCAGGGGCTTGTTTCCCTCCAGGGAAAATCCCTGCCCGCTTCTTCGTAATTGGAAAGTATTGTTTGTTGGAATTCGGCTATGTCCATCAATCTTTTTCGTTATCTTTTTCCTGGGCTTTTTTGATTATAAGTTCCGCTATTTGCGGCGGTGTTAAATCATCGGTGTCGATGACAAGGTCGGCGAAATCGTAGTTATTGTTATCAATGTTATAAATACGCAGGTAGCGGCCGTGATCCTGTTTGTCCCGTTCTGCTGTGAAGGCCGCCACCGATTCCAAAGCCCCCCCTTCCCTTCTTACGATCCTTTCCGCCCTGGTTTCCGGCTTCGCCCGCAGAAATACTTTTAAATCCGCTTCGGGCAGCATCCAGATTGCAAGCCGTGAGCCCAGCACACAGCCCCCTTCTTCCCTGGCAAGGGCTACCTGGCGGCTGTCAACTTCCCTGTCCCAGGAATCGTCTTTGGCGGCAAGCTCAAGCACTTCTTTTAAATCAATGGCGCGTTCCTTTGCCAGGCTGCGAAAGGTAAAATTGATAAACCGGAGGCCAAGGCGCTCGGCGACTATATTACTGATCGTTGTGTTTCCGCAGCCGCTCTTGCCTGAAACTGCTATCCTCATATCCTTCTTCATTTGGTACTCCCGTTATTCGACATTCCGCAGTTGTTCCCTGACATTTTCAAGGGCCTCTTTCATTTCCACCACCGCACTACTTACTTCCAGAATGGCGATTTTGGAACCAATGGTATTTATTTCGCGGTTAATTTCCTGGCAGAGAAAATCGAGTTTTTTCCCAGGCCGCTGATTTCTCGCCGTTTCCTCCCTGAATTCGGCGAGGTGTGAAGAAAGCCGGGAGAGTTCCTCGGAGATTGTGTACTTCATAAGGAGCATTGCGGTTTCGGCGAGAACGCGATTCTCGTCAATTTGATTTCCCAAAAGTTCCACGAACCGCGCCCTGATATTCTCCTTAATCGAACTTTCAAGGGTAGGAATAAAGGTTTCAACTATTTTTAGCGATGTCTCAATACGTTCAATTGATTTAAGAATATCTTCCTCGGTATGCTTCCCCTCCCTGTTCCGCTCCACGTTAAAAGATTCGGCGGCTTCTTTTAAGACCGGCTCTATCACCTGCCAGTAACGCTCATCATCACGATTCTTTTCAACCTCAATCACCCCTTCCATTCCAAGCAACAGTGAAATATTTGGCTGCTCCTTAATGCCCAATTCCGAGACAAGACTGGAAATAGCCGACCAGTATGTTCTGGCAGCTTCCCTGTTCACGGAAACATTGATCGGCGTATTGTGTTCCCGCACACGGACAAAAACTTCAACCTTTCCGCGGCCGCAGCATGAAGTTATAAGGGCGCGGATTTTCGGCTCAAGGTTTGAAAGACCGGGCGGAGTGTTCACGTATATCTCAAGAAAGCGGTTGTTGTAACCTTTGATTTCCACCGACAGCGAGATGTCTTCCACCGTTTTTTCACGGCAGGCGTAGCCGGTCATGCTTATCAAGAAATACCTCCGGAAGAGATGGTTTTGTAGTAATCAAAGAGAGTTGTTGCCAGGGGCCAGTTATTGCCGGCGCCGAGGGTGATAAAGAGATCACCCGGTTTGAGAATTTCCTTTAGGAGCGGCAGGGCGTCGAGGGGGTCTTCGGTGTAGTGGGTTGTACCCGCTGTTTTGCGAAGCGATTTCACTTTTTCGCAGAGAGTTTGGCCGGTAACGGTTCCGTCGTATTTTTCGCGGGCTGAGGCGTAGATTTTGTGGAGGAAGAGGATGTCGGCTTTGTCAAAGGCGGCGGCGAAGTCGTCGAGGAGAGCGGCGGTTCGGGTGTAGGTGTGGGACATGAAACTGACTACCAGGCGTCTTGATGGATAAAAACTTTTGAGCCCTTCCAGAGTTGTTTTGATAGCTGTGGGATGGTGGCCGTAGTCGTCCATGAAAATGATTCCGCCTGTCTCGCCGATTAATTCGGAGCGGCGTTTTGAACCGCGAAAATTTTCAAGGGCCTTGCGTATCGCTTCCCGCCTTTCTGCTGTCCAGCCGGTATTTTCACCACCGCCTTTTTTTGCATCCATTGAAGCGCCGAATTCTTTTTTCAATAACACAGAAATGAGGGCAAGGGCAGCAGTAACGTTCAGCGCCTGGTGGCGGCCGGGAACGCATATTGCCAATTCTCCAAAACCGGCGATGGTAAAAACCGCCCGCTCATTTTCAACTTTGTAAGAAGATATTTGATAATCGCCGGCGGTGGTGAAGCCGTAGGGGATCAGCGTTAAATCGCGCTTTTCTTTTGCTATTGTTTGGGCTATTTCCGCAGCGCCGGGATCGTCGGCGCAGTAGATGAGTTCGCCCCCTGAAGAGAGCAGGCGGCAATAATCGAGGAAGGCGCTGCGTATGGATTCGTAGCTGGGGAAAAAGTCCTGGTGGTCGCTTTCCACGGCGCTGAGTATTATGTGCCTGGGGTGAAAGGCGAGAAAATGTTTGCGGTATTCACAGGTTTCGGCAATGAAATATTTGTTACCCAGGCTGAGGGTTGATCTGCCGTTGAAATCTGCCACGGCGCTGCCCGCAAGTATTTGGGCAGGAAGTCCTGCAGCGCGGGCAAGAACGCCGGCTATCGCGGTGGTGGTGGTTTTGCCGTGAACGCCGGCTATGCCCGCCGAATCAAAAACGGCCGACCATGACCCCAGAGCGTCGGGGTATTTTACTACCGGGATGCCACACCGCGCCGCCTCGGCAAGCTCAACATTGCTTTCGGCATTGTAAGCGGCGGAATGGATTACAATGTCAAAATCTCCTGAAATATGGGCGGTGTCAAAAGATTCGTAATAGGGGATACCCAGCTCTTTCAGGATGGCGTCGGTATAAAATACTTCGCTAGTATCGGAACCGCTAACCTTCACGCCGGAATTGACCATAAGCTCGGCCAGAGCGCTGGTTCCGGTTCCCTTAATGCCGACAATATACGCCTTTGCGCCAGGACGGATTATCCTTTCAATATCCATTGCTCATTTTTACCCTGAATTGAGAGAGATTTCAAGCATTAATACCCCTCACCACTGATATTTGGGGGTGATGTGCTCTATTATGAGATAATCGGGCAAAACACAAGGTGCAAAAATACAAAAAAGCTGCCCTTTTCAGAGCAGCCCTATTCAAAAATTTTACGGTAAAAACCGCGCCGGCTTAGGTAACAATCTCCAGGAAGCTGGGGATCATTTCGCCTGAGAAGAAGAAGAGACCACGGCCAAGCTGATCCGCATCCCACACGCGCTGGGGGTTGTCCGGGTTGGCGGTGTAACCGCCGCAGTAGGTTTCGATACGGAGACCAGAGGGCTCCCAGAAGTAGATCGAAAGACCGCGGGTGATGGCGTGACGGGTGGGCCCGATGTCCAGCTTGAGGTGGTTGATGGCGATAAGATCCGCCGCGTTGAGCACGTCTTCCCAAGTCTGGAGGAAGAAGCCGACATGGTGAAGGGTGTTGGGCTTGGGATACTCAACAAAGGCCAGATCGTGAGGTTTGTTGTTACCGGTGATCCAGGCAGCAAGACGCTTGCCATCGGCGGTGTTGCAGACTTCGGGAACGAACATGCCGAATACTTCGATCAAGAAGCGCTCCGCCTCGGCAATGCCGGGTCCGTAGAGCAGGAAGTGGTCGAGACGCACGGCCCTGAAGCCCCGGGGCGGTTTATGCCAGGGATTGGGGTTCTTGATCATCGGGCCGTCTTTGGAGAGTTCCACTTCATTGTAGATGTGCAATTCGTGACCGGTACAGAGGGTGAATTTGTACTGTTTGCCGAAACCGGGCTGCTCGGTGTTGGCGGCAATTTCGGTTGTCTTGTAGCCGAATTTTTCGGTCTTGTCCTTGATCTCCTCAAGTTGTTCTTTGTTGGCAACTTTAAAAGCCACATAATCCAGACCAGAAGCGTCGGCCTTGCGAAGCACTACGCTGTGATGATCGAATTCATCGTAAGCCTTCAGCATTACCCGGCCGTCGCTGGTGCGGCCAACTTCATCCAATCCAAGGATTTCCTTGAAGAAGTGGAGTGATTTGTCAAAATCCAGCACACGAAGCTGGATAAGACCCGGGCGAAGAGTTTGAGTTAAAGCCATAATGATCCTCCAAAAAAAAAATATATTTGTGTTATCCCTGGGCGATAAGCATATCGCTTCGGGGTTGCACACAGCACAATAGAACCATACCCTCTTTTTTTTCCGTCTCGCTTACATGGGCGGCGCTCATGGGCTTGAACGCGTAAAAGTCACCGGAAATTATCCGGGCCTTGCAGACGCCGCAGGCTCCTCCGCAACAGCCGTGCCATATGGGCCCTTGTCCGGCGTGTATCATCGCATGCAAAACGGATACATCCTCATCACAATTAAAGCTGATGTCGGACTTCAGTCCGTCTGTATTCTGCACGCTGACTTTGTACTTCTGTCCCATAAACTCAACCTATTTTTTCTTACTGAGCTCGTAGGCCACATCGACGATCATGTCTTCCTGGCCGCCGACCATGCGGCGTTTACCCAGTTCCACCAGAATGTCCCGGGGGACAAGTCCGAATTTTTCCGCAGCCTTGCGGGTGTGGAGCAGGAAGCTGGAATATACGCCGGCGAAACCGAGCATGACCGAATCGGTTCTGATTGTCTGGGGACGCTGCATAATGGGTTCCACTATGTCTTCGGCCACATCCATCATGGCGTAAATGTCCGCGCCGATGTTGTAACCCAGCCGTTTGAGCACCGCGCAGAGTACTTCGATTTGGGCGTTACCCGCTCCGGCGCCCAGACCCCGGCAGGTGCCGTCGATAAAATTGGCGCCTTCCTCAATCGCGGCCAGGGCGTTGGCGATTGCCATGCCAATATTGTTGTGGGCGTGGAACCCCACCGGCAGACTGATGGCGTTCCGCAGCGCGCCTACCCGCTGTTTTACATCTTCGGGGATCATGTAACCGGCAGAGTCTGCCAAATTGATATAATCCGCGCCGGCATCGACAAAAATTTTCGCTTGTTCAACAATTTTTTCAGGGCTTGCCATATGGGTCATCATCAGGAAACCTACGGTAAACATACCGTTCTGCTTGGCCCAGCCAATGTGCTGAATAGCGATATCCGCCTCGGTAACATGGGTTGCCACCCGCACGGCATTTGCGCCCCGCTCTTTGGCTTTTTTTAAGTCCTCAATAGTTCCCACGCCGGGCAGGAGCAACACCGCGAGTTTTGCCTTTTTGATAACCTTACCCGCCGCTTCCAGCAGGTCCATTTCCGAAACTTTGGAAAAGCCGTAATTGATCGATGAGCCGGCAATTCCGTCGCCGTGGCTCAGTTCGATCATGTCAACACCAGCCTTGTCCAGACCGGCGGCTATTGCCGTAACCTGTTCAACCGTGAAGGAGTGGCTGACCGCATGGCTGCCGTCACGAAGGGTCGTGTCTACGATATTGATTTTATCGCTGCGCATTATTTTCCCCCTCCCAGCATTTTGGCAGCCAGTTTGCTTGCCACCGCTACCGCCGCCTGGTTGATGATGTCCAAATTTCCCGAATAGGCCGGCAGGAAGTCCCCTGCCCCTTCAACTTCGATAATCACTGTAACCTTGTTGCCGTCCACAATAGGCGGCACCCGCAGCCGGTAACCGGGCACATAACTCTGCACTTCCCGAATAATGTCGTTTACCGATTCGACGATCTTTTTTTCATCGGGATTTTTCACCAGAGCATACACCGTATTGGTCATCATCAGAGGAGGATCCGCCGGGTTCAGGACGATGATCGCCTTGCTGCGGTCTGCGCCGCCTACCACATGGAGGGCCTTGGAAGTAGTCTCGGTAAATTCGTCGATGTTGGCCCTGGTACCGGGACCGGCGCTTTTGGAGGAAATGCAGGAAACAATTTCGCAGTATTCCGCATCTGCCGCACGGTTAATGGCAAAGGCAATAGGCACCGTGGCCTGTCCGCCGCAGGTAACCATGTTGAAGTCCGCCTCATCGGTGAACTTGTCCAGATTCACGCAGGGCACCACATAGGGCCCCACCGCCGCAGGGGTCATGTCAATTGAAATTTTCCCGGCAGCCTTGAGTATGGGCGAATTGTGCAGGTGGGCCTTGGCGCTGGTAGCGTCAAACACGATCTGTACCTCAGGATCGGCGGCCACCGCATCCACGCCGGTAATGGCGGTTTTAAAGCCCAGTCCGGCAGCCCGTTTGATCCCTTCGGATTCCACAATGCCCGCCATCATATACATCTGCAAATTCTTGCTTTTCATCACCTTGTACATTAAATCCGTCCCGATATTACCGGGGCCGATAATGCCAACTTTTATTTTTTCCATTATGCCTTCCTGTTATACGAATGACGCTTCAACTTTCCCAAGGGAAGAAAATTCAGCGGTAAAGGAATCGCCCTTTGCCGCAGCCGGGGCCGCAGAGAACGCGCCGGAAAGGATGATCTCCCCGGCTTTCAGGGTAACGCCGTAATCCCAGAGCCGGTTGGCAAGCCATGCTACCGAAAGGCAGGGGTCTCCCAGCACCGCAGCGCCGGTCCCCTCGCCCACCAATTCGCCGTTTTTGAAGAGCTTCATCGTTACTGTGGGCAGATCCACTTCGCTTAGTTTGAGTTTTTTTGCCCCCAGCACATAACGCCCCGATGAGGCGTTATCCGCAACGGTGTCCGGCAGCTTGATCTTCCAGTCCGCCACCCGGCTGTCCACGATTTCGAACGCGGCAACCACGTAATCGGTATTTTTAAGCACATCCTCACGGGTAACTTTTCCGCCTGCAAGATCGGCTTTCAGAACAAAGGCGATTTCCCCTTCGATCTTGGGCTGCAAAAGGGCGCTGGTGTTGATTTTTCCGTCTTTGCAGTCCATTGCCGCAAAAAGGTGGCCGTAGTCGGGCTCATTCACCCCAAGCTGCTTCTGTATGCCCGGCGAGGTTAGGCCGATCTTCTTGCCGGAAATAACGTGGCCCATTGCCAGCACCCGCTTTACGTTTTCAAGCTGAATGTGGTAAGCATCGTCCAGTGAAATAGAACTGTCCTGTTCTGTCAGCGGCGGAATGGCCTTGCGGTTCCGCTCAGCGTCAAACAGCTGTGCTGCAAGAGCTACAATTTTTCCGGCGCCCATAACTACCTCTTGAAGAAGTTGCGGATAAGGTCCGCAAACTCCTGGGTATGCTCAATCTGGGTCCAGTGGCCGCAGTGCCCAAACACGTGGAGCTGGGCCTTGTCGATAAGCTGGAGCAGCTTGATGGAATTGTCCAGGGGTATGACCCGGTCTTCCCGGCCGTGGATAATGAGGGTTTCGTGGGGTATGTTGCGGATATAATGCTGATCTGCGGCCATGCTCTCCACGCCCTTTTGCCGGGGCTCCGGGAACAGGGCGTGGAAACTCTCCTGAAAGCCGGGCAATATGCTGCCTTCGTAACGGGATTTTACCAGGTCTTTGGTGGCGAAGCTGTGATTATAGGTGAATATTTCAAGCAGCTCTTCCATTGCCTCCACCGAGGGCTCGTAGCCCCAAACCGTGTCCAGGCCGTAGGTAATGGGGAAGCTGACGCCCATAGCGCCCATGAGTACCAGCTTGTTGACCCGCTCCGGATGACGTATAGCCATAGACATGGCCAATGCGCCGCCAAAAGAGTTGCCCACCAGGTTAGTTTTTTCGATTTTGAGGGCATCCAGCAGGTCAACAGTCTGCTCGACCCAGCCGATCATGTTGTTTTTCTTGCCCGGAAGGCGCTCGGTATAGCCAAAACCGGACATATCCGGCGCAATTACCCGGAAATCGTCCTTAATAAGGGGAAATAAACGTCCCCAGTTTGCCCAGGCCGTAACGCCGGGGCCGGAACCGTGCAAAAGGGTTACAGGGTAGCCCTGCCCCAAATCGTGGTAATTGGTTTTGAAGCCGCCAGTTTGAATACTGTTGGCTATTTCGGGTCTCTGTTCTGCCATAATACTACACTCCTTAATTTTGTATAAATTCTTCTATCACATAAAACAAATAGAACAAAACTACCAAGAATCAGTCATTTGTTATAGATATATTATGCACTCCAATTTTGCAGTTGTCAAGAAAAATCTTGACGATTTTTATCTAGTATAAAATTGCCGATAGCCGTACTTGACAAAGACGTATAAAACACCCTATATTGAGACGTATAGAGGATAACTTGTTATGGAAACAAAATTGACGCTAAAATTGGATCAAATGGTTATTATTTCCGCAAAAAAATATGCGAAAAACAAGCATAAAAGTTTGTCAAAACTGGTGGAAGATTACTTTAAAAACCTGGTTTACGAATATGCGCCACCTAAAAAATATCCGCCATTGATTGAAAAATTAAGCGGGGTTATATCGGAAGATGATTTAAAAAAGCTGGCAAGGGAGGATGAACGGGCACGTTATATATTAAGGGAAGACCGATGAAAAGAAAAATATTTATTGACTCATGTTTAATCATGGATCTTTTGGCCGAAAGGGATTTGTTTTATACCTATGCCGCTGAATTATTTACGCTTGCTTATAAAGGAAAAATTGTAATTTTTACAACGGCACTTGTATTGTCAAATGTTTTTTATATGTTAAGGAAAATTAAGGGTAACGCAGAATCAAAACAACAGATAAAAGACTTAAGATTATTAGTAAATATTTTACCAATATCTGAAAACATAGTAGATATGTCCTTAAATTCGATAATTACTGATTTTGAAGACGGGTTGCAATATTTTACTGCCAAAGAAAATGATCTTTTGGCAATAATAACAAGAAATGGGAATGATTATAAAATCAAGGATATTATAATACAAACGGCAGAGGAATATATAAAAATGAATAAAGAAACCTTGGAAAATGAATAAAAATAATGGAGTACGGCCCCAGTATCTGCCTACATAATCCGCAGGCGTTCGTTCATGTTTTTCCCTAATCCCAGGCGTCGTATTGGCCGATGTCGTCTAACGGATCATCCTCTCCGAGCCGCCGCCCCACTTCTTTAATAAAGAAATACAATTTCCATATAAACCCCTGTGTTATTTAGTCGCAGTGAAGCGGCTTTGCCGGTATGAGCGGGTGTCTTCCGGGCGGTACAGGCTGACGCTTGTTTGGACTGCGGAAAGCCGTTGGGCGGGCGTGGGATGAGTACGGTCAAGGCTGCGGTGGGGCGGTGATTTTTGTGTTCTTTCCAGTTCCCGCAGTATATCGGGTAAGCCCTGGGGACTGTAACCGGCAGCGGCAAGCAGTGTTACGGCGGTGTAATCGGCGTTAAATTCCTGCACTTGCGCGTAACCGTTATTGACCAGGGCGCTTGTCATTTCTCCGGCGGCTTCATTAAAAATCGCGGCTACTGTGTTTAAATCCAGGCCGGTTGCATTGGCTATTTCTTCCGCTTTTTCACGGGTTGACCCTGAGCCTGCCATAATTGCCTGGGTGATTCGGCTGGTGGTAATTGCCTTGACGCTGTGCCGCATTTGAATATGGGCGATCTCGTGGGCTATGACGGCGGCCAGGGCGTCTTCAGATGCCGTAGTTGTTACAAGGCCGCGGGTAATAAAGATGTGGCCTCCCGGTGTGGCAAAGGCGTTTATTTCATCGCTGTCGAGAAGCGCCACATGATAGCCGTTGTAAATTTCCGGTTTTGATGAGTTGATAACGATGGCGGCGCATATTTTGTTTGCGTAATCAACTAAATCAGGCCGTGCTGTCCAGATTGTATAATTGGCGAGAATGGCGGCTCCTACTGCCCGGCCCAGATAGTATTCTTCCTGCGGGGTTATTTCCGCGATTGCGTAGGAAATGGGGGCGTTTGCCGCGTCCAGGACAGGCGGCTCTGTAATGATTGGCGCGGCGGGTGTGGAAGCGGCGGGCGCAAGGTACGGTACGCCGTCCAGCAGCATAGTCCGCGCAAGGGCTATGGTGATGTCATACAAACCGGAATCCATTGATACGCTGGATGCAAGGGCGAAGGCTGTCTGGCGATTCAGTTCCGCTTTTGGAATCGTATATAACACATAGGCGGTGTATTCATCGGTGTAAACGGCGGGATCATCAGGATCGTAACGGCGGCGGAGGGTCCACCAGTCCGCTTCACGCTGCGCGCCTGAAAAGCTGACGTTGACGAGGGTATTGACGGAATTATCAATTTCCTGCTGATAGACGCCGGACGCGATTTCCCTGCCAAGCGCGCCGAGGGCGGCGGCATTTCCCTGTACGGTGGCGGTATAACTTGAGGCGACATTTGTCCGCAGCATTGCGCCGATTCGCTGCTGGGCGCTGAAGCTGTCCGCCCAGGCAATGACAAGCTGTTTGTTCACGCCACTTTCTTCGCCAATGACGCAGTATTGGTCTTTGTACTGCGCCTGCAGCGCGGCGACGCCTTTGGTAACATAGGTTTTTACCCAGGCGGGGGTGGGTACGTTCATAGCGGTTCCCTTGTTTTCCAGCTCGGTGGTGTTGGTTGATTTGCCGCCTGATGCGCAAGCGGCAAGAGAAAACAGCAGGGCTGCGGCAATAATGATCCCGGGACTCATGTTCCGGGGGCGTGTGCGTTTTAACATTAGTGATTCTCCTTATTTTCCGCTGTGCGTAATGTCGCCGTATTACCTCGAAGCTTAACAAG